>WGCN01000102.1 GCA_015493745.1 Calditrichales bacterium
AGCGCCCTCTATATAAAAAGATCGAACTGTTCAAACTCAAATCGCCTGGTAAGGAATTTCGTGGAGAACCGTAAACTTACGAGGATAAAAAGGCGGAATTTTCGGGTGACCGGGTGGCAATGCCTGAAGTCATGGTAATGAGATAAAATTCCGCAAATGCTTTTGGTTCTTTTGGCGAAACAAAAGAACGAAGAAAAGTCTTTATTCTGATAGAGCACTACCGGAAAGACCTCAAGTCAAAAGGGTTTGTATCTTAGTGTGGGAAAAAGTAAAAGAGTATCTTCTGCCAATAGATTTCCCGGTGCCGGGAAGAGGATACGACCTCTCCCCCTGCCCCTCTCCTCTTCAAAGAGAGGGGAGTAAAAAAGACTTGGTGGCTTTGTGTGAGTAAAAATAAAAAGAGAATCTTCTGCCGAAAGCATACAACCTCACCCCGTCAAAGGCCGTCTTGCCCGGTCGAAGTGCCGACTCCCTTCGACAGGCTCAGGGAGCGCTGCTGCTCCGCCATATAAATGATTTTCTTTTTAAGGTCCGCTATTGCAAAAGCCTCTCGGTGATTTCGGCAATCTCCCGTACCGCCATATCGGCTGCGCTCATCTGCTTTTCGGGTACATAGGGGGTCAGCAGGGCAATGCTGCTCAAACCGGCGGCGTTGGCGCTGGCAATACCGGCCGGAGAATCTTCTATGGCCACGATTTTTTTCGACGGCGTCATTCCCAGGCCGGCACAGGCGCGCCGGTATAATCCGGGATGGGGCTTACGTTTCTCCACCTCATCACCGCAGCTTACCGCCTCAAAAACTTTATGCAGATCAACACCGTCATTTCGCTTTATAACCCGGGCCACGGCTTGCCAGTGGCTTGTGTCCGAGGAGGTGGCCAGCCCCAGGGCCAACCCGTTATTCAAGGCATAATCGATCAGATCGGCTATGCCGTCATTCAGACCCAAAGTGCTTTTTTCCAGCAGCTGCAAATAGAGGGCGTCACGTTTTTTCACCGCCTCCGCCACCGTTATGCCGGCCAAGACCTTGTATCGGGCTTTCAATACGCGCATGTTTTCCTGCACGGAATGACCGATAAAAGACCACAAGGTTTCCTGCGGCACGTGAATATCATACAAGGCCAGGAATGAAACAAAGGCCTGCATGTGAACGGGTTCGGTATCCACCAGAACACCATCCATATCAAAAATGATGGCTTCCAGCATTTCAAAGGGTATGGGCATCTTTTTCTCCAAAAGGGAGCAATTTAATCAGATTTGGTTCACGAGACACTTTTTATTGATCCCGGCCTTTGCTATAATTAAGGCTTCCAAGTAACAAACCGGATGGTAAAGAGCATGTTTTTTTGCAATGTCAGTTGCGCCAATATCTACCGCGAAGCCAGTTTTCACAGCGAAGTGGATACACAGGTAACCATGTGGGAAGCTTTACAGCTTTTGGAGCGTACAAAGGATTTTATACGGGTACGATGCGAAGATGGTTATGAAGGCTGGCTCAACCGGCATCAGGCGGTGGAAAGGGAAAAACCCCGGGAGAATGTACTGCCGGTGACCCGCATACAGGCCGTCGTTTGGCGGGATGTGGAACGAAAAGAGCCCCTGGCGGATTTAACCGCGGGGGGATACGTGCTGGTGGTACAGTCCGGCCCCCGCGGGCTGGAGGTGGAACTGCCCGACGGACGACGCGGCTGGGTAGGCCATCAGGTATGCGTGCCGCTGGGTGGATTTACCCGCGGGAACCTGACACGGGTGGCACGACGTTTTATGGGCCTGCCCTATCATTGGGGCGGCAAAAGCGGTAAGGGGGTGGACTGTTCCGGCCTGGTGCAGCTCACCCATAAGTTGCTGGGACGGGCCATTCGCCGGGATTCACCCATGCAATACCAGGACGCCCGCCCCGTATCCGGGGAATTTAACGGCGGCGCGGCCGGGGATTTGCTCTTTTTCGCCGAGTCCGGCACCAGGATCACCCATGTTGCCATCCGCCTGGATCAGGGTTATTTTATCCATGCCCGGGGACGCGTGCGCATAAACGCTTCCCGTGCCGATGACCCCCTTTTTGACCGGGGCCTGATGGATACCTTTGTGGAGGTTCGAACTTTTTTTTAACGGAGAGGAAAAATGCTAAAACAAAGTGTTTTGGTATTAAATCAAAATTATGTGCCGATCTCAATTTGCTCGGCCCGCAAGGCGGTCATTTTGCTGCTGCTGGATAAGGCGCAGATGATTGAACGTTATGAGGGAGCCATTCACTCCGCGCGGCAAACCATGCCCTATCCTTCCGTCATCCGGCTGAACCGCTATATCCGTCGCCCCTATCAAACCGTTTCCCTGAACCGCAAGAATATTGTAAAGCGCGATCGCAACCGTTGCCAGTATTGCGGAAAAAACCATCAGCCCATGACCATTGATCATATCATCCCGAAATCCCTGGGCGGCAGGGATACCTGGGAAAATCTGGTTTGCGCCTGTTCCCGTTGCAATCATAAAAAGGGTGACCGCACCCCGGAGCAGGCCGGTATGAAGCTGTTGCGCAAACCCACGCGGCCCACCCATCTGTTTTACCTGCAATACCTGGCCAACGGCCGGCCCCACCCCACCTGGCAGGATTACCTTTTCCTGAACTGAGGCGACAAGTTTGATTGTGCTCTTGCCCGATGAGCCGGAAAGAGAACGCTATTTTGTTTTTTTCGCCTAACCGGATATTCATACTCAAAAGTTGTTATTACGGTAAGGAGAATACCGGCAAATCAAAACCGCAATATATCTTGCGATGGTCTCTTATCCGCATACCCCGGCGGGGCGGATTTACGGGCTTGCCCGTGGTAGCCCTTGCTGCGTACATTGTGTCCTTTCCCAAATATACGGTTAAGATGAACGTTTGCTTTTTCCATCCCCACAAAACACAAGGCCTGGCCTTTAACGCCCCCCGGACCATAATTCGCGCCGACCGGACAGCCGAGGTACGCCCCGCCCTTGCCCGGGCCGATCAATGGCTCGGCAAAGGCAAATGGCTGGCCGGTTTCATCTGTTATGAAGCCGCCACGGGTCTGGAGCCTCACCTCCAAGCCCATCCCCCGCTGGAAGGGCTGCCGCTGTTGCTGCTGGGTGTTTATGACTCCCCGGAGGACAGCCCCCCGGATATGTCCCCGCCTGCCAATGCCGCGGACGGACCGGAGTGGCAACCGCTGTTGCCCCGGGCACAATATGACCGGGCCCTGCAAAAAATACGGGATTACCTGCGCGCCGGAGACAGTTACCAGGTCAACTATACATTTCCCCTTCAAGGAAATTTTAACGGGGATTTTGAAGACTATTTCAGACGTTTGCGGCGGGCGCAGCCGGGCAGTTACGCCGCCTTTATCGATACGGAGCGCTGGGCCGTGGCCTCGGTTTCGCCCGAATTATTTTTCCGGCTCAAGGGAAAGCGCATAAAAACACGACCCATGAAGGGCACCGCCCCGCGCGGGCTTTTCCGCGCGGACGATCTGCGACGGGCCCGGCAACTGGCCGGCTCGGAAAAGGAACAGGCGGAAAATGTGATGATAGTCGATATGATGCGCAACGATCTTTCCCGCTTTTGCCGCGCCGGAAGCGTGACCACCCCGCGGCTTTTTAGCATCGAACAATACCCCACCGTCTGGCAGATGACCAGCGAGGTGGAGGCCGAAACGGAGGCCTCCTTTAGCGAAATCATCCGCCATCTCTTTCCCTGCGCCTCCATCACCGGTGCGCCCAAGGTGCGTACCACGGAGATCATCCGCGAGTTGGAACCCTTTCCCCGGGGCATCTATACCGGCGCCGTCGGGTATATGGGGCCAAAGGGTGTGGGCTGTTTTAATGTGGCCATCCGCACGGTGCTGCTGGATAAAAAGAATCATGTGGCACGCTACGGCGTGGGGGGCGGCATTGTGTGGGACAGCCGGGTGGAGAATGAATACCGCGAGTCGCTGCTCAAAGCCGGGGTGCTCCGTCATCAGCGTCCCCCTTTTCGTCTCCTGGAAACGCTTCTCTATAAACAGGGGCCGGGCTGGTTCCTCCCGGAGGAACATCTGCAACGTCTGCAAAGCAGCCGTGACTATTTCGGCTTTAACTTTCCCCTGGAGGAAATCCGCGAACGTCTGTACCGCGAAGCCGCCCGCCTCTCCGGCTTGCCGGAGGATCAGCGTGTGCGCCTGCTGGTGGATGAGAACGGGCACTGCACACTGGAGGCCGCCCCCCTGGACAAACCGAAAAGCGGACAATGCCTGGCCCTGGCGCCCGCGGCCATCGATCGCGACAGCGTCTGGCTCTACCATAAAACCGACCGGCGCGATATCTATGATACCTTATTAAGGCAAAATGAACTTGGTTGTAATGATGTTCTGTTATATAATAATGCCCGGGAATTAACCGAAACCACCATAGCCAACATTGTTTTTGAGTGGCGGGGAGAACATTACACGCCCCCTCAACAATGCGGCTTACTGGGCGGTGTTTTTCGCGCTTTTCTGTTAAAAGAGGGGCGGATAAAGGAAAAAGTGTTAACCTTAAATATGCTCCCGGACGTTTCCCGTCTGTGGCGGATCAATTCGGTAAGGGGCTGGATGCCCGTAAAAAGCGTGCGGCTGAACGCCTCGGAGCAAATAGAATTTAACGTAAAGGATGGTGTGTGATATGCGACTTGGGCTGTGGATCGTTTTAGGCTGGATCATGATTTCCGCAGCGGGAGAGCTGGACAAGCTGCCGCTGACAAGCAAAGCACAATGGGGCGGAAAGCCGGTGGCGGATTCCGTGGATACTGCCCCCTACCGGCAACAGATAAAATATATTACCATTCATCACGGCGGTGTTTTTTTTGCCGACAGCGCCGATCCCGTGGCTTATCTGAAGCATCTGCAAACATTCAGCACCCGGGATAAAAAGTGGATGGATATCCCCTACCATTTTCTCATCGATCCCGAGGGGAAAATTTATGCCGCCCGACCGCTTACTTATGCCGGGGATACCAACACCGAATACGACCCGCACGGCCACGCCCTGATCTGTGTCATCGGTAACTTTGAAGTACAGAAGGTCAATGAAAAACAACTGACCAGCCTGGTGGATTTAACACTGGCCCTGATGAAGGACTATCAGGTGCCCGCCGACCGGGTGGCCACGCACCGGGATTACTCCCAAAAGACCGTTTGCCCGGGGAAAAATCTTTACCGCTATTTTGAAGAGGGCTGGATGAAGAGCATGTTGCAATCGCGAAGCAAATTTTCGGAAAAGTAACGGGAAATGGCACCCGGCGGCCTATGGTAATGTCAGTACGGCCTTTTCCATGCGAATGGGGACGTTGAGATAATCCGCGGAATAATTGCCGGCGTTCTTGCCGAAATTATCCAGTAAACCCTCAGGTAGCGGCTGTTCCACGCCGACAAAGGGCCACAGTTCATAGCTTCCCGGATCGCTGATACCTTCCGGCGGCCAGTCCAGAATCAGCGACCAGGTAATCTTCCCGGAAACCAGTTCCCATACCCGGAAATAATCCCCGCCCAACAGATACGCTTTTTCCGGCGGATCCCCCGTCTTTTTGATAAAAAGGGAACGCAGGGCGTCGCCCTGTCCTTTAAAGGTATAAACCCGCACACCGGGAACCCGTTGATAAAGTTCCACGATGACCTTATACTGGCCGGAGGCGGTTTTGTTAAAAACAGCCGGTTCCGCCACGGTGCGGATATGCACCAGTTTTTTCAGCCCGATATTTTCCCGTAAACGGCCATTTTCATCCAGGGACTCACGATCGTATTTAAACTTACCCTGAAACACAAATACCCGGGCCCGGGCCAGAAGATAATTGGCACAATAAAAGTAGATATTATGAAATCCCGTCTCACTCTGTACGTTTTCATTGATGCTGGCGGGCAGTTTCAGCCGGAAGCTGCCGTCCGCCGCGGTACGGGTGAAAACATTCAGCCCCTCGGCCCAGACAAAAACATCGCCATAATCGCTTTCTTCCTGCAGGGTCACCCGGCCGCTCATCTCCAACCCCGAAGTGGCGCGGATCTTATCCTGAAAAAAGGGATTTTCCGTACAGGCGGCAACAAACAAAACGATGGTCAGTATCCGTATAAAAATATTCATGGTTATTCCCGGTGCCGGCGTGGCCCGCTGTTTTAGTATTTCAGCTCCAGCGCCATGTAAAAACGGCGGTCACGGATGGCCAGGCCGTTGAGTTCCGTAGTATCGTTGATCAGGTTTTGCCCGCTCAGAATAATGCGGGAACGGATTTTCCACAGATTCAGGCTTTGCGACAGGTGTACGTTTACATTGCTGAACGGTTTCAACCGCAGTTCGCTAAAGCGGCCGTCCTCTTCGCGGAACCAGCCCACCTGTTCATTTGCCGAAAACCAGCGTAGCCGGACATTGAAATCCCGCCAGCGAAAAAAAGCCCCGGCGGTAAGCTTAAAATCACTTTTCAACGGAAAAGCGGCCTTCTCCGATATGTCATAATCGGCCAACGTTCCTTCCAGCCGCAGATGCTCCCGGAACATCCACAAGCGGGCGCTCAATTCCAGCCCGTTGATGGAGGCGGTGGGGATATTGTCATACAGGGCCTGGGAACTAAAGCCGATCCGGAAGTTGCGTATTTTATTTTGGTACAGGTTTTTAAAATAACTGAGGCGCATTTTCCAGCGGTCGATCGGACTGCCGGCGCCTTCCCGGCGCTCCATTTGAAAACCCAGCTCCGTGCTTCGGTTTTTTTCGGGATCGCGGTTGCCGCCCACCAGCGGATTTTCATTGAAGGACAGGGGTTCGCTGAGGCGATGGGCGATGGTGGGAAAGCGCGCATTCAGCCCCGTATTGATAAAGGCGTTGTAATTGTAAGCCCCGGAACGCAGGATCAACTGAAAAGCCACTTTAAAGGTCCCCTCGCTCCAGATGTTTTCCCTGTCAATGCCGGGATAGAGGGAACGGGTGAGTGAGTCCGGGATTGTACCTTCCGGTATGTCACGCACCCGGTCATAACGATAACTGGCGTCCAGTTGAATCGTGCCGGGCAGGTTGTTCCCCACGGGAGAATTGAAATGACCAATGATCACCCCGCCTTGTTTTTCACGGACCAAATCCATGCGCAGGGTGGCAGGGGAATTGTTTTCCCGATTTTGCCGGCGATCATCAAAACGTACTCTGCTCCGTTCCGCCTGATAGGCGCCGGTAATGCGCCAGCTTTTTCCATCGAAGGTCTTACGCACATCCAGACGGTAGGAAGCGCTGCGGATGTTGCGATTCAAAACATCCTTAAGCAGCAACAGGTCATGTTCCGATTGCAACTGCTGCAGGGAGGCGGTGATCAGCCAGTTGCGCGCAGGGCCCAGAGCGCCCCGGTAACGCAGGGAATAGATGCGGTTGAGATCGTTGAGTCCTTCAAAGATGCGAATGTTGCTGTAAGCCAGCCGCGTATCGATAAACATGGCGCTCAGACTGTTTCCGGCCTTCTTTTTATCATTGGGATTAAACCGGTAAAGGGCATGGGCCGTATGCTGGGTGATTTTATTTTCCAGGGCATCCTCGCTGTCGGTATAGGCCTTTTGGCTGGCCGCCCGGCGCAGGTTATAGGAAAGATGCAGCCGTCCGCCAACGGTGTGGTTCAGGTTCAGACTCCAGTCACCGGAATTATAGCTGCCGAACTTTTGGATAAAACGCACCCGGTGCTCCTGGCGAATACGCGGCACCAGATTGATGACGCCGGAAAAGGCCTCGGCGCCGTAAAGGGCGGTGTTGCTGCCCTTTATCACTTCTATCTGTTGCAGATCCTCGATGTTCAGCAGGGCCAGATCGAAGCCGTTGTCAAAATTGCTGTTCATGCGGATGCCGTTGTAAAAAACAATCACATCATCGGCATTGCCGCCGCGCATGGAAATGGTTTTTCTGCCGCTCTGACTTTCATCGATCTGAATACTCTGTTCGGTGCGCAACAGATCACCCACATCGATATAGCCCCGGCCCTCAAAGGCGCGGGCTTCTATGGTGTTAATGGCCACGGGCAAATCCTGCTCCATGTCCGCCGGTTTTTTACCCTCCACCACAATACGGCGGCTCTCCAGAATCTGGGGCCGCAGATAGAATTTACGGATCGTTCGGGCTTTTTTCAGGGTAACATGCAATGTGTCATAGGAGATATGATCAAAAACAATTATGCTTACTCCCGGACTTCCCGGGGGGATATCCAGCTTAAAATATCCGTCGCTATCGCTAACGGCGCCGCCGTGCCCGTTTAGCAGATAAACGTTTACATCGGCGATGCCTTCATGGGTTTGAGAGTTTAGCACCACCCCGCTAATGGATTGCCCCCACAGGAACTGTGTCAGAAAAAGGATGCTCAACCCAAAAAATTTTATCATGGCATCTGTAATTTTTGGAGATAAAACAGTCTACCATTCTTCTGGCGAAAGTGCAAGCATTCGGGGCAACTTTGGAGAAATACGATCGCCCCGCGCCCGGTGCGATTGCCAATCCCGCACTAAGGGAACAACACCCCGGTATCCGTAAGGCAAGATTCGGGATTATGATCCGAAAACCCGGTGCGGGGTTGCTTTCGTACCGGTACAAAACTCCCCGGAAAAAGCCGGGGGAGATATGTATTTTTCAGATTGCGTCTTGTAGAAAAATTACTTCATTAGCACCATGCGCCGTGATTCGACAAAATTCGTCGTGCTTAGGCGATAGATATAAATACCGGAAGGCATCTCCAGACCGGCGCTGTTCCGCCCGTTCCATTCCACGCTGTAATAGCCGGCTTCAATTTCGCCGTTATACAGGGTCGCTATTTTTTGTCCCAACAGATTGTAAATCGCCAGGGTCGCCTCTGCCGTCCCCGAAGTCAGTGCGGGCACATCAAAGCTAATCTTCGTTGAAGGGTTAAAGGGATTGGGGCTGTTTTGATACAGGGCAAAGCCGTCGGGAACGGCACCGCTACCCGGGTCGGTAATACCGGCATGGGGCGTGGCGCTTACCGGACCGTGTTCCGTGCGTACCCCGTTATTATCCACATCCACCAGTTTATAGAAGTAGGTGACTCCATTAAAAACATACTTATCGATAAATAGATAGTCATGAGACTGATTGCTGGTTCCGGCGCCTCTCAAGTCCGGATTCCGGGTATACGAATCCAACACCTGATAGTCGCCGTCGGCCGTTTCACTGCGCAGAATTTCGAATCCCTGGTTTTGCAGTTCGGAGGCGGTGCTCCACCTCAGCGTCACCCGGCCGTCACCGGCACTGGCCACAAAAGAGGTCAGCTCAACCGGCAGGGATTGATCATTAACACCATCCGAATTCACGGCGCCAGGTGTTTCAGGGAAAGGACCTCCCCACGTAAAGGCACTATAATCGCTTCCGTTACCCAAAAGCTGTAACGATTCCCCTACATTCGTCGTGGTATTACTTTCGCTTACCCCCACATCAACACTGGTCATGCCGTTTGCCGGACCGTCCGTTGCCGTAATAACACCCTCATAACTTAAAAACTGAATTACAACACCATTGGTATCCAAAGCAAAACCATCCGGAGCACCATTTTGTATACCGGCAATACGCTTGTAATATATGGTAAAGCCATCGGTGGTAACCCCTTCGGTAAAAGTACTTAAGGAGTGCGAGTCATAAACAGTCCCCCCATTGCCATTGTAGAGAGATAAAGTTACCACATTGGTTGCCGTACCCTGAGGCACCACAACCTCCACAAACTCAAGTGTATCCGTACCAATATTATCATAATGAAATTCATTGATCCAAAAAGACTGGCCTGAAACCGAGACCACTATAAAAAAAATCAATACAAATAAACGCTTCATATATACCTCCTCCAAATAAATGAAATGAATATGTATAGACAGGGTAAAAATCTTTATAGAGCCGACCTGTTCTATTATACGTTACAGATTTCGCGTAAACAAGAGCGACAGAGACTATTTTTTAGTGCCCGGTCCAGGTTTAAAAGAAGCGGCCCGGTCTCCGTTTTGTATCCTTTTTTTCCTTTATTTCTCTATATAACAGATTCCAAAGTCTTATAAAAAGGAGAAGTGTATGGCCAAGCTTGTCATATTGGGTGCCGGGATTGCCGGGCACACCGCCGCCTTGCATGCCCGCCGTAAGCTGGGGCGCGAGCATGAAATCATCGTCATCGCCCCCAACAGTAAGTGGAACTGGATCCCTTCCAACATCTGGGTGGGTGTGGGCTGGATGAAGCCGGAACAGGTAACTTTCGAACTGGCGCCGGTCTATAAAAAGCAGCATATCACCTTTAAACAGGCCCGGGCGGTTTCCATACATCCTCAGGGCGATAGCAGCCATGCACAACCCTTTGTCTCCATCGAGTATACCCTCCCCGGCAAAGCGGGGCAGACCGAGCAGGTGGCCTATGACTATCTGATCAATGCCACCGGCCCCAAACTCAACTTTGCTGCCACCGAAGGCCTGGGGCCGGAAAAGAACAGCCTCTCCGTTTGTACCTACGGCCATGCCGAACAGACCGCCGGTATCCTCAAAGAACATATAGAACGCATGAAAAAGGGTGAACATCTAAAATTCGTGGTCGGTACGGGACATGGTATGTGTACCTGCCAGGGTGCCGCCTTCGAGTATATTTTCAATCTGGAATTTGAGCTGCAAAAAGCAGGCGTCCGCGATAAGGCCACCATCACCTGGCTTTCCAATGAGGTGGAACTGGGAGATTTCGGCATTGGCGGTATGCTGCTTAAGCGAGGCGGCTATATTACCCACAGCCGTATCTTTGCCGAATCGCTGTTTACCGAACGCGGGCTCGACTGGATCACTCAGGCCCATGTCACAAAGGTTGAAAAGAACCGTACCCATTATGAACTGTTGAATGGAGAAACCGGTACCATCGAACATGACTTTGCCATGTTGTTGCCGCCCTTCTCCGGCGTGGGGCTAAAGGCTTTTGACAAAGAGGGCACGGATATTACTTCCGATCTGTTTGCCGCTAACGGTTTTATGAAGGTGGACGCCGACTATACCCCCAAACCATACGACCAGTGGAAACCTTCGGACTGGCCCAAGACCTATCAGAACCCGCTTTATAAAAATATCTTTGCCGTAGGCATCGCCTTTGCCCCGCCTCACGGCATCTCCAAGCCGATGAAAAACCCCAACGGCACCCCCATTAATCCCACGCCACCGCGCACGGGCATGCCCTCCGGCGTTATGGGCCGTATTGTGGCCTACAGCATCGTCGATTTGATCAAGAGCAGGAATAAACCGTTGCGTGAAGCCTCCATGGCCAATATGGGCGCGGCCTGCATCGCCTCGGCCGGCGCCGGACTTTTTAACGGCAGCGGCGTCTCCATGACCATGTATCCCATCATTCCGGACTTTGACAAATATCCGGAAACCGGCCGCGATATCAAGTACACCACCGGGGAGATCGGCCTGGCCGGGCATTGGATTAAACATGCCCTGCACTACGCCTTTATCTACAAGGCCAAAGCCCTGCCCCTGTGGATGGCCGTACCCGAATAAAAACAAAGGAGCAAAAAAATGGTAAAACGAAACCCCTATGAACAAAACTACTACCCGCCCGTGCCCACAAAACTGACGCGCTGGAGCAGGGTCAGCCTCTTATGGCAATCTTTCCGCTTCATCGTTCTCAATATTAAAATACTCCGGATGGTGCGCAAACACTAATTTCTCACACACCCGGTACGCCCCGCAACGGGCGTACCTTTTTATAAGCCCGGCCCGGGATTCCTTATCCCATCGAAGCGAAAATGAAAATACTCTGCGCTTATGTAAAGCGTAACCTTGATTTGAGTTACTAATATTCCTAAAATGGCCGTCAATATATTCTAACTCAATCGTATCAATGAAAAACATACTAACGGCCCTGTGCCTGGTGCTATCTGCCGCACCGGAAATACTTAGAGCTCAGGATCCCACGCTGATGCAGGTCTTTTACTGGGATGTACCCTCCGGGGGCGTCTGGTGGGATTCCCTGGCCAGCAAAGCGCCCGATCTGGCGCAGCACGGCGTGGACAAGGTCTGGTTCCCCTCTCCCTTTAAAGGGGCCAGCGGCGGATATGATATGGGCTACGGCATCGCCGATCATTTCGATGCCGGCGAGTTCGATCAATACGGCTCCGTGGCCACCCGTTTCGGTACGCGCGCCCAGTTGGCAAACGCCATCAACACCTATCACAACCTTGGCGTGGATGTTGTTTGCGATATCGTGATGAACCATACCCTGGGCGGCAGTCTGGAGCAGAATGACTATGTTTACAATTATGTTATGGCCGACCGTTATCCGCTTTACCCCTATGGCAATTACATGTATGTCTGGAACAACGCCCCGGCCGAAACCTACTATTTCAAAATAAAAGGCGGCGCCAACGATTTTAGCGAAACCACCCAGGACGACCGGGTCGGCTACTACTCCGTCCGTCCCTGGTTTAATCACAGCAGTGGTCAAAATGCCGATGGCCAGGCCCATTGGTACGAGTGGAATATCGGCGACGGGGATTCCGGTCCCTTTGACGCTTTTGAGATCGATCTGCCCGGCCGGGTGATGGAAGGAAACATCGCTGCCGTCGGTGATGTGGATGAATACTATATTGTCCATACCGGTGGTTATATGGAACTCAAGGTCTGGTCATCCGATTTGGGCGGAGACCGCGATTTCAAAATGTTTGAACTGTACAACTCCGCCGGGCAGAACATCACCGACAGCATGAAAATCCATACCTGGACGGCCATGACCCCGGCCAGCGGGCGCTTCCCGAAATCGGCTGAAAATTACCACCCCAACCCGGTGCACAACGATATTCTGCCCGACTACCATGATCCGGTGTTTGGGCAGGACTTTTGTTACTGGTCCGGCGGCACCGGCGACAGTCTGAAGGTCTGGGGCAGCTGGCTGACCCAGACCCTTGGTTTTGACGGTTACCGCTTTGACGTGGCCAAGGGCATCGATCCCTATTATGTGGCGGAATGGTTGAATGTCAGCGCCATGCAGAACCGCTATGCCGTGGCCGAACACTGGAGTGACGTCTCGGCCATCAGCTATTGGGTCAACACCGTCAACAACAACCTGACCGGCTCCAAAACCATGACCGGTTTCGACTTCCCCCTGCGCTACGCCCTGCAAAGCATGTGCGATGATCCCAACTATGATGTGCGTAACCTGCATAGCGCCGGGTTGTATAACAACGGCCTTGACGGCCCCTATATCAGCACCTTTGTCAACAACCATGACGTCTGGCGCCCTTATACCTCCGCCCATGATCCCATCATCAATGATCTTATCCTGGCCTACGCGGTAATCATGACCAATCCCGGCACGGCCACACTTTTTTGGCCCGATTACTATGGCGGCACCTTTTACAACAGCGACCAAACCGAATCTTTTACCATGACCGGCCTGAAAACCGAACTGGATCGTCTGTTGGAGATTCGCCACTCCTTTGTATCGGGCGTGTTTCATAAACTGAGTGAAACCGGCAATCCCGTATACAAAAAAGGCAACGACCGCTACGGGGCGGACTATGCCGGGGCCGAAACCCGCCTGTATATCACCGAGCGCGAAGGCGGCGGCAGCGGTTCCAAAGGAGGTTCCATCCTGATCGTCAACACCCATCCCACCGATACGCTGGGGGCCTGGGTGACCGTGCAAAACAGTATCGGCTCCAACACCTTACAGGATTACACCGGCAACCGCTCCGGACAGGAGACCATCGCCGCCGATAACCGGGTATTTGTGCATGCCAATCCGCGGAGCTATGCCATCTGGGCTCCGGCAGGCCAGGATATCGCCCTGCCTGTGGAGCTGAGTTCCTTTTCCCTGCATCAAAGCGACGATGGGGTAGAAATCACCTGGTCAACCGCCTCGGAAACCGATAACGCCTGGTTTGAGATTGAACGCTCCGCCGGACGGAAACCGTTTGCCCGCATCAATGAGAGACGCATATTGGCGGCGGGCAACAGCGCCGGGGCCCGTTACAGCTATCTGGACAGCACGGTCAGTGACGGCCCATACAGCTACCGTCTGGTGGATGTAAGTCTGGACGGAGCGCGCACGGTTCATCCGGCCAAAACCATTAACGTGGTTCGCCCCCTGAATTTTACCCTTCAACAAAACTATCCCAACCCTTTTAACCCGGCCACGCGCATTGCCTTTACCCTGAGCCGTGAAGCGGATATTGAACTTAGTGTGTATGATATGCGGGGGCGAAAAGTGATGACCCTGGCCCGGGGGCGCCATGCGGCGGGAAGTCATTCCGTCCGGCTGAATGTAGGGACACTGGCCAGCGGAGTTTATGTCTACCGTCTGCAAAGCGGCTCCCTGGTAAAAAGTAAAAAGATGTTACTGGTGCGATGAGAAAAGCTTACGGGAAAAACGAATGAAACTGGCCACTCTCTGTTATGTGCAAAACGACACCCACACACTGATGTTGCATCGCAATAAAAAGGAAAACGACACCCACAAGGGAAAGTGGAACGGTTTGGGCGGCAAGCTGGAAGCGGGTGAAACGCCCGAGGATTGTGTGATCCGTGAGGTTTACGAGGAATCCGGCCTGACAATCGTGCAACCGCAATTAAAGGGCCTGATCACCTTCCCCATGTTCGACGGCCGGGATGACTGGTATGTGTTCATGTTTACGGCCCGGCAATACAGCGGAGAGTTGATCGATTCCCCCGAAGGCACCCTGCAATGGATCGAAAATGAAAAAGTGCCGGAGTTAAACCTGTGGGAGGGGGACAGGATTTTCATCCCCTGGCTGGCACAAAAAACATTTTTCTCGGCTGTATTTGAATATGAAAAGGGAAAATATCAAAAACACCGGGTGATTTTTTACACATAAAATTACGGTAACCTAAAAAGAGGAGAGACTGATGAAGCGGTTTGGGATGATTATATCCGGCATTGTGCTGACGCTGCTTTTTACGCAGCTATACGGAACCACGGTCAGCGGCACGCGCGCCCTGAACATTGACGGAACGGTACAGGGGCAAAACGGCGCCGTCAACGGCACAAATGGCGCTTCCTGGGAAACCGATGAACAACAGGCTACTTCCACCACCGGGGTGGACTTTTATCTGACCTGGGATGACACCAATCTTTATGTTGCCTGGGTAGGCGGCAGCAAGGCCCAGCAGCATATTCTATGGATCGATACCGATCCGCAACCCACACCCACCGACGGCAGCGGCAGCACAGCTACATTCAACTATGGCAATGTTACCGCCACCCTGCCCTTTACCGGTAACTTTTTTGTAAATATTCAGGATACCTATAATGAGTACCGTAACCATATCGGTGGTAGTTGGACCAGCGGCACATCCGGCGCCCTGACCGTGGCCGCCTCGGGTACGACAGACGATATCGAGGCCGTTATCCCCTGGAATAGCATCACCTCCGGCAACGGCAAGCCTTCATCGATCTACTTTCTTTCCTATATCAACGATCCCGCCGGCGGGAATAATACCGGCTATGTTTATGGTAACGCCCCCTCATCCAACACCAACACGGGTGGCGGCAATCAAACCTTCGCCCACTATTTCGGTCAGAATGTGCAAAGCGGTGTAAATCCCTTTGGCACGGTGGACGCCAGCCTGGCGGTGGAATTGCTCTCCTTTAGTGCCCGGATGGTTTCGGGGGCTGTGGAACTGGCCTGGCAAACCGCCTCCGAGCGCAACAACCTCGGTTTTATCCTGGAACGCCGGGAATCCGGTCAATCCGTTTACACGCGCATTGCCGATTACCGCAGCCACCCCGCCCTGGCCGGCGCCGGTAACAGCAGTTCGCGGAATGATTACCGCTTCATCGACACGGAAATAGATAGCTACACGCAATACGAATACATCCTTAGCGATGTGGATTATTCCGGGATACGAACAAGCTTTCCCGCCATAACCGTGGAAACCGGAAATCTGGGCGGCACAACTGCCGGGGAAACCGTTCCGGCTTCTTTTTTCCTGGCACCGAACAGTCCCAACCCATTTAACCCATCCACTAAGATCAGGTGGGGCATTCCTTCCGGTTACGGGGGAGAGGTAAACATCAAAATTTATGACTTGCGCGGCCGGTTGATTCGTACGCTTTATACCGGTCCCGCTGAGGCGGGAACCTTTAATATGGAATGGAACGGTTTGGATGAAAACGGAAGAGCGGTCGCTTCGGGTATTTATTTCGTAAACCTGCAGACAACGGTATTCCAAACCGGCAGACGCATGTTGCTGTTAAAGTAGCTGAATCTTTTTAGTGCGGCCGGCTGTCTGGGCAGCCCCGGAATATTTAAGAGCGGATGAATATATACCGGCACCTGAGCCGTGCCGGTATTATTTTAGGATTGCTTAGGTAGGCACCTTATTCACGTCCGTTTTTTTTTTACGAAAAACCCGTTCCATCACAATACGGATATCCTCAAGCTTGATCGGCTTGGCGATAAAATCATCCATGCCCGCTTCCAGGCAATTCTGACGGTCGCTGGCAAAGGCATTGGCGGTCATGGCCACAATAAGCGAATCCACACCCTGTTCTCGTAGGGTACGCGTGGCTTCCAGGCCATCCATTTCCGGCATTTGAATATCCATAAATATAAGATCAAAATCATGTGCGCCGGCCATTTGTACGGCTTCCAGGCCATTGGAGGCCATGGTCACCTTATGGCCCATTTTTTTGAATATGCGCTGTGCGACCTTTTGGTTGATTTGGTTATCCTCAACAACCAATATCGAAACATTCCCCGGTTCAGTATGCTTGACGGTATCGCTATCGCGCACCTCCACCAGCGCCTTAACCCGTTTTCTGATCTTAAAGGGTATTTCCACCCAAAACGATGAACCTTCCCCATAGCGCGATTCCACACCGACACAGCCATTCATTTTTTGGGCCAGCAGATGGGTTATGGAAAGCCCCAGTCCCGTTCCCTGAAAGTGCCGTGCGTTACCCTGATCCACCTGGGTAAAGGGTTTGAACAGATGCTCCAGGTCTTTTTCCTTAATACCGATTCCGGTGTCCCTGATGGTATATTTAACCCGGATATCCTCGCCATCCATCCTGCTTTCGGCAATGATATCGACCGCCCCTTCACGGGTAAATTTAAGAGCGTTACTTATTAAATTAATGAGTATCTGGCGCACCTTGGCGCTGTCTCCGAAAAACTCATATCCCTCATCTTCGGGGCAACGCAGATTCAGAGCAATACCCTTTTTAACGGCATGGTGTTTAAACATTTGATAGATATCATAAACCAGGGCTTTCAAATCAAACCAATCCGGTTTAAACTCTACCTTGCCCGATTCGATTTTTGAGAAATCCAGTACATCATTGATAATATTAAGCAGAGCATCCGCCGAGGTCTGGATGATATCTATGGCTTCTTTCTGCTCGGGGCTGGCCTCCATTTCCCGCAGAAAGTCAATCATCCCGATAACGCCGTTCATCGGGGTGCGGATTTCATGACTCATGGTGGCCAGAAACATGCTTTTGGCTTTGGAAGCCGCTTCAGCTTTTTCCGCCATCTTTTCCAGTTCCCGGGTACGTTCCCTGACCTTTTCTTCCAAAACCTGTGCCAGTGATTTGTTCTTATCTATTTCCTCCTGGGCCCGCTCCACAGAAAAGTTATTAAAGCGGTGATTGAGGTAGGAGATTAAGCCGACTCCGAGAAAGGCAAACAGGTTGTCAAGAAAGTATTCATCGGCGGCAAACTCATCCATCATACCGATGCCGGCAGCATGTTGCGAGAAAAAGTAAAGCACAATTATATTCAATAGATAAAAAGTCACTATAAAGGGTATATTTACATCCAACAAAAGAGAAGAGATGGCCAGGACCACTACAATAAAAACCACCGTATCCAGTACCTGAACGACACCGGCCGTATCGACAAACATCATGGCCCATACGGAAATCGACATGGAAACTATCAGGACAACCGAGGTAAAGGTGTAATGGCCTTTGTGCAGCATATAGAGCAGATAAACGAGAAAAGCCATCATGAAAAGACTGACCGACAGCATAGCCTCATTAAAATCATTCACCGTCAGGGACTGGAACGATACGGTGACCGCCAGAGTTATCAAAGCCGAGATATCGGCTATAAAAACCAGCCAGGCTTTACTACGCGAGGCAAAGTTTTGGGATTGATAATATTTAAAATACCAGCTAAAAAACTTATTCATTCCCTAAATTTCGGCCATTCCCGGCAAATACTAAGAAAAAAATGGCCCGCTGGTTATTCTTATGGATATAAAGAGTATAAAAAAGTAAATTGCCGCTTTTAAGAGATCCGGTTCATGAAATTATCATCCCGTAAAAAACATATCACGCTGCTGGCACTGGCTCATATTGTCTTGATAGCCTTTTTATGGCAGGACCACCTTAACCGGGATCTGTTCCGTTTTTTCAATAACAGTAATCAATGGCCAACTTTATGGGCCAACATAACCATCCTCGGTGACGGCTATCTGGGCGCGCTGGCATTGCTTACCCTTGCCTTTGTGGATACAAAGCGTTTAAACGAAATCCTTTATTTTATGTTCTTCGCGGCAATTTTATCAACGCTTTTCAAAGTTGGTTTTGATATACTGCGGCCCGCCGCCCTGTTAAGGGCTGATGCCATACACATCACCGGGCCTGTGCTTACCCGGCACTCCTTCCCTTCCGGCCACAGCACCACTTTTTTCATGTACCTTTTTATCCTATGGCCTTGTTTTAAAAACAGATATGCCCGGATACTTCTTGTTGCGGCGGCGTATCTCGGCGCATTTTCCCGTATTATGGTTGGTGCCCATTGGCCTGCGGATATTTTAGGTGGCTTTTTAACCGCCGGGCTGGCACTGATATTCTCAAAATACTTACTGAAAAAATACAATCCGGCCTGGAGCCCCGGAGCACAACGCTTTTTATTGCTGCTCTTTTTGGCAGCCATCACCGGAGCGTTTTTCTATGACACACACTATCCGGGAACAAAAACTCTTCAATACTCCCTCCTGCTGTTGCTTACGGGAACCGTGCTTTTCAAAGCCCGTCCTCTTCTAAAGGTTACAGGGCATCGCGGATAAAGTCTCCTATTGACCACCGAACAGATTAGTATGTTATTTTTCAAATAATCGTACCATACTCAAATCTTATGTTGATTTATTTTAAGTGGGGCTGTAAATTAAGCGTCTCTTTTTTAAGGCTTTAGCCGGAGTGGTGGAATGGATAGACGCGTCCCGATACAATCGGGATGGCAGCAACCCCGCTCTCTAAAATTTGTGTTCTTGCCAGAGTGGTGGAATTGGTAGACGCGTCCCGATACAATCGGGATGGGAGCAAACCCACTC
>WGCN01000103.1 GCA_015493745.1 Calditrichales bacterium
GCGCAGGTTCTTTTTAACAGGTTCACGGTAACGGAATGATCCTGTCCGCCGCCCGTGATCATCAGGGGCGTGTCTATGGACTTTGTATTTACCAGATCAAAACCCAGCATATCCATATAAGCCAGGTAGGACTCGCTGTTAATCTTTGTTACATATTCCTCAATCGCTTTGTCGTCAATTGCGGCGGAGCATAAAAGATATCTATAACGTAGGGGATCGTTGATGACATGGATAAGATTCAGGGTGATATTGGCCTTCAAAAAGGTCAGGGGGAATTTCCTGAGGACATTGAGGGTCGATTCAAGAATCCCAAAGGGGGCCACGGGCGCCATCAGAACCGCCCCCGGCAGGCGCCTCTTCTCCAGATATTTCTGAACGACAAACCCGCCCATGGAATGACCGATAAGTATGGGGGGCTGCTCCAGCGAACGGATAACCTGTTCCAGATCGGCAACATAGTCTTTTATCCGCAACAGGTTAAAGGCCTTTTTAGAGGGACTGCCGGCGTGATTCGAAAGACTGAGGGCATAGGCCTTATACCCCAGCTCTTCAAATGCGGGCAGGAAACAGGGCTCCCACACCCAGGCGCCATGCCACATGCCGTGGACGAAAAGAAGAGGCGGTTTTCCCGGGGCGGGCTGTGCGTTGTTTTCCAAAATTTCCAGTTTCATCCTGTCCATCCTTTTCGTGCTTAGATTGTGTCGCGGCTGCCGGAAGGTGCCGCATCCGTTTTCGTCAGATTCAGTTGTTGGGTATGGGAACCGAGGGGTCAATCATTCTGTTGCACATCATTTTATAGAGCTTGCTCAACAACTCCCTGTCCACGCCGGCGAGCTCCCACAGCGGGCGGTAATCCTCCGGGGAATAGAGCCGGTCAAAGCGCACCGCCGGGTAGGTACCGAATCGTTTGAAGTTTTCCAGGCCGAAAATGATGGCCAACCTGCGGGCTTTTTGCGGATCGCTTTCCAGCAATACCGTTCCGTGCAGATCGCGGTAGGTATAGTTCCAGCGAATCTTGTACAGGTCTTTGGGGCCCAGATATTTGCCGAGTTCATACCACAATCTAAACCCACCGAACTCATTGGGATGGGACCAGACCACCGCTCTTTTTTCCAGATTGAGTCTGGTTATTTTACCGGCCTGGGAGGCATAATTGTAAGCCGGTTGCCAAAGGCTGTCGCCATATTTCTTATGTAACAGGGAGGATAGTATGGTGGCCGACAGGGTGGCCCAGCCTTCCTCCTCGGCGCCGGGCATCCAGCGGTAATAGGGAATGGCGCCGTAAAGATGGCTGTACTCATGAAGAATGGCATTCACGGGATCGGGAAAGTCGGCGGGTAAATCCGGATTGTTTAGTAACAGGCTGTCGTTACAGCTCTTCAGATACTGTTCGCTGATGATATTGCCCACGATTTCACGGGGAAACTTACCATGAAATCCGCCGGGAGCGATACCTAAAATGGTCAGTTGGTCAACCTGTGGAGAGATACCGAATTCCCGCATACTTATTTTATTGGCCGCGTCAATAACCCGGGCCAGCTTAAGGGAAATGTCACGCAGCTTTTTATCGGCGTATTTTACCGAAACGGTACCGACCTTCTCCCCGGACATGTTCTGCGGGATGCTGCTTTCCGTCAATTCCCGAACCGCCGCCGGTGAGAGCAATGGAGGTAAAATAAAATTAAGAAAAAGCGCGGTCAGGATCGGCAGGGCTATCAAAAGGGACTTTGTTCTTACGGTATAGGAGGAATAGAGTAAAAATGCCGTAAGATACATGGCCAGCATGGGAAGAAAGACCGTAAAATAACTTGCCGAACGGGCATTGATCATAAACGGAATGATAAAAAATCCGGCCAGCCCGGCCAGCAGCAGTGTTTCCGCGGGATAGGTTTTGTACGATTTACGGGAGGCCAGGGCAAGCAGAGCCGCCGAAACACCGATACTGTTTATCAGGCTGAATAGGATATACATGGCGCCGCTTGTGCCCGGGGTATCCTGTAAAAAAGCCAGGAAAAACATGAAGATAAAAAGGATGATCCTTTTAACGGCCTTGTTCTTTATAGTCAGATGGTCGGCAAAAAGATGGATGGCCCAGAATGTTGAAATAAACAGCAACCAGCGCGAAAGGACGTGGAGTTTAAAATCCGTGAAAAAAAACAACTCTTCCCGATAACGGATCAAGATTAGTCCTGTGGCAAACGGAACGAGAATAACCAGTAAAAAAGGGGAGGCCTTTTTAAGATTACGGAGGTTAAACCGGGCAAAAGCCTTTTGGGGATACAACAAGGCGATAACCGGCAAGGGAAGTAGAAAGTCCCATAGCGTCGGTATGGTCAGCAAGCCTCTACCATTAAAATTCCGGGGTGATAAATAAAAATGAACATCCGCCTTGAAAAAATAAATCAGACCCAGGCGGGCCAAAACGATGATGATAAGCAGAAGAAAGGGTTTCTTACTCATGGCCATATCCGCGTTGATGGTAGTAAAATCCATTGGCAAAGACAGGTCGTGTCACAAAAGATGCCGTTATTTTAATCCGCACAATACGGTTGGGTGTACCCAGGGGTTACAATCCGCCACTTTCCGTATCATCCTTAATATACATATATTTTCCTTTTTTCCTCTAAAAAAGCTGAGCTGAACATACAAGCCGGTTATGATGATACACAAGCTGCGGCGCTCGTGGGGCAAAAAAAAAGCCGCGACGGATGCCGCGGCCGGTTGTAAGCATAAATGTTTTACGGTTTAGGCAGACCCTCCATGCTTTTTACGGATTCCCTGACCTCGTCGTCGCTCATGTAGTGGTCTTCCAGTTCGCCGGCAAAGTATTTCTCATAGCCCAGCAAATCCATCAATCCATGACCGGACAGGCCAAAGACAATCACCTTTTCCCTGCCTTCCTCGCGGGCCTTTATGGCCTCCTGAATGGTGGCGGCCACGGCGTGGCTGGTTTCCGGGGCCACAATAATGCCCTCGGCCCGGGCGAACTGAACGGCGGCCTTATAGCACTCGATCTGACCGATGGCTCTTGGATTTAGCAAACCGTCGCGGGTGGCGGCGCTGACCAGCGGAGCCATGCCGTGATAACGCAATCCCCCGGCATGGATGGGCGGCGGAATGAATTTATGACCCAGCGAATGCATGGGCATAAGCGGCGTCATATGGGCCGTATCGCCAAAGTCATAGGCAAAGGGCGCTTTGGTCAGCGTGGGGCAGGAAGCCGGTTCCACGGGAATGATATCGATATCGGCCCCTTCGATTTTATCCTTGACGAAGGGAAAAGCCAGACCGGCAAAGTTGCTGCCGCCACCGGCGCAACCGATTACCACATCCACCTTTTTCTCGTTTATCCTGGCCAGTTGTTTTTTGGTTTCCAGCCCGATGATGGTCTGATGCAGCATCACATGGTTGAGAACGCTGCCCAGGGCATAGCGTGTTTTTCCCGTGGGGTCGGTAACGGCCGCTTCCACCGCCTCACTGATGGCAATACCCAGGCTGCCCGGAGTATCCGGCATTTCGGCCAGGATTTTACGGCCCACCTCGGTGGTGTCGCTGGGACTGGGGATGCAGGTGCCGCCCCAGGTTTCCATCATCACCTTGCGGAAGGGTTTTTGATCGAAGCTTATACGCACCATATAAACCTTGCACTCCAGTCCCACCAGGGCACTGGCAAAGGAGAGGGCGCTGCCCCATTGTCCGGCTCCGGTTTCGGTGGTCAGCCGTTCGATGCCGAATTGTTTGTTGTACCAGGCCTGCGGGATGGCCGTGTTGGGCTTATGGCTGCCCGCGGGGGAAACGCTTTCATTTTTAAAATAGATGCGCGCCGGGGTATTGAGCGCTTTTTCCAGACCATAGGCCCGGTGCAGGGGCGCCGGACGCCAGCGGTAGAGCAGGGCCCGTACCTCTTCGGGAATGTCGATCCATGAGTCCTGACTCACTTCCTGTTCAATCAGGTTCATGGGAAATACCGGAGTGAGCATATCCGGAGAAACGGGATTGCCGTCCGGGCCCAGCGGCGGTTGCATGGGCGTGGGCAGATCGGGCCCCAGGTTATACCATTGTTTGGGCATATCCGCTTCGTCTAAAAATACTTTTACAGCCATTCTTCCTCCTTAGCTGTTTAGGGTGAATTATTCCTTACGGGTCAGAATTTCTTTTACGATGGAGCCCTCTTTTTTCAGCTCCTTGGATCCGCGGGTGATTTTGCATAAACCCAGGTGCAGCTCCCGGGCGATTTTACGTTGGGTGTCACCGCGGTGCAGCCTTTTGAGTATCTCCCAGCGCGAGGCCAGGTCTTCCAGCTCGGCCGGTGTTAACAGGGAGCGTAAAAGTTCTCCGATGCCGGCGGGATTGTTGAGCCGGGCCAGTTCACGATAGAGAAAATCAAGATTCTCCTGTTTATAGGTTTTGTTTCTATGCATAGAAACAAGATAGGCAAAAGAAGGCTGCAATGAAAGGGCTGTTACTCTTTTTTTTGGGGGGGAGTGTTATTTTATGCGGCTATTTTACCGCTTTTTTCTTCCCGGCATGCTTGAAAGGAGCCCCGCAAACCGATTTAGCGCTTCACTGGGAAAGAAGATATCTTCTGCAAAGACCGATAAAACCATCCATGCCCGCTAAAAGAGTATTTCACGCAAAATCCGACAGGAAACCATGAAATTAATGGATGATGAGAAGTTTCAGTGTTTCCGTATATCCTGAATAGCGAAAGTTTAAAAAATAGACCCCCGGGGAGAGTTCCGCGCCGGACAGGCGAAAGGTGTTAACGCCTTCGGTAACGGGCAGGGCGTCATAGCGGTGGCACAGGCGGCCCATGCTGTCGTAAAGAACGGCGGCCAGCCGCGACTTCCGTCCCTGAATTTCATAACGGATGGTGGTCGATGCGCTAAAGGGGTTGGGCGCGGCTATGGAGAGCTTGATGGCGGCGGGTTGTGGTTTTTGCGGTATTCCGGCCCGGGTGATATCTTCCCAGCCGTAATGATGGCGCACATAGGCGTTAATCACCTGTACCATGACCCCGGCATAAAAGCGGCGGTTTTCGTCGGTATCCCGCAATCCTTCATACCAGGCCTCGATCTGAATGCCGTCAATCACCCCGCTGCTAACGGAGCCGTGACGCCGGGTGGAATAACCGCCGCTAAAAAAGCGGTCTCCGGCGTCGGGATAGGGCTGTTCCTTTCCCGGTACGGCCGGAATTCCCCTTTGCTCAAACAGGGTGCCCAGACTATAATCGCCTCGCAGAAGCCCGGCGAAGGTGTCCGGTGTGTATTGTGCCAGGTGACGCAGGCTGCTGCCGCGGGCATAGCTGCCCCCGTTGAGTGTGTTATCGCTTTGGCGCAGGGAAGAGCCGGAAATCAGGTATCCCAGCTCCAGCCGTTTTTTGGGATGACCGTGGCCATGAATATCGATAAAGAATCCGGCTCCCGTATGGCGGCTGATGCTGTCTCCGGCGGCATCGATAAAACCGTGATATTCCCGCCAGGCCTGTTCGGCGTAAGGGTTGCCCTGGGCGGCTTCCTCAATATCCCGGTTGGGATCCAGCTTGGTGCGCCTTAGATGAGAGATGACGATATGAGGCAGGTGCCCGGTCTTTTCCAGAAACGCCCGGCGGATGGCCAGCACCGTTTCCCGGGTGTAACTGTCGGTAACCATGGTGCCGTATGTGCGGTCGGGGATCTCATCCGGTTCCCTGTCGCCGCCATGGGGAGCGGCAAAAATAAGCGGCAAGTCCCCCGGCAGATACTCAATATATTGATTGCGGCCGAACAGGGTGTCGCCGGGGGCATGGCCCCGGGCCGGGCTCTCCTGTCTTAGCGGAAGCAAAAGGAAAATTAAGACCGCCAGTACCCTGTAATGACGGAGATCAATTTTAACGCGGCGCGCGGGGGGAATAAACGGATTCATGGCTAAAGGTACATATTTTTATGGCGGACGGGAAAAATATTTTATCCTTTACCGCCATGGGGCGCTAAAAAAAGCCGGACAAGCCGGCTTTTTCTCGGGTGTTATTTATAATTCTCCAGGAATTCCCGCCGCAGATAATCCTTCATCTCCTTTTCGGGATCATCCTCCCGGGCGGGGAGCAGATTCTGTAGAGGAGAAACGGCGTCTTCGGCCAGAATGGAATGACAGGTGGTACACTCATAGTTGATGGCTTTTCCCTGTTCATCCTTCATGTATTTGTTGTGGCAGCGGAAACAACCCGTGTCCGCATCGTGTCCCAGTTGATTGGCGTAGCTGTTCCAGCCGATCTCCATATCCGGGTGGATATTACGGTCATAGATTTTTTGCAGGGTAAGAACGGCCTGTTCCACTTTTTCCGATTGCGCGGTGGCAATACGCGGGTAGTTTTCCTGGTAGTAACCGGTGATATGGGTCTCAATGGCCCGCAGGCCCTGCTCCTTGTCCCCACTGACGCCGGAAAGGGCGTCCATGGCCTCCCTTTTGATATAGGGCAGGGCAGGGTCAATGGCTCCATCCCGCATGGCGTTGTTTACCGCCAGCCCGGCCGGCTGATAGATGTGCGCCACACGGTTGTGGCAGTCGACACAATCCATCGTGCGTACGGGTGCCGATGATGATTTCTCCGCAAGTTTACTGTTGGTAAACCGTTTAAAAGAGCCATCCTCCCGCATGGTTTCCACCCAAAGTATCTTTTCCCGTTTCGGATCCAGGGGCATAAAACGTATGCGGTCTGTTTCGCCGGTATGCCAGTGGGCCCCGGATTGCGGGTCGCCGACCTTCAGGCTCAGCGTGGTGTAGGCGGGTGTATTGGCTTCATCCTTGTCATATTTTACCCAGGTTTTGATGCGCGTGCCATAAGCGTGGTTGTCCGAATGGCAGGTACCGCAGGTCTCATTGGCCGGCCTGAGGTTATGCACCGGTGTGGGGATGGGTTTTTCATACAGGTCAAAAGCCAGTGAGATCATCTGCCAGGCGCCGTTCAGCTTGCTGGAGACCAGGGCGTCCACCCCCTGGCCCACATGGCAATCCACGCAAGGTACCTTTGAGTGCGGCGATTGCCGATAGGCGGTCCATTCCGGATTCATCACATGGCAGGCGGTGCCGCAGAACTCGGGTTCATCCATGAAGGAGAGCATCTGTGAGGAGATAAAAACCAGTACAAAAAGATTCAGCAGAGTCAGGCTGAAGAGTTTCAGGAAAAAGGGTGAGCCGAAAAAGGTTTTTTGCAGCTCGCCCGAGGGAATGCGTTCATTTAGAATTTCCCGGGCGCTCTTACCCCTGGCCCGTATATAGCGCTGCCAGGCAATGGGGATGATGATCAGGCCCATGACAAAAAGAACCGGCAAAACCAGATAGGTCAGCAGACCGATATAGGCATTGGTGACAATACCCAAAAGCCGTGCCAGTTCCATAACCACAATGGTGATAAAGGAGGAGGTAGTTAAAACAACCCCGGTTTTACCCAAAGGGGTTAAAGAGAGCGCCCTGATAAATCGCTGGTATTTTCGGAGCATGATTTTCCTTACCTGTTTAAACTAAAGGGGCGCATCGCGCCCCACGGTTTATTTTTGATTAAACAACTTTTCGTAGACTTTCTGCATGTCTCCCGAGCGGATGCCTTCCTTGAGTTTTTTGGTATCGGTAAGCAGCCATTTATGCATGGGATCATTTTTCAGCATGTTGTCCAGGTAAGCATCCACCTTGGCGTTTTTCAGTTTGCGGGCTTCGGGAATCAATTTAAAATAAAAGTGCTGGGCCACTTCGTAGATGCCGTGCCACCAGGCATAGTCCGGGCCCATCATGGCCGCGCCGTGCCGCGCGCGACGCCCTTCATGATGCCACAATTCCCAGAATATCCACTCCAGTTTGTTGGAAAAAGCGGCCGGGTTTTCCAACAGCTTTTCTTCACGAACGATTTTCATCAAACCGGCGGCCGGTTTGGCGAATTTTTCATTATACAGTTCCACCACCGCGTCGAACTGGTAGTAATGGCCGTCCACAAAGGTCTGGGTATGGCAACTGAGACATACATTTTCCATATTCTCGCGTTTGGCTTCCCAGTTTTTCTTTTTGGTGGAAACCACGGGGCGCAGCGTCCAGCTGATGCGTTGACCCACATCATGGGTAAGCTCTTGCTTGGTGGTGGCGGACATATGGCATGTGGCGCAGGTGGGCGCCTCATAATAATCCACACCAACCACCCAGGAGTCGGAATCCAGATTCATCTTGTCGATGTTGGTATAATAAGCATTACCATGTTTGGACTCTTCATAAACCTCTTTTTGCGGATGGTCGGGGCCAAGGTGGCATTTGGAGCAGGCTTCCGGTTGCCGGGCCTGCGCCTTGGAAAAGCTGTGCCGGGTATGACAGGCGTTACAACTGCCCAGGCTGCCATCGGGATTGATACGGCCGATGCCGGAGTTGGGCCAGCTTTTTCGGGCCAGTTTGTTGGGCGATTCCGGGTCGATTTCCACCTTGGTGCCGTGACAGCTTTCGCAACCGGCGATGGCGATGGGTTCACCCCCGGCCACATGGGCCAGATAGGCGTCCTTGGATTCCAAAATCTTACCCGCCGTGGCGTGGTAGGAGTTTTGCACCTCCCTGGCCTCATTCTTATGGCAACTGCCGCAATCCTTCGGCGTTACCAGCGTGGCGATCAGGGCGCCTTCATGTTCAAAGGCATCCCGGTCTGTTTTGCCGGCGCCATGGCAATCGATACAGGTTACCTTGTTTTTGGCATGCTCGGACGTATACCACTGATTATATAAACCGGGTGATTCTTTCTTATGGCAGGTCATGCATTTACCGGACTTGTCATCCGGTGCAACGGTAAAGGATTGCAGGGCTATAAAAGAGAATACCACAAATAATGCGAAAAGAATGGATCTAAACATATTACCCCCGTGGTTGATGTTACTTTAACGCAAATGTTGTTGTGAAATAGAAAAAGTGAGCAGGGTCTTTTCCCTTTACGGCTTCAAATATTTTCCCGGGGAAAACGATGCTGTACCCACTTTGAAATTTAATGTGTTCACTCTGTACATAGTTAATAATTAAATCCAGTTCATTGGCAAAATGATTTTCCTTCTTTCCGGCTATGTAGACATCCTCCGCCGTATAAAACAGGTGAAAGGTAGCATCGGCCGAAAACTTATTTACTTTGATAATTTGGCTTCGAACATACATATCATTGAGTCCGGCGCCATAGGTATCCCTCGGCAGGTTGAGAAACATATCGGACATACCGTAAAATTTATGATTTGTGGCATAAAGGGTGTTAAAGGTTTTGTACGTATCGTCACCGGGCTTATCATCGCCGCTGAGATAGTCGATACCGAGGCCGATTTTAGGGAAAACTTCCGCCCCCTCCTGTATATATTGCACAAACAGGGCCAGCATCCAGGCCGAGATATCGTTTTGATATCCGGCGGCATTTTTGCCGGTTTGATAATTGGCTTCCACCGTGCCCCTGATCCGTGAAAAGTTAAAGGCCAGGTCGCCGCCGATGTTGATACGGCTGAGCTGATCGGGGCCCTGGGTGCGTTGCCAGATAATATTGGCATTACCGCTCAGTTGCTCATTGTGGGTATAGCGCAGCCAGGTACCGGCTACGTTTTTATCTCCGAAGTCTCCAAGATTATTATTTTCCTTTTCCTTGAAGTTGAAGAAATCCAGCGAAAGATTGTCACTGTTGTAGCGGGCAATAAGTCCGTCAAAACTACGACCCACATTATGCCAGCCCACGGCCCCCAGCAGGCGTTGATTGCCGTAGTTGGCTTCAAAGCGACCCAGCTTCAGGCTAAGGGGAATATCGAACGGAAGCCGGAATTCAATATACATTTGATGAAAGTCGAGCAGATCGGCCGAGCCGTCGCCCAGGGTGGCCGTTTCACTGCCCATGATGCGTGAGTCCTGAATCTGCACATAGGCGCTGGCGGTTTCCGAGGCCTTAAAGCTAAGCCCGAGGCGGTTGCGCATATACGTGTAATTATCAAAACTGCGCTCCTTGACAAAAGTTTTGCCGTTGGCTTCAAAACGGGTGCGCGATTGCAGATCGAGACTGAAAGTATCTCCGGCCCAGGCGAATGACAAGGAGATAAATAAAAGCGTAAAAATAATCTTCTTCATGATTCCTCCGGTTAAAGTAAAATAAGACAAAAACATCTTAATAATAAAATCAATACACTTCAAGAAAAAATTCACAAAGTCGGGATAATTTTTTTTACAGGCTGTTTTTAAGAAAAGTTTAAAACAGAGCTAAAAGAACTCTTTAATCTTCCAGACGGTTTTCTCCCGGCAATGGGGGCAACAGGGAATAAGCTGATTCTTATGCAGTTGTTGTTCACGGTCGCAATGAGCGCACGTTACAACCGTTTCCACCAGGGAAATATCGCCGGGGCGAAATTTCATTCTTGCGGATGTGGCAGAGTACGGAGAAACAAAAAAGGGCAGCAGGAAGGGCATTATGAATTTCAACTGGTCAATGTGGCTCAGTTGCAGCTTCAACAGCACATGGTGTTGGTTGATCAGGTTTAGGAGCAGGCCCACTCCCAGGGCCAGGGCCAGCGCGGGCAAAAGGGCTTCTCGTTTTACGGCGATTTGTAAAAAGAGGATGTGCCGTTTCATGCCTGTATGTTACGCTTTTATAAAAAAGGAAGCGTCACCGGACGGTAACGCCTCCGTCATAATTTTAACTTAGGCCCGCAAATCCGGGGCGGGCAGATCACAGATGCTGTACACCTCTTGGCCGTCAATCACTTCCTTTTCTTCCAGGTGCGCGGTCAGTTTTTCCAGCTTATCCCGGTGGTCGCTAAGAATTTTGTGTACCCTTTTGTAATTGTCATCGATAATACTTTTAACCTCTTCATCAATCAACTTGGCCGTGGCCTCACTGTAATTGCGTTCCATACCGCCGCTGACATTTAAGAACTGGGAGCGCTGTTCCCGGCCGTAGGTTATGGGGCCCAGCTTTTCGCTCATCCCCAGTTGCGTAATCATGGCCCGGGCGATTTCCGAAGCCCGTTCCAGATCGTTTTGGGCGCCGCTGGAAACATCACCGTACACAATCTCCTCGGCTACCCGGCCCCCGAGCAGGATGGCAATCTGATCCAACAGCTCTTTTTTGGTCGACAGGAACTTTTCCTCCACGGGCAGTTGCAGGGTATAACCCAGGGCGCCGATGCCCCGGGGGATGATGGATACCTTATGAACCGGTTCCCCGGTGGGAACGGTAACGGCCACCAGGGCGTGACCCGATTCATGATAGGCCACGCGCTTTTTCTCGGCCGGCGAGAGCACGCGGTTTTTCTTTTCCGGCCCGGCCATGATGCGGTCGATGGCCGCTTCAAAGTCGCTCATCATTACCGCCTTATGACCATGCCGGGCCGCCAGAATGGCCGCCTCGTTGGCGATGTTGGCCAGATCCGCGCCCACAAAGCCCGGTGTTCTTTGAGCGATAACATTAAGGTCAATATCTTCGCCCAGCTTGAGTTTACGAATATGGATTTTCAGAATCTCGATCCGATCTTTGAGGTCGGGCTTATCCACCACTACCTGGCGGTCAAAGCGTCCGGCGCGCATCAGGGCCTTGTCCAGAATTTCCGGACGGTTGGTGGCGGCCATAACCACCACCCCGGAGGTGGAGTCGAAACCGTCCATCTCCACCAATAACTGGTTCAGGGTTTGCTCACGTTCATCATGGCCGCCCACCATGGTGGCCGCGCCCCGGGTGCGGCCGATGGCGTCCAGTTCATCGATAAAAATTATGCAGGGGGCCTTTTTACGGGCCTGCTCAAACAGGTCACGCACCCGGGCCGCGCCGACGCCGACAAACATTTCGATAAAATCGGAACCGCTGATGGAGAAAAAGGGCACATCGGCCTCACCGGCCACCGCCTTGGCCAAAAGAGTCTTTCCCGTTCCCGGCGGGCCGACCAACAATACGCCCTTGGGCATATGTCCGCCCAGACTTTTATAGTAATCGGAATCTTTTAAAAACTTGATCACCTCTTCCAGTTCCACCTTGGCCTCGCTGACGCCGGCGATGTCCTTAAAGGTCACCTTTGGCCCTTCATCGGCATGGATACGGGCTTTGTTTTGGCCGATATTTAAAAAACTGGAGCCCATGGTGCGCATACGTCGCGAGAGGAAAACCCAGATTAGAACAAAAATGGCAATGGGTAATATCCAGTCAAAAAAGAAACGGTTGACTGTTTGGTCTTCAATATGTACCGTGTAACTGATACCCCGGGAATCAAGCTCCCTGGCGATCTTATCGTCCGGAGGAGGTACGGTAACAAAGTATTCACGGGCTTTGGTACCCTCCTTTTTGAGAATTCCCAATATTTTATTTTGGCTGATAACCAGGGAATCCACCTCTTTGTTTTTTACATATTGTTGAAATTCACTGTAGGGAATTTCCTTGCGTTGATGTTCCAGCATCGACTGGCTGAAGTAAAAAAAAGCGGCGGTGAAAATCAGATACCAGATAAAAAGTTTCCACGGATCATGCCATAGTTTTTGCTGATCCGGTTTATTGATTTCTATGTCGGGTTTTGATTTCCCGGTGGGGACATTCATCTTTTGTTGGGCCATTTTCATATTCTCCATATTATCATTTGATTTTTAGAAAAATCCTTTCCCCGGTCAGGGGAAGATGCAAGCAATATAGGAAAAAAATATGAAAAGCAAATGAAGAATTTCCGGGGGCATTATAAAACTTAACTTAGAAATGATTTCCGGTCAAAGGGCAATATTGTACTAGGAAACGGAACGGGCGTTTTGAGCGCCATATTTTTTAAGAAGCAATAGCATGGTTTCCACATTAACCGGTTTGGAAAGATAATCATCCATTCCGGCGGCAATGCAGCGTTCTTTGTCTCCCTTTACGGCATTGGCCGTAAGGGCGATGATGGGAATATTGCTGAGCCGCTCACTGCCAAGCATGCGTATCTCGCGGGTCGCTTCCAGGCCATCCATTTCGGGCATTTGGATATCCATCAATATAAGGTCGCAGTGCTGTTCCTGAATAAACTGAACCGCCTCGCGGCCATTCTTTACCAGACTGTGGCTGACGCCGTTCTTGGTCAGGATACGGGTCATCACTTTTTGATTGATCAGGTTATCCTCGGCAACCAGTACGTGGATTTTTTTAAGAATATCCGTGGAAGAGTGGCTCTCTCCGGTATTATCCGCTGTTTGTGCGTCCTCGGCTTCCACGATGGGCAGGCAAAGCGTGAACCAGAAGGTTGAGCCGATGTTTGGTGTACTTTCCACGCCGATCTCGCCTCCCATCAGGTCGGTAAGCATTTTACAAATGGTTAAACCCAGCCCTGTGCCGCCGTACTTGCGTGTTGTTGACAGGTCGGCCTGTTGAAAACTGTCGAAAATATGTGCCTGTTTTTCCTCGGGAATGCCGATACCGGTATCCTCCACCGAGAAACGCAGGGCAATTTGATCCGGTGGCCGGCAACCCCGTTGATCCTCCAGCTTTTCAACTCGGATGATGATATGACCCCGCTCCGTGAATTTAATGGCATTGGTGGTGAAATTAAGCAGTATCTGACGGATACGCACAGGATCGCCGGTTAGCAGGGTGGGCAGGCTTTCGGGCAGCTCCGAATGGATTTTAATGTTTTTGGGTTTACCGTTTACCTTACATACGGAAGTGACGTCTTCGATGATCTGCCGCAGGCTGAAGGTTACATCTTCAATATCCAGCTTGCCCGCTTCGATTTTAGAGAAGTCGAGAATATCGTTTACAATGGAAAGCAGGGATTCCGCGCTTACGTTGATGGCTTCCAGAAAATCCTTTTGTTCCTCATTTACCGGCGTGGATTTCAGCAAGCTGTTCATACCGATGATACCGTTCAGCGGTGTGCGGATTTCATGACTCATATTGGCCAGAAAAAGAGATTTGAAATGGGTGGCGCGTTCCGCTTCAATCTTGGCTTCCCGTAGCCTCTGGTTGGTATCCGTTAATTCCGCTGTTCTGATAGCCACCAATTTTTTTAAGGTGCGCGAGCGCCAGGAAACGATAAGGTAAATGAGAGAGATCAGGAAAAACAGATAGGTGGTATAGGCCCAGGTGTTGGCATACCACGGATGCAATATCTCAAATGAAAACTCGGACGACGGATATATATGGTTATAGGCATTTTTTCCCCGTACCTCAAAGGTATACTTTCCGGGCCCCAGATTGGTATACTCTTTTTCCGACTTTGAGGTCCAGGGGGAAAAGGTGCTGTCGAATCCGATTAAACGGAATTGATATTGATTGGGTTCACTGCCGTCGAAACTGGGCAGGGAGAATTTAAAATAAGCGGAGTTCTGACTATATTTTAAGGGATGGTACATTTGTGAGTAGTCGGTTAAACGATGGCTGCCGTTTGAGCGATGTACGCGTATCATGCCCCCATAAAGCTCTTTTCCGCCAAAGGATATTCTGCGCAACGCCGTCCGGTATGTGAGGTGCCGTTTAATAGGGATATGCGGGTTATACTGGATTATACCATTACCCAGCCCAAACCAGATGGTACCGTCTTTTTCCGTATAAACCGCCTCAAACAGATTATGCGCAATACGGCTGAAAGTGGTATCGTCATAACTGTAATTTCCCTTGTCATCTTCCACCAGGTAGTAAAGACTGTCCCGGGAGCCGAGAAGGACATTGCCGTTATATTCAAACATCTTGAGGTAGAGGCGTTGCCCGGCCGCCCGTCCAAGGGATGTAGTGTCACGAACCAGTTTATCCGCAACGGTATCCAAAACCATTAAGCCTGTTTCCGTTAAAAAAATCATGCGCCCTTTATACAGAAACAAATTGTTATTCAATGTTGAAGACAAACCGCGCTTTTTTCCGTATCTTTTGACTTTTGCCGGTTTGCTTAAGGAATTGAAATGTAAACGGTAAAATCCGCGCTCATAGCTGGCGATCCATAAGGTGCCCTGTTGATCTTCCTGCAGGGAATAGCTACCCGAATGCCCCACATAGGTTTTGGATAACAGTTTTTGCGACTTCCCGGTTATCTGATAAACATACAGGGTATCGATGCCGGATAGGTATATGATATCGGGTCTTGCTTTTGAGTTGGTAATGGAGTAGAACTGGCCTTTTATGATACGCTTCGGCTTTTTATTTTTATAAAGATATATCCCGTCATCGGCGGCGATGAACAACTGGTCTTGCACGTTGACCATTCCCCAACACCAGGAGCGGATTTCTTCAAATTCCTTAAGTCCGAAACGGCTGGAAAGATCAGGGTTAAGCACCTGACCTGGGGACTTTGTACCGGAGATTTTATAAAAACGGCCAAGGGTTGTTATAAAAATATCGCCACTAAATTCACGGATATCCGTCACGCCGGTGCGCAAGCCCATATCAGGTGTAATGTTCATAAAAGGCGATGGATATTCCAGGCGCATCAGCCCGTCATTCAGCCCGATCCACAAGCCTCCTTGTTTATCGCGGAAGAGGGTATTGGCGCTTTGGCTCATCAGGTTGGATTGTATATCAAAATAGTATACCAGCTTTCCCTTGTTATTTACAATGACAATGCCATAGGGATCTAACATCAGCGCCAGCAGATCATTTTCCAGAGCGACCATATCCACAATAAACACCTTTTTAAAATACCGGCTGAGGTTGGTTTTTATCTCCTTAAGGTGTCCATCCTTATAAGAAAACAGCCTGCCTGAAAAGGAGTTGAGGTATACCGTATGCGCACTGTCGGGAGATTCGGATTTTATCCAGAAGGATTCTTTTTCATATTCTTTGAAATCCGGGGTCCTTATGAGCCTGTTCCCGCTCCATTCATAAATTTCTCCTTCATAGTTAACCAAATAGAGCTTGTCTTCTATAACATACATGGATATGAAAAACGCAGAGTCATTCTGGATTTCTTTTATATGGCCCCGGCTATAGCGATACAATGCGGAATCCGTACAGATAAAAAGATCCTGCCCCAGGGAAGCTATATCATAAATAATGCCCCGGAATGTCTTTAAGGTATCGGATAAGTTCTGGAATACGGGTTCTCCGTGAACATTGGCGGTGAGGTAGCCAAAGTAGCTTTGGGATGCCGCGTAAACGATGCCCTTGCTGTCTACATTGAGGCTGATTATATCCGTATTTTGCTCTGTTGGAATTAAGCGCCAGGTGGTTCCGTCAAACTCCAGAATGCCATAGCTGTTGGCAATGTAAATTATGCCGCGGTTATCCTGGACGATATCCCAGTTCTGTGGCCCGCCATTATAGGTTTTGGGACTATAAGTTTTATAGAAGGGAATACCCGTTTGCAATGACTGACCGGCTATAAAGAACAGCAAGGTCAACTGAAAAAAATAAAAATATTTCAAGCCGGTTGAATCCTGATTTCCATATCTATATTTGTTCTATAAGAGTCTCTGGATCATCGGCATTATGACCGCTATCTTTAAAGGGAATTACAGTCTAAACAATTCATGATGTCGTTCTTTTAACAAAGTAGCTTATAGCAAAACAGCGAGGAGATGGATACTCTTATCCGCCAATGAATAAATACTTTTGGTATGTCGTGCTTTCGGTATGTTGAAATAAAAACAAATGCCATCCGGGAAGAGGGCCGGCTGTTGAAAAAGAAGATATGTCTGAAACGGTTGGAATTACCATGTCCACCGGTCAGTCCTGAAACTCGGTATAACAAAGCCATCCCCTTTTTATTTAAAAACGATTTTTGTAATTTATATACGGTGTTCAGCTAACAGAAGTTAGCAGCTCAGGTTTACAATGACCGTCAGCGGATGTTTATGCCCCGGGTGAACTCGGACTTTTAGGAAGTGAAAGAATATGAGTCGTAGACAATCCCATACCTCCTTTGTAGTGCTGCTCGTTTTACTGGCCACGGGTCTGTTTGGCAACTGGCACAACCACGCCTACAGCCCAAAGGAACCGGTTACCTGTCCGGCGGCCTTTCTTTCCCTTTCCCATCTGGCGGATAATCCCGAAAACAGCGCTCAACAACCGCCTGTCTTTTTTAGGCTTGAGTGTATTTTAAGCAACACCCCGCACGTATTTAACGGTCAGTTTTTTCTTTCCCCCTCCTCCGGCCGGTCTCCTCCCGTTATCATTTTTTCCGTAACCATATAGACCTGTTGCAGGGAATGTCCTGTCCCGCGCGGCCGTAATACCCGTGCCGGGAGGTATATTTTTTTCCTGAAGCAGGTTCCAACAGGATCATGGCCGCTCCGCCGTGGGCGCGCCAAAATATTTTTTCAGGAGAAACCGATACCATGTATAGAACAATTTTAATTATACTGGCGCTTTTGTTGCAGTTACAGGCCCGTCCGGCGGGGCAGGATTCCCTTTCCCGACGACTGAAGCAACTGGAACAGGAAGTGGCGCTGCTAAAGGCCCGACAGGAAGAAAATGAATTGCAGAAACTGCGCCAGGAGGCCGGACAAGCCGCGGAGCAGGGCGATGAAGGCTCTTCCAACAGCAAGGTTTTTAAAAGCGGCCAGCGTTCCCTGCAAGCCATCAATCCCGAAATAAGCTTTACGGGGGATGGCTATGCCCTGGCTGCGCCGCAAAACAGGTGCGGCCGGCAACAGCCCCCTTCCGGTTTTGCTTTCCGGGTTTTAGGCCTGCATGTACAATCCAGCCTCGACCCCTTTAGCCTGGCCAAGGTGGCGCTGGAATTCCGTCCCGATGAAGGGGTGGAACTGGGCGAGGTTTATGTCACCTGGGCGGATTTGGCGCCGGGCCTCTCCTTAACGGCCGGAAAATTCCGCCAGCAGTTTGGCATAGTTAACCGCTGGCATGTCCACTCTTTAGATCAGTATGCTTTTCCTTTGGCCCTGACCACTCTGCTTGGGGAGGAGGGACTGAATCAAAGCGGTCTGTCACTGGATTGGCTGGTTTCCGCGCCATGGGCCGACGCCACTAATGTGACCCTTCAGATAACCAACGGCTCCAGTCCCCATCTGTTTGCCGGTGAGGATTTCTCTTTCCCGGCCCTGTTGTTCCGTCTCGGGAATTACTATGACTTCAATGAGAATACCTATCTTGAAATCGGCTTTACCGGCATGGGCGGAAGCAATGTCGCCCATGGAGGGATAGGGCGCGGCGATCGCATGACCCGTCTGGCCGGCATGGACCTTACCCTGGCCTGGGAGCCCGTGAACCGCGCCCGTTACAGCGGTTTTGTCTGGCGCTCGGAATTGTTTTATGTGGACAGGAATGACGCGGCGGAACGTATCCGGGCTTTGGGAGGCTACAGTTATGTGCAGTACCGTTTAAGCGAACGCTGGCAAACCGGTCTGCGTTTTGATATAACCCAGCCTTTTCAGGCCGCCAACAGCGGGGACTATCAATACCAGTGGGTACCTTATCTTACCTGGTGGCAGAGCCATTGGGCCCGTTTCCGGCTGGAGTATACGACGGGCGGCGCTAAAAATATGACCGCGCCCACTTCCCGGCTGCGCCTGCAGCTTACCTGGGCCATCGGGCCGCATAAACATGAACGCTATTGAGAAAGGATAGGGCTATGCGAAAACCATTATGGACACTTTTCCTCAGCTTTTTGCTGCTGCAACCGGCCATGGCCGCGAAAAAGATTTATGTTGTAACCACTTTGAGTACCTATGCCGATATCACCGCCAGGGTAGGCGGGGAAAGGGTGGAGGTACACGCCATCGTCCGCGGGAATCAGGATGCGCACTTTGTGCGGCCAAAGCCCAGCTATGCCGTTATGCTGCAAAAGGCCGATCTGTTTGTCAGTACCGGTCTTGATCTGGAATTGTGGGCGCCAACGGTTGTCGACCGGGCCGGCAATCCTAAAATCCGTTCCGGCCAACCGGGCTATGTGGCCGCCTGGGACGGTATAAAACTTCTGGACAAACCCACGGTTCTTTCCCGCAGTGAAGGCGGACTGCATATTTACGGCAACCCGCATATCACGACCAACCCCCTCAATCTTAAAGTGATTGCCGACAATATCGTGACCGGACTGGAAAAAATCGATCCTGCCTCCTCGGCCTATTATCGCGCTAATTTAAAGGCCTTTCGCGATGAGATCGACCGCCGGGTGTTTGGTGACGAACTGGTCAGGCTGATGGGCGGTACGCTGTTGACACGGCTGGCCAATCAGGGCGGATTGATCGACTTTCTGCAAAAGAAATCCTTTAAGGGCAAAAAAATGATAGAGTATCTTGGCGGCTGGCTGAAAGAGGGTATGCCTTTCCGGGGTAAAACCATCGTGGCCTATCATAAGAACTGGGTCTATTTTCAACATCTGTTCGGTTTACGGGTCCTCGATTATGTGGAACCCAAGCCGGGAATTCCGCCATCACCCAAACATGTGGAGGAGCTGATCCGTGAAATGCGTGCCCAAAAGGTGCGGGTGCTGATGGCCGCCAACTATTTCAGCGCGGAAAAGGTGCATGATATCTGCGCCAAGGTGGGGGCTGTTCCGGTGATGGTGCCCATGGGCGTGGGCGGCGCCGGGGGCACCGGCGATGTCTTTAGCCTGGTAGACTACTGGGTCTCTCATTTAAAGGCGGCTTTTGAAACGGTAAACACAAAAAAACAGGAATCTGAAAAACGATGACACACGATTTATGGGATATTCTGGGGCCGGCCTTTTTTGAACTGCTCATCCTGGTGGGTATCCATTCCTATCTGGGGCTGCATGTTATCAAGCGCAAGGTGATTTTTGTGGATTTGGCCCTGGCCCAGTTTGCCGCGCTGGGCACCACGGTGGGCTTTTTATTCGGTATTATGCCTACCGGTGCGGGGGCCTATTGGTTCTCATTGGGCTTTGCCATTCTGGGGGCGGCGGTTTTTTCCCTTTCGCGCTTTAAAAACGAAAAAATACCCCAGGAAGCCGTTATCGGTCTGACCTATGCCCTGGCGGCGGCGGTGGCCATACTGGTGATCGATAAAGCCCCGCATGGCGCGGAACACATCAAGGAGCTGCTGACCGGCAGCATTTTGTGGGTGAAGTGGAGTACCATCGGCAAGGCGGCGCTGGTCTATTCGGCCGTGGGTATTTTTCATTACTTTCTGCGTCATAAGTTTCTGCTGATCTCGGAAAATCCGCAAAAAGCTTATGCGCAGGGCCTGTCCGTGCGGTTGTGGGATTTTCTGTTTTATATGTCCTTTGCCGTGGTGATAACCCATTCGGTGGGTACGGCGGGGGTGTTGCTGGTTTTTGTCTTCCTGGTGGTACCGGCCATTACCTCCATCATGATCACCGACGTGTTGTGGAAACAGCTTTTAATCGGCTGGGGCATGGGGGTGGTAGTCAGCGTGGCCGGACTCTATATCAGCTATGTGTATGACCTGCCCAGCGGTCCGGCGGTGGTGGCCTTTTACGGCCTGGTGCTGTTACTGGTGGCCCTGGTGTTGTATGTGATCCGTTCCGCCGGGCGGGGTAGGGCCCTGATGAACATACTGTACGGTCTGGTCGCTCTGCTTCTGATTGTTGTGCTTTTCCGGGCGCTTGGACGGCATTATCAGGCCCGGGACGCCCACCATGAGCATAAAGAACCC
>WGCN01000104.1 GCA_015493745.1 Calditrichales bacterium
AAGCGTTTCCGCAGTATCATCGTCGGAACCTATCACGAAACGGAATACTATCGTTACATTGTGCCGGATTCCACAAAAATATACCGCGACATCATCGTGGCCGAGGACAAAACCATGAACGCCCGGGACGGACAAAAGGTACTGGTTTCCTTTGACCGCTGGGACAGCGATCAGCACAACCCCGAAGGTACGATTGTGGAAATTCTGGGCGACGCCGATACGCCGGGGCTGGATATCATCTCCGTGGCCTACGCCCATAACCTGCCGGTAAAGTTCCCCCGGGAAGTGGAGGCGGAAGCGGCCAAAAAGAATGCCCGCATCACGGCAAAGGTGCTGCAGGGACGTCTGGATTTGCGCGATCACCTCTGTTTTACCATAGACCCGGAAGACGCCAAGGATTTTGACGATGCCGTTTCCCTGGAAAAACTGCCCAACGGCAATTACCAGTTGGGGGTACATATCGCCGACGTCAGCCATTTTGTGGAAGAGGGCTCCATTCTGGACAAGGAAGCCCTGAACCGCGGCACCAGCGTCTATCTGGTGGACCGGGTAATACCCATGCTGCCGGAAAAGCTTTCCAACGATCTGTGCAGCCTGAAACCCAATGTGGATCGTTTGGCTTTTACCTGTTTTATGGAGATCAACAAAGAGCTGGAGGTGGTCAGCCACACCATACAGCCTTCGGTGATCCACAGTAAAAGACGCTATAACTACCAGGAAGTGCAAACCATCGTCGATGAAAAGCGTGATGATCCCTATCGCCCGGTACTGGAAGAGATGATGGCTCTGAGCAGACGCCTTACCAAAAAACGTTTTGCCCTGGGCAGTATCGATTTCGATACGCCGGAGGTGAAATTTGTACTGGATGAAAAAGGCAAGCCGGTGGAGATTGTTCCCAAAAAACGGTTGCTGGCCCACCGCATGATCGAGGAGTTTATGCTGCTGGCCAACCAAACCGTGGCCGCGCATGTCAAAACCCTGCCGGGTTATAAAACACCGCCGCCTTTTATTTACCGTATACACGAAAAACCAAGCGCGGAAAAGCTGACCCGCTTCACCAATCTGCTCAAGGCCCTTAAGGTGCCGTTTAAGACGCCTAAAAAGATATCATCTTTCTGGTTTCAGCAGATCATTGAATCCATAAAAGGCAAACCGGAGGAAACGGTGATCGAGGAGGTGGCCCTGCGTTCGATGATGAAGGCCATCTATTCGGAAAAGAATGTCGGGCACTTTGGGCTCGCTTTTGAGGACTATACCCATTTCACCTCACCTATCCGCCGTTATCCTGATCTGGAGGTACACCGTTTACTGCGTCTCTATGCCGCGGAAAAACCCCGCGATTTGAAAAAGCTGAACAGCAAAGTGGCGGAAATTTGCGTGCAAAGTTCCAAAAAAGAACGGGTGGCGGTGGATGCCGAACGTGATTCCATCAAGTTGAAGCAGGTGGAGTATATCGAACAGCATATCGGTGAAAACTTTCATGGTGTAATAGCCGGAGTTACGGCCAGCGGCATTTATGTAGAGCTGGAGCACATCTTTGTCGAAGGTTTTGTGCCGATGGTGAAAATGACCGATGATTATTATATTTATGATGAGGACACCTATTCCATGACCGGCCGCCATTCCGGCCGTCATATCCGTCTGGGAGACCGGGTGGAGGTCCAGGTAGAGTCCGTGGATGTTGCCCGCCGGGATATCAACTTCTCGTTGCTGGAGGATCCCGATTTTGTACCGCAGCCGCAAAAAGTGAAACCCGAAGCACCTAAGAAGAGTAACAGGAAAAGACGTTCACGTAAAAACAAGAAGTCCTGATCCGGATCATAAGGCGACGCTAGTGTATGAAAAATAAACCGCTGTTGTTCTGCGCCCTGTTATGGGGCGCTTTTTCTTCCCTGATTGCGCAGACCCCGGCGGATTCCTTGATGACCAAGACCGACAGCCTAACGCTTGCCCCACCCCCAAAAAGATCGTCCCTGACCGATAAAATAGTCTACTCGGCGGATCACTACACGATAAGCCTTAAACATAACCGTATATACCTTACCGGCAACGCACAAATTAAATATGAAACGATGACGCTGACCGCCGAAAGGATCATAATCGACAAGGAGAAAAACAAACTCTATGCCTCCGGAGTGGCCGACTCCGTGGACGCCGACGGCAAGCCCGTTTTACGCGGAACACCGGTTTTTACGGAAAAGGGCCAGCCGCCCATGTATGGCCGTACCATCGAATATGACTTAAACACCCAGCGTGGCAAAATCGAGGTCGGACGCACGGATATGGACCCTGGCCATTATAAGGGCGAACATATCTATAAGGTGGCCGACAGCACCCTTTTTGTGCGTGATGGCTATTTTACCACCTGTGACCTGCCGGATAATCCTCATTTCTATTTTAAAAGCGATGAGATGCGCATTAAGGTGCGCGACCGGGTGGTGGCCCGGCCCATATATTTTTATCTGGCGGATATTCCCCTGGCGGCCGTGCCCTTTGGTATTTTTCCCAATAAGTCGGGGCGGCAGTCGGGTATTCTGCTGCCCAGCTATGGTGAAAGCCGCACCGGCGGCCGTTTTTTACGCGGATTCGGTTACTATTGGGCGCCCAACGATTATTTTGACGGCACCATTATTACCGATTTTTATGACAAGCTGGGTTTTACCTACCGGGCCAATATGAATTACAAGATTCGTTATCTGCTGAATGGTAAAGTCTCGGGGGAATATTATCCGGTGGATCCGGCAACGGGACAAAAAAGGGAACGCTGGCGTTTTAACTTCAGCCACAACCAAAACATCGATCCCAGCTTCAGTATTTCCGGCTATGGCAGCTTTCAAAGCGATAAAGACCTGCAGCGGGATGTATCGCCCAATGTAAACGACCGTTTGAATCAGTTAATCACCTCCAACCTGACCCTCTCCAAACGTTTCGAACGCAGCAGTATCAATGTTTCGCTTAGCCGTACCGAAAACCTGCAAACCGATGAAAGCAGTTATATCCTGCCGCGTGTTTCTTACAGCACGCGTAAAACCACGCTGTTTCAACTGTTTACCGGACAAAAACCGGCGGCCGGCAGGGACTGGTACCAGAATATCTATCTCGATTACAGCAGCCAGGCCATCGGCAAGGGCTCCCGCACCCGCAGGGTGGTTCGCGGTGACAGCACTACCGCCGACTCAATTTATTTTGTGGATCAGAGTGCTTACGGCATAAAGCATAATGCCCGTCTGAGCATGGCCCAGAAAGCAGGTTATTTCAACTTTACCCCCAGCCTCAATTTTGACGAGGTGTGGACGGATGAAATTACCGTGGGACGCTATGACCCGGCCACGGGCGCCATTATCCGCGAACAGAAAAAACAGTTTGCCGCCCGTCATACTTTTAATGCTTCCGTAGGCATGCGCACCAGGCTTTACGGGCTGTTTGAACCCAACATTGGCGATTTAAAATATATCCGCCATGTGATCGATCCCGGCATCAACTACAGCATCACCCCCGATTTTTCGGATGAGCGGTTTGGCTATTTTACCTATGTGGATACCGGCATGGGGCGCGTGGCCATCGACAAGTTTCAAAAATCACCCTACGGCGCCACCCGTCTGGGAAAATCCCAACGCATGAATCTGAGCCTGAACAACCGTTTTCAGGGCAAAAGCATCGATGTGGAGGGTAATGAAAAGAAGTTTGATATCCTGCAGGCTAACTTTTCCACCAGCTACAATTTTTTGGCCGATACCTATAAATGGGGCAATATCTCATCCAACTACACCACCAGGGTGCTGGGTAAAACCCTTAACGCCCGGGCCACGCACAGTATTTATGCCCTGGGCGCCGACGGCAAAACCGATGGCAGGACGCTCATTTTCGACAAAGGGCAATGGCTGCCGCGCCTGACCTCATTCAGCACCTCGCTGAGCTTTCGCCTGGATCAAAAAGTGTTGGAATCTTTTCAGGGGACCTTGAACAAAAAAAGTCCCGCCGACAGCGTGGCGGCGGACAGCCTTGACCTGGAGCTGCCCCGGGCCAATATCACCAACAGCAATCTACGCCGGGAAAAGCAGGCGGCAAAAAAAATCAAGCTGCCCTGGTCCATGGCTTTTAACCTGAGCTACTCCTACAACCGCCCCGGCGCCGATGCCGGCCTGGAGCGCATCAGCCTTACCTCCACGGCGGATTTTAAACTAACCGAAAACTGGAAGATACGCTGGCGGGCCAATTTTGATCTGGTGCGCAAGGAGATGGTGTATCAGAATATCGATATCTATCGCGACCTCCATTGCTGGGAAATGAGTTTTAACTGGCAGCCGCTCAAGGGCTACTATTCGCTGCAGATCAATATCAAGGAGCCCACGCTGAAGGATATTAAGCTTACCAAGTATAACCGTAACAGCAGTTTGTTGCAGTATTAGGCTACTTTTTCTGAAAAGGCGTTGGTTTTTTCGTATACTACACATCCGTCCCGTTTTTAAATCAAAAAAAAATATAAACAGTGTCACAGCCGGACACTTCTTGTGTCTAATACTATGTTGAGCGGAGAAATATGCAAAAGGATACGGAACAATTGGTAAGCGAAGCCATCGACGGCAGCAAACAGGCCCTGGAACAGGTGATAGGACGCATACAGGACATGATTTATAATCTTTCCTTAAAGATGCTTCTTTTTCCCGAGGATGCCCGGGACGCCACGCAGGAGATATTGATAAAGGTGATAACCCGTCTGAGCACCTTCCGGGGCGATAGTAAATTTACAACCTGGGTTTATAAAATTACGGTTAACCACCTGATAAACGTCAAGGGGCGGCAATCGCGGCAGTTTGCCATGTCTTTTGATGAATATGCCGCCGTGATTGACGCCGGTCATTCGGACACGGTGAGCCATGCCCGCAATGCGGGAGAGCTGGCCCTGCTGGAGGAAGAGGTGAAGGTCAGTTGCACGCAGGGTTTGCTGCTGTGCCTGGAAGAGACGGATCGTATGATCTATATCCTGACGGTGGTGATGAACTATAACAGCAGGGAAGGGGCGGAAGTGCTGAACATCTCCCCCGAAAATTTTCGCCAGCGCCTGGCCCGCTCGCGCAAAAAGATACGTGTTTTTTTGGAAAATAAGTGCGGCCTGGCCAACGCGGACAATCCCTGCCGATGCACCAAAAAGATAGACTTTTTAATTGACCGGCGTCTGTTTGATCCGGGCGCCTTGCGTTATGCCCACCTTACGCGGCGCAGTATTGACATGGTGGCGGCATTGGAGGAACTGGAAAGGGACGCGGCGATTTATCAATCCGTTCCGCCGCTAAAAACCCCCCGGGAATTGCGACGGAGGCTGGAAGGTATTTTAAAAAAGACGGAAAAAGACGCCATGGGCTGGAAGTTAAACTAGCTCCGGCGGGCGTTGCAGAAGTTATAAAGTAAAACGGGAGCTTTACTTTGACATGGAAAAGATTTGTCGGGGTGTGGGACCTCCCTGGACACTTGTGTATAAAACAACCCCTCAACCATGACCGTAAGGTGGCTGAATTCCCCTCCGGCTGCCGGTCATGTAAGACGACATCCTCGGGCGGGTTGCCCGCCCGCGGGATGAGCGTCAATCCAGGTGTGCATTTACGAAAGCTGTTTATTATATGCCTATATTATGCGGGGAATAAGGGTTATTAAATAAATGCTTTCATATGCTGTTATAAAAGGCTATATTTTACAAAACTTCCGGTCTCTCTATTTTCATATAAAGCGCAATATTTAACAGGTAACAATCATGAGCAATGATAATGAAGTGGATATCCTGCACAGGATATCCAGAATTACCGAACACTATGACAGCACCCTACCCACGCTTGACCTGATAACACAAGTACTGGAAAATTTACAACCGCTGTTTAAACCCGAAAACGAAGTTTTTTTTTCCACGCTACAATGCTTTTTCCGGAGGGAGCATAACCGGCTGAAAAGGCAGGAAAATATTCCATCCATATTTAACGTAAATACCATGTGGAAGGAACCTTTAAGACAACTCAAGGAAATCCTGCTCTTTTTGGTTTCTTCACAGACCATGGCCGGAAATGAGCCGGCCGCTTCCATTCTTAATATATTTGGAAACCGGTTTACCATAGAAACCATACGTGATGATGCAAACGTGTTTCCACTGGGAGAAATCAGTTATAGCGAGGAATATAAAACCTTAACAATACATGTTCCGGATCTGTTTGAGGAAAAGCTGAGCACGACATTTTATAGCTTTGTGGACAGCGAGCTTGCCCAAAAAATGTCGCCTCCCGGGGAAGGTCCCTTTTTGGTGGATGGGTATCTGGTTGAAAATATCTTACATAAAATGATAAGCGTGCCGGAATTTGCGGATTTTGCCACGTTTGTGGAAAAGTATCTGAAGAGTAACAATATAAAAAGAGTTAACGAACACCTTATCAACCGTTTTTTTGCGCTTAAAGAGAGGTTGAGCTTTACATTTCCCAAAAATAAGGTAAGTCTGTTTTGTCAGACAATAATACTGCACAGTCTGTTTAAATCATCCCGCTATAGTTATCACCTTATTGTTCTAAAAAACCAAAACAATATGATACCAGCCTACTATGGCAGCATTCTTTTTAATAGCAATAAACCTTTCCCCCTGGAAAGGATCAACGTTTTTCATATTGGCTTAAACCTGGCTCTTTCAGCGATCAATGAGTCGCTGGCTTTGGAGAAAGAGAAAAAAAGGGATATTCCCCAGGTAAAAGCGGAAGCCACTGCTGATGGTTTTTTAGGAATGGTTGGTCAAAGCGAGGCTATATGCCGCGTTTTTGATAAGATAAAAAAAGTAGCCCGCTTTGAAACGGATGTTTTAATTCTGGGAGAGTCCGGAACGGGAAAGGATTTGGCGGCCCGGGCCATTCATGCCCTGAGTTCTAAAAACAAGGGGCCTTTCATTCCCGTGAGTCTTTCGGACAGACCGGATAGTTTGATAGATTCGGAGCTGTTTGGTCACGAGAAGGGAGCATTCACGGGCGCCATCCATCAGAAAAAAGGATATCTGGAGCGCGCGGAAGGAGGAACGCTTTTTCTGGATGAAATATCTCATATTCCCTCTACGGTACAGGCAAAGCTGTTACGCGTGTTTCAGTCCAGAAGCTTTGAGAGGGTGGGGGGCGCTTCGGCCCTTGATGTTGACCTGCGGATAATCTGTGCCACAAGCGAGGATTTGGGCAATAAGGAAATTCGGGAAAATCTGGAGTTTTTAGACCCCTTGTATTACCGGCTGGAACAATTCGTAATATCGATTCCACCGTTAAGAAAAAGAAAAGAGGATATTCCCTTGTTGGCTAATTTCTTTTTAGGGAAATTGAACCGGCAGGGAGAAGTTAAAATATCCGACGAAGCAAAGGATTTTATAGTCTCATTGGACTGGCCGGGAAATATCCGCCAGCTCTTCGCGGCTTTGAGGCGCGCCTATATTGAAGCCTATGATGAAGGTCTGATAGAACCCCGCCATTTTGAACGGGAATATAAAAAGTCCGAACAGAAGCAGCAAAGCTTAAACAGAAACTTAAAAACAACACTAACTTATCTGAGGGAAAACGGTTTTGTTCTGGATAGCGCTTTAAAAGAGATGAACAGAAATGCATTTAAGATCAGTAGAAAAACATTGATTCGCTATACCCGGGAGCTGTGTTTGTGGTTTTTGGCGGTAAATGATTGGGATTTGCATCGGGCCGTATCAAATATGGCCGGTAAAGCCGATCTTGAACGTTATGCCGCGCAACGTTTCCGCAGCTATTTTATCGGCGATAACAGGTGTAATGGCATTCTTCCCATTATATCTAATAATCATACGGACAAAGAACAGGAAGCTTTTTTTAAGGAAATAGTACATAGAGACTTTCATGGACACCTTCTTGCGCTTAAAGGAAAAGTTGTCAGCCGGGAAATTTCTTACCTTACCTGGAAGTATATACTGACCCACTACGCTTAACAAGACACATTCTTTCGTAATCACCGGCCGTTAAATTTACACATTTTTTATAGGCACACCTGTAATTTTACACATTGGGTTCGGAGCAAACCTCGCTTTTTCCCTTGTTTAATAAGGGCCGGGCTTTTGGCATGATATATGATGTATAAGCGCTGAACCACTAAAAATCCAATGACTGATTATATAATAGGCAAAATATATTTAAAAGACGCCCGCAGGTTTGAAGTCCGCTGGGATGAACAAAAAAAGCATGTTTATGTGAGTTGGGGCGGCTGGAAATATATAGGAAAAGCGAAAAGCGCTGAAGAAGCCATGCAAAAGGCAAGGCAATTTTTAAAGGAGAGGTAGGAAAGGCGGTCGGCAGGTTTTATCCGCATGGCTGTGGAAAAAATATGGTATGGTGCAACTTAACGTAGTTGGAGAAAATGATGGTCGGTCTTTAGAAAACTACTTTTCTGAATGCTTCAAAGTTATAAGGTAATATATCTATCATTAATCAATGATGAAAAATGGGGTAAATGAATTTATATTTAAAGGGAAGGAGAATGTATGGAATACAAAGTATTACCGTTTTCTGCAGGTATTAAGTCAACAGAGAGTGTGGGAAAAGCAGCCCAACAGCTATCCGAT
>WGCN01000105.1 GCA_015493745.1 Calditrichales bacterium
CCGCGCTTTCCGGAATGACGGTTGGCCCGGCCCCACCCCCAACCCCTCCCCGACCCTCGGGGAGGGGAGTAATCTATGGGTAAAACGTTAACACCCGGATTCATCCGGGTGCATCGAAAGAACATGAGAGTCCCCCAATCCGTTTCAACGGATTCGGGTATGAAGGACCCCCATCGCCAGAATTTGGTTTTTACACCGCCCTTTAGCCGTCCGGCCAGGTTGGGAACTCATCCCCCGGCCCCTTCTCTTGCGAAGAGAAGGGGTGTGGTCTTGGGCCGGATAAAAGCATCTGATTTTCCCGGAAAGTTTTATATTTGACCCGGTACTCCGCGGAGGTTGATGTTGCCCACCTTCACCGGGATACAGAAAAGGATTTCTCGTCGCTGCGCTCCTCGAAATGACGGAAGGCCCGGAATGTGTCATGCCGAACGAAGAGAGGCATCTTTGGTGTGAGAAGTTTTACCGTTGGCCATTGGCGTCCGGCCTGGGTTGCGAACTCATCCCCCGGCCCCTTCTCTTGCGAAGAGAAGGGGGGAAGGTCATGGGTGGGATAAGATTTTATTGGTTTTGTCGGATAGGTTGATACCGTGTTGCAGTAAAGGATTTCTCATTGCCGCGCTTCCCGAAATGACGGATGGTACCCGCCCCACCCCCGGCGTCTCCACAAGGCTGGTTTTCCGCGGAGGATTTCCGCCAGGCGAACGATTTGTTGTGAAAAGTAAACGGTAAATGTTTGAATTTCCGTGAACTGTTTGTTAAAAACCGGCCGCATAATGCCTGCGTCAACAGTTTCACAACATACCGGAGGACTTATGAAGTCTTTATCTCGTTTTTTTATTGCAGCGGCCGCGTTGGCCCTGGTCTGGTCTTGCCAGCAAGGCAGTTCCATTGTTTCGGGTGACGGCCCGGATGAATTCAGGGGGCAAAATTTACGGGCGCCTCAAATCGACGCCGATTTGTCGCCTGTTTATGAGATTACCTTTGAGAATATGACCCCGGCCACGGGTCCCGGCGCCAGCCAGCCCATGTCGCCGCCGGTGATGGCCACGCATAACCTGCATACCCATATGTTCCGTGCCGGCCAGATCGCTTCCACGGAGATAGCGCAAATTGCCGAGGACGCGGTCAGCGATCCCCTGGTGGCCTCGCTGGAAAGCAATCCCCTGGTCTATGACGTCCAGCGGGGTGACGGCGTGGTTTTTCCCGGCGCTTCCACCACCATACGCATCAAGGCGCGCCCCGGCTTCTTTAAGCTCTCCATCGCCTCCATGCTGGTTAATACCAATGATGCCTTTGCCGGAGTGGATGGGGTGCTGATGCCCCTGCGCGGTTCCAAAACCATCTATCTGCAGGCCTGGGACGCCGGTTCGGAAAAAAATACCGAGTCGGTTGATCATATCCCCGGCCCCTGCTGTGGCAGCCCCCATGTGCGCGTTCCCACCGAGGAACCGATCCGTGTGCATCCCGGCATTCTCGGGGTGGGCGACCTGGATCCGGCCCTTTACGGCTGGCAGGGCGCGGTAGCCAAGGTGACGATCACCCGTGTTCAGTAGCCTTGTTTGAGTCCCGAGGAACCCTTACTTTGGAATCCGGTTGTCATGACCGGATTCTTTTTTGTTTTAAAGGAAATATAACGACGGTCGCGACGGTTTTTATAAACGGGAGTATTTTATTCCGCTTATGCACAGACTAACATACAGGTTGCCCCATGAAAAAAAATAAGATTTTAATGATAGAGGATGATGCTAAAATTACCGATCTGGTGGAGATCCACCTTAGAGACGCCGGTTTTACGCTTGATCGCGCCTATGATGGCGTCAGCGGTCTGGAAAAAGCGCTGAGCGGGGAATACGCGCTGATCATTTTGGACCTGATGTTGCCGCATATGGACGGTTTGGAGGTGTGCCGCCGCTATAAAGCCAGCGATCCCTTTACGCCGGTGCTGATGTTGACGGCCAAATCGGAGGAACTGGACAAGGTGCTGGGCCTGGAGGTGGGCGCGGATGATTATCTGACCAAGCCCTTCGGCGTGCGGGAACTGCTGGCGCGGATCAAAGCCATCCTGCGGCGCATAGAGCTGGAGGATGAAAAGAATGAAGCGCGCATGGCCGGGCCAAAACTGGAGTTTGAAGGCCTGAGCATCGATCTGGATAAACATACGGTTTTGCTGGATGGCAAGCGGGTGGAACTGACGGCCAAGGAATTTGAACTTCTGACCCTTTTTGCCTCGCATCCCGGAAATACCTACAGCAGGGAGCGTCTGCTTTCACTGATTTGGGGCTCGCAATATGAAGGCTATGAACATACGGTCAGCTCACATATTAACCGTCTGCGCAATAAAATAGAGCGTGATCCGGCGCAGCCTAAATTTATAAAAACACTTTGGGGCGTGGGTTACCGCTTCGAAGCAGGTTCGGGAGAGTAACGGTGCAAAAGATATTTAATTCATTTTACGCGAAAATTTCAATCATATTTCTGGTTTTATTGCTCATAATGGGCGCGGTGCAAAGTTATCTGACCGTAAACTCCTGGAAAGCCTATTACAATGAAGCCGATCAAAAACTGAATCTGCGTCTGGCCCGCGATATGTCCCGGGAACTGGAACCTTTTGTAAAGGACAGTCTCGACCTGAAAGCGGTGGAACATGCCATTCACTATATCATGATCCTCAATCCCAAAATTGAGATTTACCTGTTGGATGAACAGGGGAAAATACTGGCTTTTTTTGCCGAACCGGATAAAAAGGTAAAGTCGACCCATGTGGCCTTAACGCCGGTCAACGCGTTCCTGTCCGAGGGCGATCAGCGTTTGATTGTGGGCGACGATCCCCGGAATCCCGGCGTTAAGAAACCGTTTTCGGCCGCGCCGTTACACATCGGCCCCGATACGGACGGTTACCTCTATGTGATTATCGGCTCCGAACAATATGACAAGGCCCTGAGTTCCACGCGGGAGAATTATGTGTATCAAACCGTTGTAAAAAGCCTGGTGATTACCGTCGTGCTGACAGCGATAACCGGTCTGCTTTTGTTCGGACTGCTCACCGGCCGTTTACGCAGCATGAGCAGCGTACTGTCCCGTTTTGAAAAAGGGGATTACCGGGCCCGGCTGGAGGATAAGCACAAAGACGAGATTGCCCGGGTGGCCCAGACCTTTAACCGCATGGCCGAAACCATCGAAGCCAATATCGAGGAGCTAAAGAAGACCGATACCCTGCGCCGGGAGTTGATCGCCAATGTGTCGCATGACCTGCGCAGCCCGCTGGCCTCCATACGGGGCTATCTTGAAACGCTGCAGATAAAAAAGGATCAACTGTCGGAAGAGGAAAAACAAAACTATCTGAACATCATTCTGGAGAGCAGCCACAGCCTGGAAAAACTGGTGGGCGAGCTGTTTGAGCTTTCCAAGCTGGACGCTAACCAGATTGTACCGCAGATGGAACCGTTTTTATTAAAAGACCTAGTGTATGAGGTAAAGATGAAGCTGCAACCGCGGGCTGAAAAGGCCGAGGTGAATATCGAGATCCATATACCGGACAGCCTGCCCCAGGTTTATGCCGATGTGGCCCTGATCGAACGCGTGCTGACCAATCTTCTGGAAAATGCCATCCGTTACTCCCCGCGCGACAGCACGGTCACCATCGATACCGATTTTGATGGTGAAGGGCTGCGGGTGCGGGTGAAGGATACCGGCCCCGGCATAGAGGCCGGCAAGCTGCCATACATCTTTGATCGTTTTTACCGGGTGGAAGGAAGCCGTTCCGGGAAAACCGGCGGTACCGGTTTGGGACTGGCCATCGCCAAAAAAATTATGGAGGTTCATAAAAGCGCGCTTTTGGTGGCCAGCGAAAAAGGTAAGGGCAGCACCTTTTCCTTTAGACTGAATACCTTTAAAACCGCCTGATTGCCCCTCGCCTCCAATAACTCTCCATGTTGTGGAGAGAGAATTACCGGTATGGGAAAAACCCTGGGAATGACAAAACAAGGAAATAAAAAATACAAAAAGGTGGCTGAGTTTGACTCCGGGCCTTAAGAAAGACGGATAAAACAAACTTAGTAGCTTTGTGGCTTTGTGTGAGTAAGTCGCAAAATCACTCACCGCCTAAGGGAAAAAGGCGGAATTTTCGGGTGACCGGGTGGCAATGCATGAAGTTATGGTA
>WGCN01000106.1 GCA_015493745.1 Calditrichales bacterium
CAGCTCGATCACCCCGGCGTCGCCGGGCTCTTTTTCCGGATTGACGGCAACGATTCTGTCACCCTCCACCACAATGACCGCCGGCGCGATAACCTTGCCGCTCTCCACGTCCAGCATACGCGCGGCGCGGATAACGGTTTGTTGGGCCATAATCATCGTATTAAAAACCAACAACGCTATGCTAAACACCCTCAAAAAATTCATTTTCCTCACACTCCCCTCCTCTACTTTGCTTTCCCATATTTCTCCTTACCGCCGGAAACCCGGATTATAATAAAGTCACATCTATATTCCGGGGCGCAGATTAACGAAAAAGAGGCACCCGTGCAAATTCATTTCATCAAAAGGACACCCGGCCTCCTTGCTCTCACCAATCAGTCATACCCGCAAAAGGAGGAATTCTCTCTTTAATCGTTCTTTCTCGGCAGCATTTCATCACGCATGGCAACCTGATAAGCAAGGGCGGCAACAATTACGGCATTTATTTTGAGATCATCCTCGATAGCATATTCATAAACATCAAGATTGGTATGGTGCGTGATATCATTATAGTTCAAAGGATCCTGTATAAACTGAAAAGCCGGAACATGAAGGGCATCCAATATCTCATGGTCCGTGTAGGATGTATTTTCAATGGTCAGCGTATTGGCACCCAAATATCTGAACGGCGCCAGATAGGTTTCAAAAACCGGCCTTAGGGCTTCATTGCCCTGCAAATAAATCCCCCGTATTTTTCCGCTGCCGCCATCATGGTTAAAATATGCGGATATTTTCAATGGTTTATCTGTTAGTTCTCCGCTATTTAGATTTCCAACATACTTATTTAGAAAATCAAGGGAACCAATATACCCTATTTCTTCGCCCGTCCATAGCGCCAGCCGGATGGTGCGTCGCGGACGGACTCCGGTATTTTTAAGGATACGCAGGGCTTCCATCATCACGGCCGCCCCCGAGGCATTATCCGTTGCGCCCGTACCGGCGTGCCAGGAGTCAAAATGCGCACCCAATAGCACCACCTCACCGGCTAATTTTTTATCCGTTCCGGTTATTTCGGCAAAGATATTTATATTATTTTTAGGATTATGATAGAATGTGGTCTCAAGATGGAGTCTGATGGTTGGCGGTACTTTTTTATCCACCATCCTGGCTATACGGCCAAACTGCTCCTTAGCGATAAAAAAAGTGGGCACCGCTTTAACATCATCGATTCCGGTAAATTGATATTTTTCAGCATGAATAGTACCATGGTCGGCGCTGCTTGGAAAGATTAGGGCGGCGACACCTTCCCGGGTAAAAAATTCAGAGAGCTCTTTTTGTTTCTCAATTTTACGTTTTTTCCGTTCCAGCCTTTGTACGATTGACAATTTTGACGTCCAGGGTTCAAGCGGCTCTTCGGCTATGGGGTTTATGGCTTGTTCGGTATGAGACAATTCTGCATCCGACCAGCGCATGGCAAAGGGCTCAAAATGAGGTTTGGCCGGCTTACCATCTGCCCAAAAAACAATCTTGCCTTTTAGTTTACCACGGTATTTTTCCAAAGAATCCAGAGGCGGGTGCTGCCATGAAAATTTAAGTTTTATGAACAGGGGAACACCGCTTATGATGCCATCGGTGCTTTGGGTATAGGCGGCGGGCCAGGCATTTATCGGGCTAAATCCCGGTTCGATCATTTCAACGGAGAAAGATTTGGCTGCCCATCCGCGAACTTTCATATCTATTGGCTCAAGCGTTATATTTTGCAAACCCCATTTTTTCATTTCCTGCCGTGCCCATTCTGCTGCTTCACGATAGGCGGGCGTCCCCGTAAAACGCGGCCCGTATACATCGGAAAGCCAGCTCAGGGTTTCCATCACTTTTGAATATTGAAACCCTTCTTCTTTGATACGGCTGATAATTTGCCTGTCAAATTTTTCCTGTCCAAAAAGTGACGAGGCCAGCAAACCAAGAAATATTACTATGAAAACCTTTTGTATCTTCATGTTATTTACCTTTACAAATTATAATTCTTCTGTTATCATTGAATCCTTTTATTTTCTTTCAACCAGTCCACTAATGAATCATGCGGAAGGGCATAGGTTTTATTTCCATTTATTCCCTCCATCGTTTCAGCCGAAGTTATGGCATTGATGATGACCTCTTCAACGGCCCGTACGGCCCCGTTTAGTTCTTGCAGAACCAAACGGGGCTTTTTCGTTTACACAAAAAAGCTTACACCTCCCGCTTAATGTGTCTTTGAGTTCTATTCCGACGGGAACACCGGCAATTGTCAGGTTTCTTTTAGCCCCAAAATTTACCTGAGCCAATACACCAACGGTATAAGTCAACTCCCCAATCATTATGACTCTTGAAAATGTTCCTGTTCCTCCTTTGAAACCCAGACACCTCATACCCGTTCCGCCGCCAATATTTCCTTCTTCAATTTTCCCACCGGAAGCATTATTAATCTCTTCTAAAACATGTTTTTCCTTTATGTGGAAACCGTAGATATCATTGAGAAAACCATCATAAGTTTCTGCAACGACCGGGTAGGTATACCACCAGTCTTCCCCCCTATATCAATTTGTATCAACATACCATTTTATTACGGCATCCCGTACTATACCGACACTATTTGTATCTGTTTACATAATGGGTGTTTCTAAAAATCCTGATTCCGTAATCCAGGTGGTTCCGGTCATTTTTCCATTGCCATTCAGACTGTACCAATTAGCATAGACAGGACTAAATTTTTTATCCTTGC
>WGCN01000107.1 GCA_015493745.1 Calditrichales bacterium
CCCTGCCATAAATCCTCTACCGTGCGTCCGTCGATGGGGGCATTATCATAGTCCGCCGGACGGATGGCGATGGGAGAACCCAGTTGATAGCCGATATTGCCCTTAACGTCGGCATACATCCAGTTGGCGTCCAGCGCGCCGAAATTAGTTACCAGCGGACGGAAGTCTTCAAAGTTATCCACCTGCATCAAATCCACGGCGGCGCCGAAGGTTTTATTGAGATCGACGTCAAAACCGGCCCAGTCAAAGGCATAGGCGATGTGGTTGCTGTCCGGCCCCATCACCAGCGGACCGTGGCGGGTGGTTTTAACGGTAAAGTTTACGGGCCGCTCCCGGCCGGCCACTTTTATCTCCTCGGGGAAAAAACCGAAATTTTCCCAGCCGTCATCAACGGCGTATTGCAGGGAGTCTTGCGGATTGACCTGTTCACGGTAATATTCGGTGACGTCCACGCCCCCCACGGTAAAGGCCCAGGCCGCCTTGCCGTTATAGCCCATGACCACCAGGGGCAATCCCGGGGTGGTTATCCCCATAACATTCAGACTATCCTTTTGGGCATGCATACCGGCATAATACCAAAACTGCGGCAGGCGGGCCAGTTCCAGGTGCGGATCGCTGGCCAGCATGGCCGCGCCGGAAGCGCTTTTTGAAGGGGCCACAACCCATGAATTGGAAGAGGTGGACATGACAAAGGGATTTAACCCTCCGGCCAGAAAACGCCGGGCCATCCGTTGGCGGATATCCGGTGCGGCGGCCGTGCCCTTCTTTTCGGGAACGGTATAGGGCGCCCATTCCGGATAACCGGTATAAAGCTTATGGGCCTCTTCCGGCCCCAGCTTATCGAACAGAGATACAAAAAACAGATCGTTGTTTTGCAGGGCGTCGGAAAACCAGGTCTGAAAGCTGAGGATGGTCAGGCAATCCACCGGCTTCCACTCATCAAAATCATATTGCAGAATATAAAACTCGAAGGGCATGGCCGCGTTTTGGCGCACCCAAGCATTCACCCCGGCGCTGTAGGCTTCCAGCAGGGCGCGGTTTCTGGCTGAAAGGCGGCTCATCTGATCCCGGGCCATGCGGTAGTGCCCCACATGGCGACTGAGTTTGTCCATCTCCAGGGTTACATCGCCAAAAATCTCCGAAAGCCGTCCGTAGGAAACACGCCGGGTCAGATCCATCTGAAACAGACGGTCGGCGGCGTGTTGCCAGCCCATGGCAAAAAAGGCGTCCCGCCGGCTTTCCGCCCAAATCTGAGGCAGGCCCATCTTATCGAAGGTAATTTCAATATCATTGGAAATTTTGGCCACGCGGATTTCTCCGCTCTCCTCCGGCAGACTGTTTTTCAGAACAAGGTAACTACCGCCGACGGCAAAAAGGATTATGAGCACAATCAGGACAAAAAGACGCTTGACAAAGGTTTTCATGATATCCCTGGTGGTTGGTTAAGGAAAAATGGAAAATAGGGGTTAAGCCGGTATTACGCAAACGGTAAGGCACAACGGCCGCCGCCGGCGCTCCCCCGCTGCCGTGACGCCGGCTTCCGGGGCCCATCATAGCTGACCGCCCGTGGCGGGAGATGGCCAAAGGAGCAATAAACCATTTTAGGGCAACGTTTGCCCGGACCGGGAGTAACGCGCCTAAATGACATCCGGCCCTAAACAGAACCGTAAGCTGTGTCTGGCGGGAGGAGTTCTTTTTCAATGGGAGCAATAAGCATGTACCGGTCAATGTGTGCGTTGATAAATTCCACGGCGGCCTTACTTTGGGTTTTAATTTTTATATTCGGAATTAGCTTTGTAAGTGAATAAATCCATATTGTTGAAACGGTTGCTTTTCATATCATCCTCCAATTTGACTGAAAGGGTATTATGAGTGTGTGCGGTTACATTCAATCAATTTATCAGAGGTTTCTAAAACTAGAGAATAATATTGTTTGACCTAATATGCTTCCTTTAAATTATGATCTTGATATTATCGGATACACATATAGATCACAGCTTCTTGATTAAAATTAAAACCAACAAAAATAAATCCATTCTCCATTTCCGCCATTGCCAAAATCAAATTGTCTACATTCCCCATGACCGGGTAATTTTTAAATGTTTTACCGTTAAAATGCCAAAAGGAATCTTCATCGCTAACAAACATGATATCATTTATATCATTGCCGCGGATATTGAAAGTTGTACCTCCGTTCCAGGCTCTGGTCAAAGGTTTATATCTTTTAAATGATGTGCTGTTACTGTTTTGCGCCCGGTAAAGACCATAATAATTTGCCAACCAAAGTTGACTTTTTCTATTTGTCCAGATACTACGCACCGGCCCGGAAATTTGGTTTTTATTATATTCTATATATTCATTAAAAGGAAGATAATGGTATGTTTCCCATTCACTACCATTATAATTCAATATAACCGTGGCTATAGGCTCCGTAAAACCGCATACCCAAATATTATCCGCATCCGTACCCCATATATCCAAAAGATCCAATTCCGTGCCCGTCTCGATCTTTGTCCAGCCCGTGCCGTCATAATGGGCCATCAGGCCGCCATTACCAACTATGTATAGATCACTGGATGATGTACCCCATATCTTATTAACGGTTTTATCGTAGAACTCATCAAGTACAGGATTCCAATTCTTAACAAATTCAATTCCATTCCAGTGAATTAAATTTGTAACACCAAACCAGACGTCATCATTTGAGAATGCGTATATACACGTCAATTTTGAAACAGATCCGTCCCAATCAATTCTTTTCAG
>WGCN01000108.1 GCA_015493745.1 Calditrichales bacterium
GTCCAAACAAATGGCCCGGCAATCGGCCTCCCTTTATGAAATGATGGGCAAAGTGATGAAGGAACTGGAGGAGAGCTACAGGAAGAACCGAAGAAAAAAGTAATCAAAACCTCCGGCCCATTTTCGGAGGGTTTTGGAGTTAACGGAGTGGGTGGCCCCCACCCTGACCCTGCTCAAACTTTGGGGTGGGAAAACGGTATGGGCTATCGTGTTTTTCTTTACTATGCGGCGGGAAAAATGAAAAACAGAGGTGCTATGCGGGTAATGAGCCTGGTGTAAGTTTCCTCCTCCACGGAGTGGGGGAGGATTAAGGAGGGGGGGCCACCCAAGATTTGGGGAAAAACGGTATGGCAGGCGTAATTCCCTGTTTTACAAGGTGGGGAGAATGCGTTGTAAAGGCGAAGCTTGCATGGCGGGTATATTATTTTAAGTTCGCCCTAATAAAATTTTCCAGACGCATTAAAACTAGGTCTATATTTTTTAAAATATCGTCATTGGTAAAACGAATAATTTTAATTTGTTTCTGCGTGGCAAGAATTTCACTTCTCAGAGTGTCGTAATATTTTTGTTTTTCATGTATTCCCCCGTCGATTTCGATAATTAAGTTTAGATCAGCACAATAGAAATCGGCAATAAAAAAGCGTGTTTTCCCCAAAAGAGTATAAAATACGGGATGTTGTCTTCTGATTTTAAGACCATGAAATTGCTTGTTTCTAACTTTTTTCCAAAAGACCCTCTCCGCTGTAGTCTGATTTCTCCTAAGCATACGTGATAAGGAGATAGCGGTTTTGTTTAAAGACATCACTGATTCTTTCTTTAATCAGTTTATTTCTGAATAAAAGCCTGAATACAGAATAGGATTAAGCGACTGTGCTTCTAAAAATAAATTAACAGATTCGTTGCGTCAAGAGTCCCGTAACTCTCTGCCGGATTCCCGGGGAGGGTTTTGGAGTTAAGGGAGTGGGTGGCCCCACCCTGACCCTCCTCAAACTTTGGGAAGGGAATAGGGTATGGGTTATCGTGGTTTTCTTTACTGCGCGGCGGGAAAAATGAAAAACAGAGGTGCTATGCGCTAATGGGCATGGTACACGTTTCCTCCTCCACGGAGTGGGGGAGGATTAAGGAGGGGGCCGTGTAAGTGAACTTTTCATGAATATCCCGTGTGGTAACTTTAGCCGGCCGTTAACATTATGTGAATATCTGCCCTTAGTGTGTCTCCGTAATCAATTCATACCAAGGAGACCCTTATGGCACAACGATTTTTTTTATTAATGTTAAGCGCGCTTTTCGCCTTAACCGCATGCAGCGAAGAGAGTATGGAACCCGCAGCAGCATCGGCGACATTTGATGTTACCGTTTCCATCATATCCACGGCCAGGGCCTTTCCCGCCAGCGGTGTGTTCAACACGCCGGAGGGGGCAACGGACCCCGCGCCTATTTTTCCCGGTGAATCCTATGCCGTAACTTTTGACGCCCCGCCGGGAGCCCGGCTTTCCTTTGCCACCATGATGGTACAATCCAATGACTTCTTTTACGCGCCGGCGGAAGAGGGCATAGCCCTGTTTGATGACAGCGGCAATCCCGTCAGCGGCGATGTCACCGATCAGATAATGTTATGGGACGCGGGCACGGAAGCGGATCAGGAACCGGGCGTGGGCGCGGATCAGGCCCCGAGGCAAAGTGGCGCCAATACCGGCGCTCCCGATAGTGACAATACCGTGCGCCTTGCCGCCGATACCTTTGGCAATCTGCCTGCCGTAAACGCGGTGATTAAGGCAACGCTTACCGCTAACTCGACCACCAATTTCACCCTGCGCATCACAAATGTTTCCGATGGCAGCACGCTGTCCACCTCCGCGGGCAGCGTGGCTGTCCCCATGGCCCCCGGTGTTTTTGTGGTGCATAGCGCGCCATCGCCCCTGTTTACGGCCGGTTCTCCGGCTCAAAACGGTCTGGAAGGCATTGCCGAGGACGGCGATCCGTCAACGATGGCCGCCTATCTGTCTGATAACACGGGCATAACCGATCTGCTGGCCCCCGGTGTTTATGTGGTACACACCAACCCGGACCCTCTGTTCACTTCCGGTTCGGCCGATCGCGGAGAAGGACTGGAGAATCTGGCCGAGGATGGTGATCCCTCAGCTCTGGCTGCCGCCGTGCAGACCGCCGCCGGCGTAAAAGCTTCCGGGATATTTAACACCCCCGTGGGCGCCGCTGCGCCCGGACCTCTTACACCCGGTAACAGCTACAGCTTTAGCGTCGAGGCTGAAGAGGGTGACTATCTCTCCTTTGCCACCATGTATGTTCAGTCCAACGATCTGTTTTACGCTCCGGACGGCAAGGGGATAGCCCTGTTTGAAGGCGGCAGCGCTGTAAGCGGCGATGTAACCGCGCAAATTATGCTGTGGGACGTCGGTACCGAGGTGAATGAAAAACCGGGCTTTGGTATCAGCCAGGCGCCACGCCAGTCGGGAGCCAACAGTGGCGCGGAGGAAAACGGCACGGTCAGACCCGTGGATGACAGCTTTACCTATCCGGCGGTCAACCAGGTGATCCGCGTGACCCTGGAACCGCGTTGATATTTCCCTCCCCGGGGCCGTTCGCCGGAGAAGGCGGACGGCCTTTTTTGTTTCCGGAATAGTTATCGCCTGTCCGTCACAGCCTGTTCCCGCACTCACCCGGGTAAATCCGGGGGATAGCCCTATTGCCTCTCCCCTACACCCCTCCCCGAAAGTCGGGGAGGGGCCGGGGGTGGGGCGTGCCATCCGTCATTTCTGGAAGCGCACGCCGGGAAATCCTGTACTGCCACACGGTATCAACC
>WGCN01000109.1 GCA_015493745.1 Calditrichales bacterium
CGTCACTTCCACGGAAGAGCAGCGGCGCACGGCGTGGATGACCTATGAGTCGCTGGCAGATTTTCTGGACCGGAACGATCCTTCCAAAACCGTGGAGGGGCATCCCCGTCCCCAAAGGGCGTTACTCATCGCCAGGCGGGCATAGGGACTTTCGGTTGGCTATCGAGCGGGCCTTGTGGGGTGCAAAAGAAGCGTGTTTGAAAAAGTAATCCATAAAGACAGGTAAAACTTATGACGCCCGTTGAAAAAGCCGGGATGCTCTTTAAAAAAGCAGGACTGGGATTCCCGGCGCTTCCCGCAATGTTGGGCGCCCGGTTAAGAGAGCGGGGTGACTGGCTCTTTTCCACGCGCGAGATTGAAAAAGCGCCCTATAATCTGCATCACTACCTCCGTGAAGACCCTGTCGGTGACTATCTCATTCTTTCCCATTCGGGCTATGGCGCAAATTCCTATGCCATACAATACTATCTGGTATACGGCCCATTGCAAATGTTCCTGCATCTGGCATGGGGCGGTATCTACTCGAATGACAGGGAGAGTGCGGCACAGGATATCCGTCTCTGTTTTTCGCTGGCGGATGAGGTTGTCCGGTTGACCCGGGACAGGCAAAAGCTTAAACCGGGGCAGAATCTGCGGATTGTGGGCTCTGATATTTACAACAGTTATTGGTCGCTTTCCGGGAACGGCGGGGAACGAAGAAGTTTGACACCGGCCGGGGCGCTCGGTGAAGTGCTGCAATGGTTGAAGGATGGAACGCCGGATCAAAAATAATGCCCGGATAAACTTTGTCAGTAAGACAATCCCGCCTTTTTGGGCAAAATTTTAAGATGCCTCATCAGGCACACGCGCTGTGATGCCGCCGGAAAATAGCTCAATCCTTTATTTTCTCCAGAATATGGCTCAGAATCTCGCGGATGCCCACGCCCTCGGCTTCGGCATTGAAGGTGGTGACGATGCGGTGGCGCAGTATGGCTTCGGCCACGGCATCCACGTCGCTGCTATCCGGTGAAAGACGGTTATGCAGCACGGCGCGCACCTTGGAGGCCAGGATCAGGTTTTGTGTGGCCCGGGGGCCGGCCCCCCAGCGTATCCAGCCGCGCAGGGTGTCGTCGCAATAGGAACTCTCCTTACGGGTGGCGCTGATCATGCGGGTGGCGTATTCTATGGTGTTGCGGGCCACGGGCACCTTACGGATGATTTCCTGATATTTCAGAATATCGGCCCGTTCGATACAGGACTCCAGCTGTGGTATCTCCCGTGAGGTGGTACGTTCCACAATCTCGATCTCCTCCTCAAAGGAGGGATAATCCAGCCACAGGCTGAACATAAAGCGGTCCAGCTGGGCCTCGGGCAGGGGATAGGTTCCCTCCTGCTCGATGGGGTTTTGCGTGGCCAGCACAAAAAAGGGCCTTTCCAGATCAAAAGCGGTGCCGGAGATGGTCACATTGTATTCCTGCATGGCTTCCAACAGGGCCGATTGTGTTTTGGGCGGGGTGCGGTTGATCTCATCGGCTAAAACGATATTGGCAAAAAGCGGTCCCTTGATAAAGCGGAAAGCCTTGGTGCCGGTGCTACGATCCTCCTCCAGTACCTCCGAGCCGGTGATGTCGGTGGGCATCAGATCGGGCGTAAACTGGATACGGGAAAAGGAGAGCCCCAGGGTTTGTCCCAGGGATTTGATGATCAGCGTTTTGGCCAGACCGGGCACCCCCACCAGCATGCAATGGCCACGGGCAAAAAGGGCGATAAGCAGCTTCTCTATTACCGTATCCTGACCGACGATGGCCCGCGACAGCTCGGTGCGTATTTTTTTAAAGGTATTGTGGATATTCAGAATTTCCTGTTCGACCTCTTGGCTGGAGTTGATCATTGTGTCCTTTTTCATTTTTGTGATTTCATTAACATTTGATTAACTTAAAAACTTTGTCAAAAGGAATATCTGTTCCGCTAAAAAGGTTCCGTTAAAAACAGATGTCAACATCGGACAAAGATTCCCGTAATTTTAAACATAAGTGAGCAATTTACATTTTGAAGCCTATTGAAGCCAAAGAAACTGATAAAAAATCTATTCTCGATCTCTCGGTGGATGATCTGCGGGCCCTGATGAAGCAGTGGGGTGAACCGGCCTATCGTGCCCGTCAGATATATGAGGGGCTTTACAAACACGGTCATAAAAGCTTTGAGGCCATCACCAACCTGAGCAAGGATCTGCGTCAAAAGCTGAACGATACCTTCACCATACGCCGCTTGCGGCAGGTAGACGCGGTTACTTCGGCAAAGGATGAAACACGGAAATTCCTGTGGCAACTTCACGACGGCTATAAAATCGAAAGCGTGATCATCTATGAGGGGAAGCGCACCACCTTTTGTATCTCCTCGCAGGTGGGTTGCCCGCTGGACTGTAAATTCTGCGCCACGGGTAAGATGGGACTGTTGCGCAATCTGACGCCGGGCGAGATTATCGAACAGGTGCTACAGATGTCGGAGATCATCGAAAACCGTCCCTCCAATATCGTTTACATGGGCATGGGTGAACCCATGCTCAATTATGAGGCCGTCATCGCCTCCGCCAGGGTGCTGGGTGATATGGAGGGGTTCGGACTGGCCCCGAGGCGTATCACCATTTCCACCAGCGGCGTTATTCCCGGCATTTACCGCTTTGCCGATGAGGAACAACCCTTTTCCCTGGCCATTTCGCTTAACAGTGTGGATGATGAGGTGCGCAAGCAGATCATGCCCATATCCAAAAAGTATCCCATCGAAAAACTTTTACATGCGGCACGCTATTATACGGAGAAAAGTGGGCGTTTGATCACATTCGAATATGTTTTGTTGGATAAATTTAACAGTACGCAACAGGATGCCCGAAAACTGGTAAAGTTGACCCATAGCCTGAAAAGCAAAATCAATGTGATTCCCTGTAACTCGGATGATCCCCTGTATCGTCCGCCTTCAAAAGAAAAAACCGCCGTCTTTCGTGAAAGCGTAAACGACCGCAGCCGGCGAATTACTTTGCGTAAGCGTAAAGGGTGGGAGATACAGGCCGCCTGCGGCCAGCTCTATGCCGAAAACGAGAAGCGCAAAAAAAAATCAAAAAATTGATACCATACACTAAGAAAACAAAAATTTTGTCGTATATTATATAGTTAAAAAAATCACAAAAATGTATACATGAGGAAAAAAACATGCATGTGATTCTGTTTGGCCCCCCGGGGGTCGGTAAAGGTACCCAGGCACAATTGTTACAGAAGGAATTCAATATCCCGCAAATTTCGACCGGCGACATGCTGCGCAAGGCGGTTGCCGAAGGGACCCAAATGGGACAAAAGGCCAAGGAACTCATGGACAGGGGCGAACTGGTGGCCGATGATATTATCTTGGGGATTATCGAGGAGCGCATCACCCGTGAAGATTGTAAGAACGGGTTTATTCTCGATGGCTTTCCGCGAACCATCCCGCAGGCCGAGGGGTTGACCCGGCTGCTGGCCAAACACAATATGCCGGACTTCACACTGATAGAGATCAGCGTACCGGACGAGGTGATTGTCGGCCGTCTGCTTAACCGCGGGCGAACGGATGATTCCGAGGAGACGATACGCCACCGCCTTGAAGTCTATAAAGCTCAGACAGAGCCGGTGAAGGACTATTATCGTAAAAAGGACAATTTTGTTTCCCTGGACGGGAACCGTTCCATCGATGAGGTTTATAAGGATATTAAAGCCACTTTAACATCCCAGGTAGCATGATCTGAGTGAAACATCTCCTCGCTTTCTTTCTTGTGGTTGCTCTTTTTGGTTACTGCCGGGAGCGACCGCATGACAATATTTTCGACCCCAATAATCCGGCCCGCACCATGGATATCGGTTTGCGGGTCGGAGGGCTGGACAGTACCATTGTCCTGGACTGGAACCGGCCCCGGGATGTCGACTTTCTCTCTTACCTCATCTATCGCCAGCAGGAAGGGGAACGCTCTTTTCGCCGTATCGCCCAACTTCCCGTTTCACAAACCCGTTATGTGGACTCCCTGATTCTGGCCGATGTCACCTACCGTTATTATCTGACCTTGCAGGGGCGGGAAAAGGAATCCCTGCCCACGGAAGTCAAAAGCTCCATCACCGGTCCCGGTCATATCTGGATGATCGACGGTTACTTCTTTGAAGTACAACAGATCAGCTATGATATGAATCAACTCAATAAACGCATCTTCGGTATATGGCTGCCGGAGAATATCGCCTTTCATCCCGGCGGTAAAACCGCGCTGATAACCTATCCGTTGTTCAATTATGTACAAATCGTATTGCTGGATACGGGCGAGGAACTCGCTTTCAGCAATGATTTCCACCGGCCCTATGACGCGCTCTTTAATACCGTCAGCGGCCGTTACTGGCTGACCGATTCCAGTGGCGGCTTTTACAGCGTGGATCCGCGCACGCTGGAGTTCGAAACCCTTTCCACCGTGCCCCGTAAGGCCACTCAGATAAGGCCCATGGGTGACCGTTTCGTCATCACCGATAAGGGGATACGCGGCTTGTGGCTTTTCAGCGCCACCGGGGAAATGCTGCAACGTATTCCCAAAGCTCCGGACGCCTTTATTGAAGATATCCTTACCGTGCGTACCGATTCCCTCCGCAACCGGATTTATATACTGAGCCGCCGGCCGGGCAATTCCAAAATATACCGTTATGATGTGGCCGGTGATTCGCTGAGCCTCTTTTTTGCCGACAGTCTGATCAACGCCTTTGACCTGGATCCGGTGCGACAAACGGTTTGGGTAGCGCGGGCCACGCCGGGTTCTTTTGAAATATTGAAACTTTCGCTTAACGGGCAACGTCTTGATTCGGTGTCGGGTATTAATTGGCCGGTAGATATTGCGGTCAATCGATATAATCACCATATTGTGGTCGCCGACCCTAAGAGTAGAGAATTAATTCATTTTAAGGAAGATTTACAGGAAATAGGCCGCTTTAAAAGCAACGGTGAGCCTGTAAAGGTTTATATTGAATGAAGACGAACCCCATACCTGAAAAGATCGCTCTGTTTTTCGTAGTGCTGCTCGGCTTACTCACCTTTGCCTTTGACATTCTCAAATTCTCAAGCTCGCTGGATTTCAGTCAATGGAGCTATCTGAACGAGGGTATTAACTTTGTGATATTGATGGCTTACTATTATTATGTGCGCCATAAGCGCTTTGTGAGCCAAAGCGATATCCAGATCAATCTGAAAAACTTTATAAAACTTCTGGCGGCTCTTTATATCTGGACATTGGCCTGGAAACAAATTCTGTCGCCCTCCTTTGTAACCACCGATTTTCCCAAGGCACCCGATACCATCGGTACGGTGGTGTACAGCAATCTCATCACCTTTGCCGCCATAGTCGTCATCGTGCCCATGCTGCTCATGGTGAAGAACCTTATCTTTTACAAACAGAAAAACCGCACCCGTATCTACCTGGCGCTGGCCTTGTCCGCCACTTTGCTGGGCATGATGACCACTGTAATACTCCGCCAGCCGCTGGATGTCAGCAGCGACAGTGAACATATTTTCCAGTCCCTGGTATTGGCCACCGGTATTGTCTTTTATCTGATTCTGGCCACCCATAACAGTTGGATCACCTATCTTTCACGCAAGATGAAGTATTCCTACTTCCTGGCCTCAATCGGCCTGGTTTGGGTGATCGCCATGATGTTTGACGTTATCTTTAAAGAATCCGTGGCCGCGCACAGTCTGGTGGTGGCCGCCTTTACCAATCTGAGCTGGTATTTTCTCTTTTTCTATGCCCTGTTCGGCAGCCTGACCTTTCTGTTCCATTTGCCCACGGCGCGGGTTTTTGACCGCAAGATGAAGGAGGTGGCCTCCCTGCATCAACTGGGAAGGGTCATCGCCGCCGAGTTTGACCTGGGAAAGCTGGTTAAAATCATCACCGAGATGACCAAGGATGTGATTGAATCCAAGTATACCTGGATCGAGGTTTATGACGACCAAACAGGTCATCTGAGCGTGGCGGCTACCATCAATATTGATAAGAAGGAACTGAGGTCGATGGATAACCATGCCCTGCATCAGATCGGTATACAGGTTATCGAGTCGAAAAAACGTTTTTCCATTAACAGCATCCCCAAAAACGGGCCCTATGCCGATATCCGCTCCTGGAAAAAAGACATTGCCTGCATTGCCGCCGCGCCGCTGCTGGGGGCCAACGATCAGGTGCTGGGTATCCTGTATGCCACCAAGAGTGTCGAATTCGGCTTTGATCCCGATGATCTGAACATGCTGGAGGCCTACGCCAACCAGGCGGCCATCGCCCTGGAAAATGTTAAGCTGATAAAAAACTCCCTGGAGCAGGAACGGCTGGAGCGTGAATTACAGATCGCCCGCGAAGTACAGATGCGCCTCTTGCCGCAAAAGCTGCCCGATGTACCGCTTAAGCTTGAAACCCTGACCATCACCGCCTATGAAGTGGGCGGGGATTATTATGATTTCTATCAAAATCACGAGGATCATCTGGGTATCGTTATCGGTGACGTCAGCGGCAAGGGGACATCGGCGGCCTTTTACATGGCCGAAACCAAGGGAATCATACAATCCCTGACCCGTGAACAAAGGAATCCCGTGGAGATACTTGAAGCGACCAACCTGATTTTATGGGATTCGCTGGAACGGAAGTCATTCATCACCCTGCTGGTGGCCGATATAAATTATAAGAAGAGGCAGCTCAGCTTTGCCCGGGCTGGCCATTGCCCCGTGGCCTACTATTCCAGCCGGCGTAAAAGTGTCGAGTTTCTGCAGCCGGGCGGGATTGCCGTGGGGCTGGACAAGGGGCCGGTGTTTTCGAAAACCCTGGAGCTGAAAAAGATAAATTTTGAAAAAGACGATGTGCTGGCCTTTTTTACAGACGGACTGAGTGAGGCGATGAATAAGAGTGGCGAGGAGTTCGGCGAGGAACGTCTGGGACAGATTCTGACGGAGCATGCCCATGAAGAGGTGGATGTGATAAAAGACAAGGTCATCAATGCCATCCTGGGGTTTCTGCAGGGGCAAAATTTGCATGATGACCTGACATTGATTATTGTAAAATGTACATAAAAGATCGGTTAAAAGGGGAGGTATAAATGAGTGGTTTTGAAGTACGGCGGCATGATAACGGAGAGGTGAGTATCCTGCATCTGAAAGGATTCCTCGATGCGCATACCGCGCCTCAGTTTGAAAAGGCCCTGCATGAACTGGTAAAGGAGAACCGGGTACGGATAATTGTCAGCATGACCGACCTGGACTATATCTCCAGCGCCGGGCTGGGGGTTTTTATGGGCTTTATCGAGGAGATACGCGAAAAGGGCGGGGATATAAAGCTGAGCAGCATGTCGGAAAAAGTTTATAAGGTTTTCGATTTACTGGGTTTTCCTTCACTCTATGAGATATTTGATGATGAATCCGGCGCCCTGGCCAGGTTTAATGAAACCTATTGAGCGGAAAATCGAAGTTTAAAGAGAAGACTATGAAAAAACTGAAAAAAAACAGGTTCAAAATCCGTTTCCCCAGCAGTACGGATAATTTGGAGATGATCCGTGATTTTATCCGTAAACTGGCGCTGAAGGCCGGATTTGATGAGGAAGGCGCCGATCATATCGCTTTGGCCGTGGATGAGGCCTGCACCAATGTGATTAAGCACGCTCATGAGTATAACGCCCGTCGCATGATGGATATCAACGTGCGCTATACGCAGCGCAGCTTTGAAGTGACCATTACCGACACCGGCAAGGGTTTTGATCCTTCCCACATGCCCAAGCCGGATCTGGATAAATACATGCATGAGGCGCGCAAGGGCGGTTTGGGCATCCACCTGATGAGAACCCTTATGGATGAGGTCAAATATTCCTTTAACCCCGGTGTGAAAAACCAGGTAACCCTGGTAAAGTATTTAAAAAGCGAGGCCGGTTAATATGTCCGCGCGCCAACCTTCCCGCCAACCCGCCGGCACGGGCAGTGAAGAACGAAAACATATTGAACTGGCCTCCCTGGTGGAGTTTAGCCAAACCCTCAACAGCACTCTGGATATACAAACCATTTTAAACAATCTTTTACTTGTGCCCATGGGCCGGCTGATGATCAGCCGTGCCGCCGCCTATCTGAATGAGGCCGGCGCTACCTTAAGCTTAAAGCTGCATAAGGGATTGCGGGATACCGGCGGTATGGAAAGCCTGCCCCTGCCGGCTTACAAACAGGCGGTTGTGCTGAAGGCCGACAAGAGCGGCGAGATACCTGCTGTTTTTGAACGGGCCGGTCTTGCGGTCTTTGTACCCATTTTGATGGAAGATCAAATCATCGGCGCCATGTTTTTTGGTCCCAAGATAACAGGGCAACCCTTTGAACCCGGTGAAATCGGTTTTTTGGGAACGGTGGGAAGTATTGCCGCACCCGCGCTGCATAACGCCCGTCTGTTCGCTGAGTTGAAAAATGTCAACGATACCCTGGATCGTAAAGTGCAGGAACTGCATACGCTTTTTGAAATCGGCAATGAGTTTAACCGGGATTTTGAAGAGCAGGCCATATTAAAACATTTTTCCTACTCCCTGATGGGCCAGTTGTTTGTCAATCAGTTTCTGGTACTGGTGCGTACTCCCGAAGAGGGCACATTGAGCATAAAATATAAAAAGGGCAGCCGCTTTGATAAAAGCATCGATGAGCAGATTTCCGCCCTGCAACAGGAAATCAATGCCGTGGAGCAGGTGAGTGATATGGACGGTCTGGAGGCGCTGAGCCCTTTGGCGGGGCAGGGTGTGCGTCTGATTGTACCCATGCGCATGCAGCAGGAGGTCAAGGGCTATATCTTTGTCGGTGAAAAGCTGAACAAGGGCGGCTTTACGCAATCGGACAGGGATTTTTTGGCTACACTGGCCAACATGCTGGTGGCTTCGCTGGAAAACGCCCAGCTGTTTCAGGAGAAGCTGGAGAAAAAACGGATGGAGGAAGACCTGGCCCTGGCCCGCACCATTCAGGCGCGCCTGCTGCCGGGAAAGATGCCCGATATTCCCGGATATGACCTGCACGGCCTGAATATTCCCAGCAAGCAGGTGGGCGGGGACTATTTTGATATCATCCGCGTCAAGGAAGATGAATATATTTTGACCATCGCCGATGTTTCGGGAAAGGGGATACCGGCCGCCCTGCTGATGTCCAACCTGCAGGCCGGGTTACGCATGCTTAAATATGAAAGCTATAATCTTACGGAGATGACGGCCCGTTTAAATAACTTAATTTATCAGAACACCACGGTGGAGAAGTATATCACCTTTTTTATCGCCCATCTGAATATCCGTAAACACACGCTAAGCTATGTTAACGCCGGACACAATCCCCCTTATCTCTTTAATGCCTCGGGTGAGGTGCGGGAGTTAAGCAAGGGAGGGCTGATATTGGGCATGATGCCCGATTTAAGCTACGACTATGAAATCCTGCCATTGCAGCCGGGGGATTGCCTGACTATGTTTACCGACGGGGTAACCGAAGCCATGAATGACCAGGACGAGCCGTTTGAGGAATTCCGGGTTATCTCCTTTTTTGACCGCCACAGGCGGCAACAGCCCAGCCGTGACATCAATGAGGCGCTGGTGAAGGAATTATACCGCTTTGCCGGTGATCCAACCGAGGACGATGACATCACCGTTCTGACCCTGAGAAGAAAATAGTTTGGGAATTCTGACGAAAAAATTTCATTTTAAGGAACTTCATCTTATTTTTGCCCATTAGATATGATATATATAACAATTTTTTTAATGTGAGCCCTTAAATTCGGCAAACATATTTGCCCTGTTTTAAATTTAAATTTATATTAAAAACTCTTTTGTACAATTTGGAGGCTTTGATGGTTAGACGATTCCTTATACTCGTGTTTATCTTGTTTACTTTTTCGGCTTTATCGGCCCAGGATAAGGATGCCCGCAGTCCTGAAGCGGGCCAGGCTTACAACGAGGGTAACAGTCTGGTGAAGCAAAAAAAGTATGAACAAGCCATACCGAAATATCTTGCCGCCATAAAAGCGGATGCTAATTTCCCGCAGGCTAACTACATGGTAGCCATATCCTATCAAAAAACAAAGCAGTATCAAAAGGCGATCGAATATTTTAAAAACGCCATTAAGCTGGATAATAAGTTTGAGAAAGCCTATATCGCTCTGGGTAATCTGCAAATGGGACTGGAAGAGTTCTCCGATGCCATTAACTCCTTTAATGCGGTATTGAGCTTTAATCCCCAATCGGCTAAGGCCAACTACGGGCTGGGTAAAATATACAAGACTAAAAAAGATTACAAGAAAGCTATTAAATACCTGAAAGCAGCACTTGAGGCTAACCCGAAATATGACCGTGCCTGGAATATCCTGGGTCTGGTATATGATGAACAGAAACAGTATAAAAAAGCGGCCGAGGCCTACAGCAATGCCATTAAGAATACGCGCAGCAAAGCGTTGAAAGCCAGCTACAGCTATCGCCTTGGCGTGGCCCAAATAAACATTAAGAAGTACAAAGAGGCTGAAAAGAATCTGTTGACGGCGCTGAAACTTACACGCAAGGGCACCATAAAGGCCGCCAGCAACTTTTATCTCGGCGAGGTATACAAGCATCTGGGACAAAAGCAGAAAGCCATCCGCTATTACACCCAGGCCGCAAAGAACCGTACCTGGCAAAAAGCAGCCGACTATGAAATCGATTTAATTAAAAATCCTGACAAATATGCCTATTAACCTTATAAGGAGTGTGATTCTTAGATGATTACCGTTAAAATCCGAAGCAATGAACCCTTTGAAAAAGCTTTTAAGCGCTTCACTAAAGCCTGCGAAAAATCCGGTTTGATGGCCGATATTCGTCGTCATCAGTTTTACGAAAAACCCAGTGACGGCCGTAAGCGCCGTATGAATCAGGCCCGCCGGAAGATGCGTAAACTCATGCATGAGATGAATCGATAACATCGTGTCCGCACTCCATACCCAACTAACAGAAGATATGAAAAACGCGCTTAAGTCCGGTGACAAGGCGCGTTTGGGCGTTCTGCGCATGACGCTGGCCCAGCTAAAGGATGAACGTATCCGTTTGCAAAAAGAGCTGACGGACGAGGATGTCATCCGTATTTTGGCCAAGGGCGTCAAAAGCCGCAAGGATTCCGTGGAAAGCTACCGTTCCGGCGGCCGGGAAGACCTGGCTGAAAAAGAAGCTTTTGAAATCAGCGTATTGGAACAATACCTGCCCGAGCAGATGAGCGAAGAGGATGTCCGGGCCGTGGTGGCTGAAGTCATTCGGCAAACGGGCGCCGCCTCGATGAAGGACATGGGCAAGGTGATGGGCCCGGCCATGGCCCGGTTAAAGGGCAAGGCCGACGGCAAGATGGTACAGGATATTGTACGTGCTTTGCTGGGAAGCTGATGGGCTACTTTGATATTGCCGTCCTGACGATAGTTTCCTTTTTTACCATACGCGGCCTGTTCCGGGGCTTAATCAGCGAACTGATGGTTTTGGTGGCCCTGGTATTCGGCTATGCCGCGGCCATGTTGTTCCATGTGCCCCTGCAACAAAAACTTATAAGCCTGTTTCCTGCCCTGCCCGATGGCGGGGCCAAGGTGCTGGCCTTTGTTCTTCTCTTTGTGGCTGTAAATATCTTTGTGCGCATTTTGGGTGGCATGCTTAATAAAATTGCCACTTTTACCTTTTTACAACCGGTTAATAAAATCGCCGGTGCCCTGTTTGGTTTTACCAAGGTGACCCTCAGCCTGAGTATCATTCTCTATCTGCTGCAGGCCATACCCGGATCGGATATGTTGTTGGAGCCGATAAAAAAGAGCAACAGCTACACCTACGGGCCTGTCAGTAAGTTTGCCCCCATGCTTTACGATGTTTTTTACAGCGATTCCGGTAAATCCTTTGACGAGGCGGTTTCACCCGGAAAGCTTATCCCCGATTCGACAGACAACTCTCTTTTAGACCTGCTTAAATAATATGTTTGGTTATGCCACCGCTTCGGCGGCTTTAAACTTCAATAAACTCCTCTACAAAATAGCCGGTTTTACCCATTCCGAGGCCGCCCGGAGACGGGTAAACGACAGCCAGCCCTTTACCGGCGGGGATAGTCTTAAAACCCACATTGAATATATCCGCCAGTTTCAGGACATGGTGGACGAGCGGCGTGTACCTCTGCGGTCTTATGAGGATATCCGGCCGCTGTTAAAAAAAATTGAACCGCTGGAAAGTTTTCTGGAGATTAAAGAGTGTCGTCAGGTGGGCCACTTCCTGGAAATTGTTTCCGACATGCGCCACTATTTTAAAACCTTTAAGGAAGAACATCCCGGCCTGAGTGCCTATGGACTGGAACTGCAGGGAGCGCCGGCCTTGCTTACCCAATTGCAATATACCATCGATCCGGCCGGGGCCATCTATGATAATGCCAGCAAGGAACTCAAGCAGATACGCCGCAAACTACACCAGTTGCAGGAAGGCGTTCATAAACGGCTGAAGGCCATCAGCGCCAAAAATCAGGAACACTTGCAGGAAGATTATATCACCCTGCGTGAAGGGCGCCTGGTGCTGCCGGTAAGGGCTTTCTCCGTTTCCAAGATTTCCGGCATCGTACACGGCCAGTCTTCCTCCGGGGGGACCAAGTATGTGGAACCGATGGCGGTGGTGGAGCTAAACAACGAAATTCAGGAACTGCTGATCGCCGAGCGTAATGAAGTCATAAAAATACTTAAAAGGCTGGCCGCCCTGATGCGGGAACAGGCCGATATGCTGCGGGCCGATTTCCGCCTTTTGGTAACGCTGGACAGTTGGCATGCCCGGGTACAGTATGCCCGTGCCTATCAGGGTGTTTTCCCTGTGGGCGAAGAGGAGTTCGGCTGGGATATTCGCCAGGGGTTCCATCCCTTGTTGCTGGAGCGCCTGCAAAAGGATACGGTGCCGCTTAATCTGCGGATCGGATACGATTATAACGAATTGATTATTTCCGGGCCCAACGCCGGCGGAAAGACGGTGGCCATGAAAACGGTGGGCATACTGCAATTAATGTATCAATGCGCCATCCCCATGCCGGTTGATCCTTCATCCTCCTTTCCCATTTGCCGACAGATGTTTGTGGTTATCGGTGACAAGCAATCCATCGATAATGATCTGAGCACCTTTTCATCCCATATCGAAAGCTTAAAAACCGTGCTGGAAAATGTGGATTACCGCGCTTTGATACTCATTGATGAAATCGGTATCGGTACCGAGCCCGGTGGGGGAGCGGCGTTGGCCATTGCCATCTTACAGAGGCTGAACCGTAAGGGAATCGTTACCATCGTTTCTACCCATCAAAACCAGTTAAAGGTGTTTGCCTCGGAAACGGAGGGGGTGGAAAACGGCGCCATGCAGTACGATGTGGAGGCTTTGCGTCCGTTGTTTATCCTGAATACGGGCATACCGGGCAGCAGTTTCACTTTTGATATCGGCAAGCGTTTTGGTTTGCCCGATGATATCATCCAAAAGGCGCGGGAGATATACGGCGACAAGCAGAATCGGGTGGAGGAGATGCTGACCGATATTACCCGAAAAAGCGCCGATTTTCATGAAGCGTTGCGCAAGGCCAGTCTCAAGGAAAGCGAATTAACGGCGCTGACCAAGCTGTATGCGCAAAAGGTGGAGCGTTGGGAAAAAGAGAAAAAGAAAATTGAAAAAGAGGCCCGGGAAGAGGCGCGGCGTCTGATAGAAGAGGCTAACCGCAGGATAGAAGCCACCATTCGCGCCATTCGCGAAAGTTCCGCCGACAAGGAAAAGGTGCGCCGGGCGCGACGGGAGCTGAAGGATTTTAAGGATGAAACAGCCAAGCCCTTACCGGAGAAAAAGAGTCCGCTTGTTGAACCGGCCGCTTTGCAGATTGGTGACAAGGTTCGTTCCCGCAGCTATGGCATAACCGGGCATATCAGCCGTCTCTTCTCCTCCGGAAAAGAGGTGGAACTGGAGCGAAAGGGACTGAAAATGCGTATAGCCGTCAGCGATCTGGAAAAGCTGGACGCCGATGGGCAGACTGCGGCAAAGCCCGTGGAAGAAAACGGTGTGGCCGCCGTGGGGGCGGGCTTGCCCAACAGGCTGGATTTGCGTGGACTGGACAGCACCGACGCCCTGTCGGAGCTGGAAAGTTATATGGACGGCATCCTGCATTCCGACTGGAACGAGGTTACCATTGTGCATGGCAAGGGTACCGGCGCGCTGCGCCAGGCGGTACAAACACATCTCAAAAAGTACAGGGGCATCCGCTTCCGCACGGGACGCTATGGAGAAGGGGACACGGGCGTGACCATTATTACCCTGAAAGAGGGCAATGAATAATGCTTTTTTCCTCCTTATGGTCCGTACTTTTTTTGTCAAATACTCCCGGCTTGTGTGAATAGTTCTGTCAGGCCTATCTCTTTCGTTCGTTTTACCCGTTTTATAAATCTTTCCGTTACGTGCCCTTTGCTTAAATGTAAAACTCCTTGAAAAATAATTAAAAATGTTGGATGTTAAAGAGAAAGAATAAAGACCCGTGGTAAAGAGGGCGTGAAAAAAATAGTAACCGCGGTTTTTTACCGAATGCTGGAAGACGGCGGCTGTTGACCAATATTGTTTTTCGGTTCTATGTTGTTTTGTGTGGGTAGCTTAAAAATATTCACCGGCACTTTGGGGAAAATGAACTGGATGTGATTATCTGTAACGGCGTCTTTGGCTGGGGGTTAAATGACCAGGCTCATATTGAAAAGGCCTTTGAAGGGTGTTTTAACAGCCTGCGCGCGGGGGGTGTTTTTATTCTTGGCTGGAATGATATTCCAAGGCGGCGCCCCATGCATCCGAAGCAGAGCCGGGCGCTGCGCCTATTCCGGCCATTTTACTTTCCGTCCCCGGCGGTTTCGGAGTATTTAATAAAAACCCGCTACCGCCCTACGGCTTTATTGTAAGCCATGATAACGTCGTCCCTGTGGAAACGGCCCGTAATGAATATCTTTACAATTGAATGTCTTACACTGTCGGAGGAGACGAGATGATTAAACCGGTTCTGTTTGTTTTGATCCCCTTTCTGCTTTTCAGTCAGGATGATATGTATGTCAACGACGCGAAGAAGTATGTTTCCCTTTTATCCTCAGAAGAATTCAAGGGAAGAGGCTACGTTCAGGGGGGGCATTTAAAGGCCGCGAGCTTTATTAAAGATGAAATCGCCGGAATAGGACTGGAAAAAATTAGCGGTTCCCGTTCCCAGGAGTTTGAGGTAGAAATCAATGCCCTTGAGAGCGAGCCTCGTCTTAGTATTAACGCTGTTTCCCTAAGGCTCGGGTTGGACTATGTTCCTCATGAACTCAGTGCTTCCGGTGATATTTCAAGTGATGATATTTTATATGTGGAGCATGGTTTGTACATACCGATGGCGGGGATAAACCACTATCAGCAATCTCCCCGGGGAAAAATTGTTATTATTGACAATGACCTGCCAAAGGAAATAAAAAAGAATAAGCAAACCGGCAGATACGCTTCTGAAATAACCCGCATAAAGATTGCGCGGCAGCTGGGGGCGCGGGCGGTTATCCTGCTTCAGGACAGGTTAACTTTTGGCGCTCCCTATACCCGGCTGGATATCCCGGTCTTCCGGGTCAAAAAAAGTTCGCTGCCCAGGCCGTTAAAAAATATTGAATTGGAAATAGAAACCGATAGTGATGACTATGATACACAGAATGTTTTTGGTCTGTTGAAAGGACATGCTGTACCGGATTCAATAATAATGTTAACGGCGCATTATGATCACCTCGGAGCGCTTGGGGAC
>WGCN01000110.1 GCA_015493745.1 Calditrichales bacterium
CGGGCCCAATCGACAAAAGCGGGTATCTGATTCTCGTTCACCCCGCGCATCAGTACCACATTGATTTTTACGTGAAAGTCCAGGGCCCGGGCCCGGGCAATCGTTTCCATTACCCGCTCAAAATGATCGCGACGGGTGATGGCATGGAACAGCTCCCTGTCCAGCGCGTCCAGGCTGATGTTCAGATTATGAATGCCCGCTTTTTTCAAGGTCTCCAGCCGGGGGGCGAGGTCTATGCCATTGGTGGTGATATTTACCGACGTCAACCCGGGGAAACGCCGGGGAAGGGCGCGGATAAAATCCATGCTGCCCTTGCGCACAAAGGGCTCGCCCCCGGTGATGCGTACCTTGCGGATACCGGCGGAGATAAGCACGGCCAGCAGGCGGTTCAGCTCCTCATAGCGCATCAGGGTGCCGTGCCCCAGCTTGGGCAAGCCCGCGGCGGGCATGCAATAGGTACAGCGCAGGTTACAAAGATCGGTGAGCGCCAGACGTAAATAGGTGATGGCGCGTCCAAAGGGATCGACCAGGGCGGAGCGTTCAGCGCTTTCCGCGGCCGAAAGCAGGTGTAAGGGGGGCATGTTATGGGCTCCTTTCCAAGTTCGGGAGGCGATGCCGTTTCCAACAGCGCCCTATCGGCCTGGTCTCCTATTTGCTGCCAACAAACGTAGAGACTTCGGCTCGGAGAAGTTAGCGACAAGTTAACAATCCCGGGCTTAAAAAAAAAGTCCCGCGATGGTGGGACTTAAAAAAACATGGTCTATCAATAGGGTATGGGCCACATGCCTTATTTTATCAGTACCATTTTCCCGGTTTTAAACCCCTCTCCGGTCACAACCCTGTAATAGTATGTTCCCGCGGACAGCCCAAGCGCATTAAACATTACCTGCCTGTCACCGGCATCCTGTCGTCCGTCAAATGGTACCGCTACTTTTTTACCGGCCGCATTAAATACTTCCACACGTACAGGACCACTCTTTGTCAAACGATAACGGATCATGGTTGCGGGATTAAACGGGTTGGGGTAGTTACCATATAAAATAAAAGACTCCGCAACAGTCCGTTGTTCGTCCAACCCTGTCGTTGTACGAACAACAATGGTTTTGTTTTCAGCAAAATTCCAGGCATCTCCGGAGCTGGATCCGTTTAGATTCACACTGTTTCCATTGGCGGCCATGGTAACGCTGCCCCCGACGGCCGGGGCAGTAAAATTAAAATCAAAGCGTACACTGCTACCCGCGGCCGGTTTGGGACCACTATGGGTTAATTCTCCGTTTTCCTTGCGCAGTTCGCTGTCCACCGTCATTAATTCACCGGATGATATGGCGATGTTGGTACCGGCAGCGGCCAAGGGGCCGCCGGAAATCCGAACCGAATAGGCGGCGGTTTCTCCCGCGGTCAGGGTATCGGGACCACTGATAGTCACCGAAACATCACCTGCCGGACTGGAACCGTGGCAGGTACACCCCTGGGTTGCCCCCAGACGGGTTGCGCCAACCTTTCCGTTCTGACTGGCATATACAAAAAAGGCAAAGCTGATAAGAACAAAGCCGACAATACCACCGTATCGTTTAAAAAACAATAACTTAACCATGATTACCTCCCGGATAAAAATATATATTTGAATGATCAAAAATAAATCAAACGCATAGCGTTTCCAAAAAAAGAGGTATTGGCGCAAGAAGAATGATGGAAAACCGGTATTTGGCAGAGGTGGATTTTCCTATACCGCGCTTAAAGCCCGGATTCGATCCTGTTTTTTCCGGCAATAAAATCAGCCAGGTCCTGTTTGTAATTGATGTTGACAAACCACCCGGGATCGTAGTCCGGCATGGACTGCACCAGAGGCGCTTCCACGGCCTTCAGTTGCTCCAGGATTTTATAAAGGCGATACTGTTTTTGGGCTATGGCCTGTTCAAAGGCGGCAAGGGCGGCGCGCGGCCATAAACTGACCAACGGTTCCATACCCTTGTGGGAAAGAGCAACCACCGGCCGGCCGTGTTTGGCCAGGGGATAGAGAAAACGGTAAATGGAAGGATGCAGGGCGGGCATATCCACCGGCATAACCGCCAGCCAGTCATTTTCCAGAAAATGCAGCGCGGTGTAGATACCGCAGACCGGGCCGCACCCGCTGACAATATCCTTATGAATGGAAAGCCCCGGCCGCGCCGGAAAAGCGAGATCGCCAATGATATGCACGCGGCCGCTCAGGGTGTAGGCAAAGTCCACGGCATGCTCCAGAAGAGTTTGCTCCCTTAAAACCGCCTGGGTTTTAGGGGCGCCAAAACGGCGACTTTTGCCGCCTGCTATTATTGCCGCCGATACGTTGTTAAACATATGTTTCTCTTTCAACCGATGCATCACCCCTAATAAGCGGAATCAACAGACCAAAAGCAAGCATAAAAGCTTTATTTTCTTATCCAGCGGCCGTCTGTTTTTATTTTTAACGGTGAATGGTTACGGACATACTCGGTCACGGCTTCGCGCAAAATGATCCCCGTCCGGTCTATGCGTTCCTCGGGCACCTCGGCCAGGGCGTCCAGACCGGAATTGCCCTCGGCCAGATAG
>WGCN01000111.1 GCA_015493745.1 Calditrichales bacterium
CCATAAGGGTCTCCTTGGTATGAATTGATTACGGAGACACACTAAGGGCAGATATTCACATAATGTTAACGGCCGGCTAAAGTTACCACACGGGATATTCATGAAAAGTTCACCGGGCCCCTCCTTAATCCTCCCCCACTCCGTGGAGGAGGAAACATGTACCATGCCCATTACCCGCATAGCGCCTCTGTTTTTCATTTTTCCCGCCGCGCAGTAAAGAAAACCACGATAACCCATACCCTATTCCCTTCCCAAAGTTTGAGGAGGGTCAGGATGGGGCCACCCACTCCCTTAACTCCAAAACCCTCCGAAAATGTGCAGGAGGTTTAGATTACTTTTTCCTTCGGTTCTTCCTGTAGCTCTCCTCCAGTTCCTTCATCACTTTGCCCATCATTTCATAAAGGGAGGCCGATTGCCGGGCCATTTGTTTGGACATATCTCCGTAAAAAGGAGAAGATTCGATACGCCGGGCCTGGGCAATCTCGGAAGAAGCGTTAATATCTTCGCTTAACTTAAACCACACAAAAGTTCTGTTTTTGGGTAAATAATAAAAAGCAACCCAGAAGTTGGAGCCCGAGGCCACCATGGCCACGGGCAGCGCGATACCCAACGCCGAAACCAGCGTGGCCATCTGCTGTTGTTTCTCCGAAATCAGCTCCGTCTCGCCGATTTCCACATTCAGGGTCTTTTCATCCCCGCCGGAGCAGCCATCCAGGTAGAAAGCATGCCTGCCTCTGTTATATTGATCGATAAAGGTATTTACGGTGCTATCGATCCTGGCGGCAAAAACGGAATCCGTTTCTACCGTATAGACAACACATATATTCAAACGGTCAAGATCGGCCTCTTTTTTCAGGGCAAGCTTTGGCGCGCAGGATACGGATAAAAAAAGAAGACTCAGGATCAGCACATTTCGCATGTTACCTCCTAAAAAAGTGAGAAATATAACTTACCGGCGCGGGAAAAAGGACAGGTTTATAAAGCTTCGTCTTCTTTCTTATCCAGACAGTGCAGCAGACCGTTTTCCTCGCGGTAACGCCAGCCGCTTTTGGGACAAAGCCACTCCCCCGGACTTTTTTCCCGCAGGCGCGCGCCGTGACGGCCCATCCAGCCCAGCCGACGGGCCGGCACTCCGGCCATCAGCGCGTAATCGGGCACCTGTTTGGTAACCACCGCCCCGGCGGCGATAAAGGCGTAGCGGCCGATATCATGTCCGCAAACGATGGTGGCATTGGCGCCTATGGAAGCGCCCCGGCCCACTTTGGTTTTTAAATAAAAAGCGCTGCCCCGCTGGGGAAATTCGCACCGCGGTTCCAGAATGTTGGTAAAAACCATCGAGGGGCCGCAAAAAACAAAATCCTCCAACTCCACCCCTTCATAGATGGAGACGTTGTTTTGCACCTTGCAACCGTTGCCAATAACTACATTGTTGCCCACATTTACATTCTGTCCGAAAACACAATTCTCACCAATGCGCGAACCGCTCTGAATATGGCTGAAATGCCAGACCTTTGTTCCGGTGCCAATGGTCACATTATCATCAACATAGGCCGATTCGTGGACAAAAAAATCATTTTTCATGAGATCAATCCTCGTTTAAAAAGGGATGAGCTTCTCCGCTCCCCGGTTTCTCCGTGCGGGCATGGCGTATGGCGTAAGCCGTTTCTATGGATGGCCGGGCTTCTTGCAGACCAAAGCCCCTGCCTTCCAACACATTTTTATAGATGGTGGTATGCAGATCGGTAAAACCGCCGGAAAACTCGATTTCCCGGCCGTCACGCGTGATGGAACGGAAAGTGGGCTTGCCCTCATGGCGCGCCTTTTCCGGCAGGTCGCTTTTTTCAAGACTGAGATACCAGCGCACCCGGGCTTTTTCCAGCTCCAGATAGCCGCTGTTGCGCCGGGCTTCCGATTTAAACACCTTTACCTGCTGTACCTTGCCGAATATCCAGATCAGCATGTCAAAAAAGTGAATGCCGATATTGGTGGCGATTCCGCCGGACTTGGAGATTTCCCCCTTCCAGGAATAGTCATACCATTTCCCGCGGGTGGTAATATAGCTCAGGTCTATTTCATATTTCCTTTCATCCGTGGCGGCGTCAATCTCTTTTTTCAGGGCGATCAACGAGGGATGCACGCGCAATTGCAGCACATTCCACACCCGGCGGTTGCTGTGCCTCTCCAGCTCTTCCAGGGCGTCCAGATTCCACGGATTGAGCACCAACGGCTTTTCACACAGCGCGTCCGCCCCCACGCGCAGGGCAAAACGGATATGGGCGTCATGAAAATAGTTGGGCGAACAGATACTCACATAGTCGGGCGCATCCTGCGGCGCGTGCAGACGCAGCCGTTCCACATGGCGATCGAAGCGCTCAAATTCGGTAAAGAAATCCACATCATCAAAATAGCGATCGAGAATACCTACCGAATCGCTTTTATCCAGGGCACACACCAGGCGATTACCGGTGTCCCTGATGGCCTGCATGTGCCGCGGAGCCACATAGCCCGCCGCGCCGATCAGCGCAAAATTTTTAGACATATTTTTCCCGTGATTAAAAATAAGACCCTTGAAGCTTACAGGAAGGCCCGAGCCACACCTGCCCGCATTCGCCGGGACAGGCCGTTGATAGCGTCTCCCCGGTTTGTAAAGGTGCAAATTAAACATTTATCCAAAATGAGTCTACCCCAAAAACGATTTATTTAAACCGGAAGAACTCCTCCAGACAACCGGCAAATTATTTGCCCTTCAATATACAATCTTCTTTAAAAACGGTCGATATTTTTTTTATGCGCGCTATACCTTTAAAATATACCCTTTTTCCGGTTTTTCTATTGCTGTGGCCTGTGGCCGCTCAAACCGTCAACCTTGATGATCTGCTGCACTTTCGTCAATACCGCGCCATTGACGGCCTCTCCTCGGAAGAGGTGAGCGACCTGATACAGGATCACAACGGGTTTTTATGGATCGCCGGCAAGGGGGGATTGCAACGTTTTGACGGACGCGACTTCCGTTCCTATCCCCTCGGGGACGGTGAAAGCCAGGGCTCACCCGACCTGACGGCCCTGTGCGCGGAACTCAGCGCGCATGATACCCTGCTATGGATAGGCAGCCGTAAGGGGCTCTACATGATGGAGCTGACCAGCGAACGTATCCGTTTCTTTCCCGTGAACGGTGCCGACTCCAGCGGATCGGTAGCCCATGTACACGCCCTGTTGTCGGGCAATGACGGTACGCTCTGGGTCGGCCTGCGCGGCGGCGGACTGGCGCGTATGGTGGAACGTCCCTCTCCCGCCAACAACTTTCAACCCCGCTTTAAATTCTACCTGTCGGGAACGGGCGACAACCACCTGAGCAATAACTTTGTCCGCCGCCTCTATCAGGATACACAGGGCAACATCTGGATAGCCACCTCCTTCGGCCTCTCGGTTTTTAATCCGCGTCTGGAACGTTTCCATAACTATTTTTATAAGCCCGGCGATCCGTCCTCCATCAGTTCCAACAGCGTTTTTGCCATTGCCGGCGACAGCCGGGGGCGTATTTGGGTCAGCACGCTGGGCGGCAGCGGTTTGCAACAGGCCCTGGTGGATTCCGGCGGAAGGGTGCGCTTTAAACGCTATCGGAGCGGATCGCCCGACAGCCTGGGCCATTCCGTAATCTTTGATATTCATGTGGATAAACAAGACCGTCTGTGGCTGGCTTCCGCCGGCGGGGGGCTTATCCGCTACGACGGCCGGCGGTTTGTCCATTTCCGCGCCAGGGAGAAGAATGCCGCCAGCCTTACCAGCAACAACCTGTTCCGCCTGTATGAAGACCGCGCGGGCGGTCTGTGGGTTGCCAGCATCAGCGACGGGCTTTCCCACGCGGCGGATATCTATCCGGACTCTTTTTTTCTGCGTCAGTTGACCCCGGAAAACAGCCCCCTGCGGGATGATCATATCCACAGCATTGTCCAGGACCGGATGGGCCGGATTTGGACCGGCACGGAAAAGGGTCTCTTTGCCTATCGTCTTGATGGGCAACATTTCAGCACCCTGACCTCCCTGACACGCATCGGCGGCGTCTCCCTGCGGGGCAAGCCGGTCAACGAACTGCTGGTCCGCTCCGACGGCACGCTCTGGTTCTCCTCGGACTTAAGCATCGGTCTGGGCGCCATCCGGCCCGACACGCGCAAGCTTATTTCCGATATGCGCCAAACCAACCCCCTGGGTCTTTATTCCAATTCGGTTACCGCCCTTTTTGAAGACAAGGCCCAAAGATTGTGGGTCGGTACCTTTTCCGGCCTTGCCCTGTTAAAAAAGGAGCGCTTTGAAAATTTCATCTATGATCCGAACGCCAAAACGACGGACAGCAATCCCGCCTCGCCCATCATCACCTACATCAGCCAGCAGAATGACAGCACCTGGTGGATAGGCACGGAAAACGGACTGAGCCGCATGAGCTACCGGGGAGAGGGGAAGCCCCATTTTACTAATTTTTATCACAGCGCGCGGCAAGAGGGAACGCCGGGTAACAACAATATCCGTATGATCCGCTTTGACAGCAGGGGCGTGCTGTGGATGCTCAGCGGCGCGGGGCTGGAAACGGGCTTCCCCGAAAAGGGCCGGTTTATTTTTTCACCCCGGGCCCGCAACCATCCCGGCGCCAACAAACTGATAAATTTCCTTATCGACAAACAGGATAAGATTTGGCTTAGCGGCTCACCCGGACTGTGGCGCTACGATCCTGTTGATTCTTCCCTGCGCGTTTTCGGCCGGGAATACGGACTGCCCCCGGGCAACTACAATTACAAGGCCCTGACCCTGCTGAGTGACGGACGGCTGCTCTTCGGCAGCCAGTCCGGCCTGACCGTGGTGGACCCGCGACGCCTGCCTCCCGCCGAACCGCCCTCAAACATTCTGCTAACCGGTCTGGAAATATTGAACAGGCCCCTGAAACCGGGCACGCAACAAATGGCCCGCTCCGCCGCCTACAATCACACGCTGAACCTTGATTACGATGACAATGTAATCACCCTGACCTATGCCGCACCGGACTTCAAGGCCGCTTCCGACCATATCTACACCTATAAACTGGAGGGCTTCGATGCGCATTGGATAAAGGCCGGTCGGCGCCGGAGCGTGCAATACACCAACCTGGATCCGGGCACGTACCGTTTTCACGTAAAAGCAAGCCTGCCGGGGGGTAAGCAAAGCGCGCCGCGTACCCTGCTAACCATCCATGTGGCCCCGCCGCTTTGGCAAACCTGGTGGGCCCGGATGCTCTATGCCCTGGCCTTTTTCGGATTGCTGGCCGGTATCCGTCGTTATGAACGCAACAAGGAAAAACTGGAACACCGCCTGCAGCGGGAAAAGCTGCAATCGGAAAAGTGGCGTGAAATCGACCGGGCCAAAAACACCTTTTTCACCAACATTTCCCACGAGTTCCGCACGCCGCTGACCCTGATAATCGCCCCCCTGCAACAGATGCTGGAACAGGAAGAGGGCCGGGATAAAAAGCGTCTTTCCAATATGTTGCGTCAGGCCCGGCGGCTGCTTAATCTGGTCAACCAACTACTGGAAATATCACGCATCAGCTCGGGGAAAATAAGACTCAGGGTAAGCAGGCGGGACGCCATCGCCGAAGCGCGGGGTATTTTTCACTCCTTTGGCAGTTTTGCCGAACAAAAAGATATCGAATCTGTTTTTGACAGCAACCAGGATTCCTTTATGCTGTGGTACGACAGCGAAAAGTTTGAACAGATTCTAATCAACCTTATTTCCAATGCCTATAAGTTCACCCGCCCCGGCGGCCGGGTGACCCTGCGCATCCATCCGGCGGAAGACTCGAAAAAGAGACCCTGTCTTGTTTTCCGGGTTTCGGATAACGGCCCGGGTTTTACCCCGGAAGAACAACAACATATCTTTGACCGCTACTACCGCGCGGAGGAAACCGAAAACAGCGTCATGGGCAGCGGCGTGGGCCTGGCTCTGGTGAAACAACTGACCGAGGCCCACGGCGGTGAAATCCGGGTGGAAAGCAAACCCGGCCAGGGCGCCTCCTTTGCCGTATACCTGCCGTGCGGGCGCGACCATATCCCCGACCGGGATATCGTAAGCGGCCGGGAAGAAACGCCACCCTTTGCGGAACCGGCAGCGGCGGAGCGCATGGCGGATCTGAACGAAGAACAGGCCCCGGGATTGCTGCTGGTGGAAGACACCCCCGAAGTACGCGACTACATCCGGGAAATCTTTGCCGGCGCCTACCGCATCACAACGGCGGCGGACGGACACAGCGGCCTGAAAACGGCCCGCGCCGATGTGCCCGACATCATCATCAGCGATGTAATGATGCCCGGCATGAACGGCTACGAGCTGTGCGCGGCCATAAAAAGCGATCCCCTGACCAATCATATCCCGCTTATCCTGCTAACCGCCCGGGCCGGTGACGAAGACCGCTATCAGGGTCTGCAAACCGGCGCGGACGCGTATGTGCCCAAGCCCTTTAATCCCCGGGAATTAAAGCTGCGCGTGCGCAAACTGCTGGAACAAAGGCGCCTGCTTCAGGAAAAATTCAGCCGCCGCCTGCTGGACGAGAGCCCTTCCGCGCCGGTCACACTCTCCGGGGATGAACAGTTTATCGAACAGGCTACCCGCATCGTATTGGAGCATCTGGAAGACGCCGCCTTTAATGTGCAGGCCTTTGCCTCGGAGATGGCCCTGAGCCGTATGCAGCTCCACCGCAAAATAAAGGCCCTTACCGGCAAAAGCACCACCGAATTTATACGGGTGATCCGCCTGAGGGAAGCGGCCGCCCTGCTCGAAAAGAAGAGCGGCAATGTCAGCGAAGTGGCCTTTGCCGTCGGTTTTAACAACCTGTCCTACTTCGTGCGCAGTTTTCAAAAGCAATACGGAGTTTCCCCTTCGCAATACGGTTCCCGCTAACCTCCGGGCCCTTTTTCCCGCGATTCCGTCCTTATTTTTCCCTCCCTGTTACAATAGTGCAAAAGATTGTTACATGGGTGATAGCCCCGGAGCCGCCCGATACCGATACTGTTTGTTGATATCGGAAAAACAGGGAGGCCATTATGAACCGTACCATTCTTTTACTGGCGGGGATACTCTTTTTCCTTTCCCCCGCCCCGGCACAGGATTTTGAAATTGAGAATAATTTTGGAGGAGAGCAGGTCAGCGTATCCTCCTCCTTCGGCAGCAGCATCGCCTATGGTAACGGCAATGTTTTACTCGGCGCTCCGGACGACGACTATGACGGCGGAACCAACGACGGCTCGGTTTTCCTGTATGCCTACCGGCTGGACCGCTGGCTTATGGTTCAAAAAATCGTTCCCGATAAGCCCTACCCCCTTAGCTATGACAATAAATTTGGTCGCAGCCTCTCCGCCGACGGACGGCATGTGGCCGTGGGCGCCAAACACCGGGTGTATATCTATCAAAACAATATCGCCTCCCTAAGCTATCAAACATATTTCGAAAACAGTGAAGTCAGTTTCGGACAGGCCGTGGCCGTGGACGGCGACTGGCTGGCCGTGGGCGCGCCGGAAGACAACGGACGCCTGGGGTCGGTATACATCTACCGCAATCAAAACGGCGCCTGGAGTTTTTTCAGTAAACTGTCATCCATGAGTTCCTCAACACAGTGGAATTTCGGATCGGCGCTCAGCCTGCAAAACAACCGCCTGGCCGTGGGCGTGCCCAACACAGCCAACACGGGAGAGGCCGGACGCGTCCTGCTTTATGAATATGACGGCGTCGACTGGCAGTTCGCCGATTCCCTCCAGGCCGGTATTGAAGGCGGTCCCGGTGATCTGTTCGGCTCCTCCCTGGCCCTGGACGGCGATCGCCTGGCCGTGGGCGCGCCCGATCAACAGTTTTCCGTGGGGCAGGTTTACCTTTTTGAAAAGCAAAACGGTGCGTGGAAAATGAGCGCCAAATTTATTGGCGACAACTTTACCTTTGGACGTTCCGCCGCCCTTTACGGCGATTATGCCGCCTTTGGCACGGACGATCACGGCATGGTGGTTTATAAATACGACGCCGGAACATGGGCAAAACTGCTGGACAAGGGAGCCTCCAGGGGCAGCACATCGCTGGCCATAGCGCAGGGGCTGTTTATGGTGGGAGACGCCTATGGTCAGGTAACCCGCATCTATGAAACGGTGGCCATGCCCAAAAATATGAGCGGCAGCCAGGGCCGCTACGGCAACCGCGTTAAACTGACCTGGGGCAACCGTTCCAATACGCTCGAATCCTTTAAAATTTTCCGCGACGACCGTGAAATTGCCAGCGCCTCCAAAAAAGCCTCCAGTTACAGCGACTATAACGGCGTCCCCGGCAAAATCCATAAATACGGGATCGCTTCGTGGAACAGTGAATGGGGCTACTCCGCCATCGTGGGCGGCCCGGCCTGGTTTACCCCCAACGGCACGCTCAGCGGCAAGATACAAACCCGCAAGGGCGCCGGCGTCGGGGAGGTATCCCTCTATCTGGAAACTCCGCAAAACAGTCTGCAACGTTCCCTTAAGTTTAACGCCACCCATGACGCGGTGGTGGTTGAGCGGGTGGCCAATTTTCCCGACACGGCCTTAACCCTCTCCTATTGGCGTCGCGTGGACGCGCAGTTCGGCACGCCCTTTTCCTTCAGCGCCAGCGATACGCCTTCCGTGAATCATTTTACCGCCTGGTCCGGGGCTGTTACCATCAACAACACTGTGGTCAATTTTGGCTTTGAGGCCGACTACGGCCAATGGCATCATTACGCCATAACCTGGCGCAGCAGCGACGGGCTATTAAAAATCTACCGCGACGGCGTGCTGACCTCCAGCCATCAACTCAGCGCCGGGGAGCCCATCCCCTCCTCGGGAACCATCGTTATGGGACAATACCCCGGCTACGATCCGCTTAACGCCATGCAGGGCGCCCTGGATGAGGTGCGGCTGTGGAACTACATCCGTTCCGACTCCGTCATCGCCGCCGAACGGCTGAAGCGCCTGACCGGGAATGAAAAGGGATTGGTTTCCTACTGGAATTTTGACGACCCCGATCGCGCCTACGCGGAACTGGCCGCCGACATCGCCTTTAAGGGGGGCAATCACGGCTATATTCAGGGCGCGGAATGGGACGGCGGCGTGGAGATACGCCACGTCACGCCCACCAACGCCTCCGGCGCCTATACCTTTAGCAAGGTCTTTTATGACAGCAGCCGGGCATTTGAGCTGAGCCCCTATAAGGAAGGGCACGGCTTTGATCCCGGTCTGCTTTCCACAACGCTGGATATCGACGGCCCGAGGAGCACGGGACTGAACATCGCGGATACCACCAGTCTGACGATAAGCGGAACGATTGCCCTGGCCGGAACGGGCTGCGCCGTCCCCGGCGTGGAAATCATGCTCAACAACAAAAGTACCGGCGTTTTTACCAACGGCGCCGGCGTTTTCCGCCTGACCATTGAGGAACCCGGTTTTTATAATATCGAACCGGTATTGGCCGACAGCAACCGCAGCCATACCTTTGAACCGGCCCTGTTTTCCGGTAACATCACCGATAACATCGATGATATGGATTTTACGGACAACACCCTGAGCCTGCTTAAGGGCAAGTTGTCCGCCGCCTGCGGCACGCCCCTGGGTACCGGAGAAATCCGCATCACCTCCGCGGGCAATCAAACAGCCTGCGTGGATACCACCCTGTTCACCGACGTGAACGGCAATTACAGCATTACCCTGCCGGCGCAGCCCTATCTGGTGGAGCTGCTTTCCATCGATCCGCAGCCCTCCTTTGCCCCCGATGAATATTTCGATCCCATAAATACCGATCTCACCTTTCAGGATACGGTGCTTAATTTTGTCTACCGTACCCCGCCCATAATCGTTATCGAAGGCCTGCCCGCCCCCTGTCCGGACGCGCAGGATCCCTTCCGCGTGCCGGTGATCAATCAATACGCCCAATTGAACCTGACGATCCATGTGCTGGAAACCTACCAGGGGGATACCTGCGCGGTTGATACCGGGTTTGTGGAAATTTATGACGGCATCGGCGGCAACCCGGACGAAGCGGTGCGCCTGCCCATAGAAAACGGCATGGCCTATTATACCCTGGAGGTGGGCGAGCCCAACATTCTGGATGGCGGCGAACATCCTTTTCAAAAGCTGTTACAGGTGGTAGCCAACGCCGAGGGACAGGTTTCCACCCTGAATCAGTGGGCCCTGGTTACGGGCAACCGCCCCCGGGAGAAGACCTTTGTGACCCGTACCCCGGAACTGCCCTTCCTTATCCTGCACGACCCGCCGGGTGACAACAGTTACGCCTACTGGCAAAAGGACTCCACCTACACCACCACCAACACCCTGGCCACCGAGGTGAATGGCTCCGCCGGATTTTTTGTAAACGCCAAATACGGCGGAGGCGTAAAGGTTCCTTTTGTGGGCACCATTGGCGGTTTTATACACACGGAGGGTCAGTTCCTGGCCGGCCGCGATAATAAAACGAGCGATGTGGTTGTCACCTCCTGGAATTTCTCGGAGAGGGTGAGCACTTCCGCCGACCCTGATTTTACCGGGGACACCTTTACCGGTGAAAGCGGCGACATCGTTATGGGCGGCTCCTTTAACATGATCTATTCCCTGACCGACGTCATCGACTGGGATGAGGAAAACTGCCAGGTTGTTCAGGATACATCCCTGGCCTGGGGCGCCGGTGAGTTTGCCACAACCTATTTCTATACCATTAATCACATTGAAAATACCCTGATCCCCAATCTAAAAACCTTAAAAAGTCTGGCCTCGCCCGATTCGGCCAAACTGCTGGCCACCTATATCGACGTTTGGCAACAGGTTGTAGAGGACAACCGCCGCACCATTGCCAATGCCAAAACAACGCAGAACATATCCTTTAGCGGCGGCACCAGCCGGGAGTATAGCAAAACCACCAGCAAAGACAGCACCCACAGCTACGAATTTACCGCCTTCATCGATGCCGAGGTAAAAGTGGGGCTGGGGTTTCGCTTTGATCAGATTAATGAAAGCGAATACGGCGTGGCCGCCAAGTTCCGCTGGGCCAGCACCGAAGCAAACGAAAAACAGTTTACCAGCAGCACCACCGTGGGCTATGTTTTGGGCGATGACGATACCGGCGACTTTTTTACCGTTGACGTGGGGAATGATCCTATTTACGGCACGCCGATATTTAAGCTGGCTTCGGGAACCAGCAGTTGTCCCTTTGAACCGGGCACGCAACCGCGCGATGAACCGAAAATCTCCCTGAATACCTACCGGCAGGATAATGTAGACCCCAACGGCAAGGCCACCTTTATCCTCAACCTGGGTAACGCCAGCCAAAGCGGTGAAACGCGGGACTACGAACTGTCCGTGGTACAATCCAGCAATTACGACGGGGCTATCATCCGCGTGGGCGGCGTGGTCGTTGAAAAGGGACTCACCTATACCATCCCCGCCGGTCAACAGATATCAGCCACCATGACCGTGGAACGGGGGCCCATCGCCTACAGCTACAACAATCTGCAACTGCAACTCTCTTCCCCCTGCGACGGCTCCCGTTCGGAAACCGTTTCCTTTTCCGTGAATTTCCGCAACGACTGCCCCACGGTGGAGATGTACCGTCCGATAAACAAATGGCTGGTGAATCAGAGCGATAAGGATACGCTGCTGGTGGTATTGCGCAACTACGAAAAGGACAACCCGGAGCTGAACAAGATAAGCCTGCAATACCGCGCCGCCGGCGAAGCCTGGAAAACCGCCAAAAGCTGGGAAAAGGGCGATCTGCCCGATAATTATGTCTCTCTGAAATGGAATGTTGCCCACCTGGCGGACGGAGAATATGAGTTACGGGCGGTTTCCAATTGCGGCGCCGGGGGGGTAAACTATTCCGCCATTGCCACCGGAGTGATCGACCGCGGCACGCTTTATGTGTTCGGGCAGCCCCGGCCCGCCGATCGCGTGCTGAATATCGGCGAGGATATTACCGTCGCCTTCACCGCCGATCTCGATTGCTCCGAAATCCGCGATTCAAACATCCGTCTGCGGGATGAAACGACCGGCGAGGAGGTGGCCCACGGTTATGCCTGCAACCAAAACAGCATTGTCATCACCCCCGCCGTGCCGCTAAGCTCGCTGGAGGGCCACACACTGACGGCCACGGTTTCTGGTCTTACGGATTTAAACGGCAATCCGCAAAAAGAGTCGGTCCGCTGGTCCTTCACCGTCAACCAAAATGCCGTATACTGGCTCAACCCGCAGGCGACGGTCAGTCAGTATGAGGGCGGTTCCGCCTCCTTTACGGCAATAATCACCAACACCTCCGGCACGGCGCGATCCTTTGACATAAAGGATCTGCCCTTCTGGCTTCAGGCCGATCCCGCCTCCGGCACGCTTCAATCCGGCGCGCAAAGGGAGATTACCTTCACCCTGCCCGCCTCGCTGAACAGGGGCGCTTATACGGACACCCTCTTCCTGGGCGTTACGGATCAGGCGGATGATCCGCTGTATGTCTCGGCGGAAGTCATTACCCGTCCCCCGGACTGGAATGTTACCCCTTCGGCCTATCAATATTCGATGAACATCATCGCCCGGGTTGTCACGGAACAGGGCTTCTCGGAGAATGACAAGGATATCGTGGCCGTCTTTAGCGATGGCGAACTCCGCGGCCGGGCCAATTTACAATATGTGGAAGATGAAGGATATTTTGCCTTTATCACCGTCTACAGCAACAATCCATCCGGTGAAACACTGACCTTTAAGGTGTGGGACGCCGGTAAGGGGGCGCTTTCGGGTTTTGTGGAAGAAAGCGCGCTCTTCTCCGACAACGGCACGCTGGGCGAGCTGCAAAGTCCGCTAACCCTGCGCCCCAGGGGACGCACGCAAGAGATCCCCGCGGAAAGCGGCTGGAACTGGATATCCTTTAACGTGGAACAGGAAGATATGTCCGTCAACACGGTACTGGCCAATCTGCGGGCCACCGAGGGGGATGTGATCAAAAGCCAGACCGCCATAGCCGTTTATTCCGAAAATCTGGGATGGACAGGCAACCTGAACACGATTGAAAAGGGGCTTTCCTACCGTTTACGTCTCCAAAAGGCTCAAAATCTCGATTTTGCCGGCAACAGCGTTGCCGCGGATGAAACCATCCTGAATCTGAGCGCGGGGTGGAACTGGATCGGTTATCTGCCCAACGAAACCCGGGAGTTGTCAACGGCCCTCCGGGGATATTCGGCCGCGGCGGGAGATCAGATAAAAAGCCGGGAAGCCTTTGCCGTCTATGACGCCGCCTCCGGTAACTGGCGGGGCGATTTACGGGAGCTGCGTCCGGGACAGGGCTACCTGCTCAAGACCTCCGCCAACGGCACGCTGAAGTATGAATCCACCGCCGCCGTCACTCTGCCGGGGAACATACCCACCCTCGTCAATGCCGGTCCCGCCGCCGATGACGCGCTTAATCCCCATGCCTTTGAGTCCGGCATGAACCTGATTGGCGTTTTGCAACTGGGCGGCATCTTAAGCCGGGACACCACTTTTACCGTCAGCGCCTATATTGATGATGAACCGCGCGGAAAGGGAACCCTGCAAAGGGTTGAGGGACGAACGGAAGCCATGCTTTTCCTGACCATCTACAACCGGCCCGCCTCAAACGACTCCGTGCGCTTTGTCATCAGCGACGGACGGCAGAGTTATACGGTAAGGGAGCGCATTCTTTTTGAACAGGACAAAGTCCTGGGCAACCTGAGCGTACCCTATGTCCTTACCGTTAAGGATGAAACCAGCCCAACGCTCACATCGGCGTTTCACTATTCCAGCGCTCCGGGGCTGAAACGTTTTGTCACCCTCTATATCTCCTCCAGCGAGCCGCTCTCCGCGCCGCCGTTTGTGTTGGTAACCTCGCCCGGCGGCCGGGAAAACACGCTGGCCACAACCCTGTTTGACGCCGACAATCATATCTACCGGGCCTCCCACACGCTGAGCGCCGAAGGTTCCAGTTCCTTTTACATAGTGGCAACCGATTTTGGCAACAACAGTACCCGCGAGGTAAAGACACTGAACCTGCAAAGCCTGAGCAAGGGCGCGGCGCTAACGGCGGTAGTGGATAGCAGCGCCTCCTACAGCGTCAGCGCCGCGGAAGCGCGTCAGGACGCGCTGCTCTTTACGGAAGTGATCCCCGCCGCCACCACGGCCGGGGAGCGACAGGCCATGAGTTCGGCCTACCGTTTTTATTCCCCCGACGGATTCAGCGGAAAAATCGATCTGACCATCGCCCTGCCCGCCATGGGTCTGAGCGAGGAGGAACAGAGAAAAGTCGCCCTTTACCGTCTTGATGAGCAGGAAGGGGAATGGATTTACGCCGGCGGCCGTTTTGACCGGGGCCGCCTGAGGGCGCGGGTGGAGGCCGGCGCGGTGTACGGCGTCCTGTACGATCCCGGGCGGGTGGTGTTACCGGAGATTTTCGCTTTACACCAGAATTATCCCAACCCTTTTAACCCGGTGACCAACATACGCTTTGACCTGCCGCGAAAAAGCGATGTAAAACTGGAGGTTTACAACATGCTGGGGCAAAGGGTAAGCGTCGTGGCCGAGGGGGAAATGGAAGCAGGCTTCCATTCCCTGCAATGGAACGGCCGGGACGCCGCCGGACGGACGCTGGCCTCGGGGGTCTACATATACCGCCTGCAGGCAGGCTCCTTTATCACGGCCCGTAAAATGATTTTGCTTAAATAAATTGCTTTCAGGGAGATAAAAATGAAAAAGCTTTTTCTGATTCCGGCGATCCTGTTGATAACCATCGCCTGTAAAAAAACCGTTATCGAGTTTTCCGATTATGCCCCGATCGAGGGCACGATTGAGGATATTGTTATCGAAGAAGGTCTGCAAAGCTATGGCATCAACTTACGGGAGACCTTTAAAGTCAGCGGTCAGGAGAACCGCGTTTTGCAGCACAGCATAACCGCCAACAGCAACCCCTCCCTGGTTACCGCGCAGGTTGACGGCGACCTGCTGTTGTTAACAATCCAATTGGGCTTAACCGGCAGCGCCCGGCTCACCCTGCGCAGCGAGTCACCCTCGGTGTTCAGGGAAACCGATTTTTCGCTTACGGTCACACCGCTGGGGGCGGAGACGGCCATGGAACGCGCCCGCGCCTTTTTCCGGGAGGGAGACTATGAGACCTCGCGGGGCTATTTTCTGCTGGTGACCCGCAAAAGCAACAGCGCCCTGTATGCCGAAGCCTTTATGGGTTCCGGTTTTAGTAAAATGCGTCTTGAGGGAGACGATCCCGGCTATGGGGATCTGATTCAAAGTCTGGCTTTTGACAACGGCCAGGCCGACGCCCGGGCCGGGCTAAGCTTACTGGAATATGCCCAAAAGAAAAACTACGGGGAAGCCATTCGTCTCGGCAAGCGTGTGCTGGCGGCAAACCCGGACTATCGTTTTTCGCTGGACCCCGCTCTGGATAAAAATGATCTTCGCCTGAACATTGCGCTCAGTCAGTTTGCCCTGGGGCGTTATGAAGAGTGTCTGGCCAGCATTATTCTGCTAAACCCGGACTTTGACGCCCGGGCCGGCGACGAAGATTTTACCGACCGGCTTTTACGGGAACTGAACCGACTGGCGCTGCTCTACGGCTGATCCGTTGCGGCGCCGGGCCGGGACAAAGGTTTCCCTAAAACATGCCGTTATCATGGGCCATGGTTTCGGGAAGAATTTGCAGCACATCCCAGTGTTCCACAATCTTCCCGTTCTCATCAAAACGGAAGATATCGATACCGGCATATTCATGATCGCCGGGCCAGCTCTGATGACAATGCAAAACCACAAAATCGCCCTCGGCAATGGCCCGTTTAAATTCCACCTTCTTTCCGGGATAGTCGCGGGCCATGCGCTCAAAGTACTCGATAAAAGCCTCCTTACCATCGGCCACGTGGGGATTATGCTGGATATAGACATCCCCGGCAAATTTTTCTATGGCCTGGCGCGGACGGCACTGGTTAAACATCAGGTCATAAAACTCCATGGCCTTAAGTTTATTGCTCTGGATGGGATCGGTCAGCATCTGGTCACCTCCTGGTTTTGTTTCTTAAACAGTTTAAGGCAAAGGGGGCCATAAATTCAAATCCAGCAAAAAAAGCAACCCAAGCCTTCATCCGCCACACCCTTTTTTAACAATTGTTTAGGCAATTTAGGGCAGGCCTGACAATTTTTTCATTAACAACTGTACATTTCAAAAAAAGGGACGAAGAAAAGAATACTTACCTGATTTTTCACATAAACTGATTTACACGGGAGAAAAACGTGCACTTTGTTGAAACCGTAAAAGGTGATGTAACGGTTGTGGCCGTCAAAGGCAATCTGACCCACAAGGAAGATACCGACAAACTTCATGAAAGACTGATGGCTGTTTTGAAGAAGAACGGATGCAAAATCGTGCTGGATTTGAAAAATGTCAGTATGATCACCAGCCTGGGTATCGGCGGCATCATCCGCGCCCTGCGCGCCGTACGCGAGGGAAAGGGTGATTTGAAGCTTAGCTCGGTCAATGCCAGCGTCAAAAAGGTGTTTGACATCACCAAACTGAATGAGATTATCGATATTGTCGATTCCTCGGATGAGGCCGTAAAAAAATTCACCTGAGGTTTAAGGCTTACGAGGTTATATCCCGCCAGGCCAATTTCAACTTATCCATAAAACTCTGGGGTTCGTGCTCCACGCCAAAATCCTCGGGGTGCAATTCATGCAATATGGCGCCCCAGCCGGGAAAGCCGCCCACGTTGCGGTCATCAATAAACAATTGCGCGTCGATCTTGCGGCTCATTTCATTGATATCAAACTCCTCGTCGGGATGACTTTTGTTGACGGCGTAAAACTCAACGCCGTTCCTGCGGCAGAACTCTACCGCCTCATCCAGTTCCCTGCCGCTGCGATAGGTCCATAGAATGAGCTTATGGCCGCGTTTGTTCAGTTCCTTCAGGGCTTCAAAGGCAAAAAGGATCGGCTTGCCGATTTCGGGATATTTATGTTCAACGATGGTACCGTCAAAGTCCACAGCTATTTTCATGTTTTTTTCCAACGTGTTTAATTAAATCACTACCGCGCCTTTTTTGCGCAGGGCCTCTTCCACAAAGTCAAAGGTTGAAAGCTGATCCGGCCGGCCGTTTACAATGGCCACATCATGTTCAAAATGGGCGGAGGGCATTTTATCCGCCGTGATGATCGTCCAGCCGTCATCCAGTTGGATCACATTTTTCGTTCCCATATTGATCATAGGTTCGATGGCCAACACCATACCGTTTTTCAGGCGCGGCCCCTTGCCCGGCCGACCGTAATTGGGTACCTGCGGCTCTTCGTGCAGTTCCCGGCCCACACCGTGCCCCACCAACTCCCGCACCACGCCATAGCCATGCGCCTCGGCATGTTGCTGAATGCTGTGGGAGATATCGCCGATGGTATTGCCCGCCCGGGCCTGGGCAATGCCCAGGTCCAGGCTGGCCTTGGTCACCTGCAGCAACTTCAACACCGGCAGGGGGACATGACCCACCACAAAGGTATAGGCATGGTCACCGTGATAGCCGTTCCACAGGGCCCCGCAATCCACCGAAATAATATCCCCCTCCTTCAGGGGAACCCTGGAAGGGAAACCGTGCACGACCTCTTCGTTACGCGACATGCACAGCGTGTAGGGAAATCCGTTGTAGCCCTTAAAAGAGGGCTTGGCGCCATGATCGCGGATAAAGGTTTCCGCCAGGCGGTCCAGTTCCAGCGTGGTCACCCCCGGCTCAACCTTTTCGGCAATCAGTCCCAGGGTTTTACTGACCAGTTGCGCGCTTTTACGCAGAAGTTCTATCTCTTCCGCATTCCGGATATGAATCATTGACTACTTCTTTCAAACTTATCGGTTGTTACCGCCATCATACCGGAAAAGGATACTATTCCGGTAAGACCGCAATCGATCAAATGATTAAAATGATTAATGGAATATTGATCGAAATGATCGTTTTTATCCATGACATAAAGTAAACCGGCGAGGAATGTTACAGTCCCCGGCGTAAACGGGCCACCGGAATACCGAGCTGTTCCCGGTATTTGGCCACCGTGCGCCGGGCGATGGGAAAGCCCTCCTGTTTCAGCATGGCCGATATCTTATCGTCACTCAGCGGTTTTTTGGGGTTTTCTTCTTCTACGATCTCTTTTATGCGTTTTTTTATACGGGGGGTGGCAATCTCCTCGCCATCCTCGTTTTCAATGCGTTCGTTAAAAAAGTATTTCAGTTCGAAGACGCCGTAATCGGTTTGAACATACTTACCGTTACACACCCTGCTGACGGTTGAAATATCCATATTGATCATCTCGGCGATCTCGCGCATGATCAGGGGTTTAATATAATCCGGTCCTTTTTCAAAAAAATCGTACTGCTTCTGGATTATGGCTTCCATCACCTTGAGCATGGTCATTTTACGCTGATAGATGGAATTGATAAACCAGCGGGCATTTTCCACCTTTTTACGGATGTAGCTGCGGGTTTCCGTATCGGTATTTTTTTTATCCATCAGCATGTTTTTATAGGTGGGACTGATGCGCAGAGGCGGTACATTCCAGTCGTTGAGGGTGACCACAAACTTGCCGTCCACCTTTTCCACGATAAAATCGGGAATGATGTAATTGGTACGGCTGTCAAACAGACCCTCTCCCGGCTTGGGGTTTAAATGCAGAATTTCTCCAATGGCTTCCTGCAGCCGTTCCTTGTCGATATCCAGGGCGGAAAGCAGTTTATCGTAACGCTTGTTCTTAAAATCCTCAAAATGATCACGGATTATCTCGATGGCCACGGGGTCGGGCAGGCGCTGATCCTCCAACTGCACCAACAGACATTCACGCAAATCCCGCGCGCCAACGCCGGTCGGCTCCAGTTTTTGAATCTGCCGGAGGATGCTCACCACCTTTTCCGGAGAAACGGCAAACTGTTCGGCCACTTCACGCAGATCCAATTGATTGTCCAGATAACCGTCATCACGGATATTCCAGATCAGATGTTCGGCAATTTCACGTTCCTGTTCGCTGAAACGCAATTCATGCATCTGCTCCAACAGATGTTCCACCAGCGAACTCTGGCTTACCTCGGGCCGGTCAAACTCTTCTACATTTTTATCCTTGGGAATCCTTATCTCAAAGGTGTCCTCATCCTTGAACAGATCCTCGATGTTGGAGTCGTCCTGCGCTTTTTCCAGTTCTTTGACGTCATAATCCTCGCTGGCGCCGTTCTTGTCCATCATCTCCAGTTCATCGACCACCTCTTTAACCTCGGCCTGGTCTTCGGTCACGATCTCATCGGCATTCTCTTCATCGTCGCCTTCTTCCAGTACGGGATTCTGTTCCAGTTCGCTTTTTATGCGCTGCTCGAGACTCAACAGGGGCAATTGCAACAGCGTCGACAGCAAAATCTGCTGCGGCGTGAGCTTTTGCTCCATCCGTAAATTCTGACCCAGAAAGATATTATTCATAGTGATTCATTTCATTTTGGCACGATTTATGTAAGCAATATACGGCATTTCTAAAAATTATGTCAAGAAAAGAAGCTATTTATTCTGAATATGATCACTTTTTAGCCTCCGTTTTCCTGAAAAGCACAACATCGCTCCATTTACAACACTTTCTCCAGCATCTCGGCAAAATAGGCATTCTCCTCTTCCAGACCGGTATTTATGCGCAAACATTGCGGCAGGCCAAAGGCGGCCAACGGCCGGACGATAACACCTTTTTTCAATAGTTCCTCATTGATGCGCTCCACCTGCTCCCCGTTATCCATCACCAGTGTTACAAAATTGGCCTGGGATTCAATATAACGCAACCCCAGACGGTCAAACAGATCATAGAAGAAAGCCAAACCCTTTTTATTTAAATCGATATAAGCTTTGAGCCAGGCTTCGTCTTTCATGGCCGCCCGGCCGGCCACCTGAGCGGGAATGCCGGGTTCAAAGGGCAGCTTGACCTTCATCAGGTTGTTGATCACCTCGGCCCGGGCAAAACCGTAACCGATGCGAATACCGGCCAGGCCATAGGCCTTGGAAAAGGTGCGCAGGGTGATCACATTGTCCAGACGGTATTTCATGGAATCGGGGTAGACGGGATTCTCATAGCAAAATTCAAAATAGGCCTCATCCATGATGATCAGCACATGGGGCGGTACCTGCTCCATAAAGGTCAGGAACTCCTTTACCGTAAAAATGGTACCTGTGGGATTATTGGGATTGGCCAGGTAAACGATCTTGGTTTTATCATTAATGGCCCCGGCCATGGCGGCCAGATCGATCCGGTAATCCTTCAGCGGCACGGTGCGCAGCTTGATGCCCCGGGATTGGGCCAGCACGCGGAAGCCGATAAAAGTACCTTCCGACGTCAGCGCCTCTTCATCATCCAGCAGAAAGGTACGCATGATGACCGACATGATGCCTTCGGAACCATGCCCGGTGATCACATTTTCCTCCAGCACGTCAAAGCGGCGGGCCAGCGCGCCCCGCAGATCGTGACTGACGGGATTGGGATAGCGGTGTAAAGAGCCCAGGCAGGCCTGAACGGCCTTAATGGCTTCGGGCGAGGGCCCCAGCGGATTTTCATTGGAGGCCAGCTTGACTATTTTGCGCGGTTTATAGTCGCGGGCGATTTCGGCAATAGATTTTCCCGCCTTGTAAGGAATGAGATTTTTTATGTGATCGGGTACCAGGGGCATCTAATTCTCCTAACTTATCCTAAGAGAAGAAGTTACGAAAAAAATATCACGCGGGAAAAGGAGAATGTTGAAATTTATCCCGGCGGCTCTTTCCTGTCCGGTCGGTTTTAGCCAAACAAAGGTTCTTCCTTTTTCTTTTGTTACGCCAAAAGAACCAAAAGCATTCGCGGAATTTTATCTCCTTACCATGACTTCATGCATTGCCACCCGGTCACCCGAAAATTCCGCCTTTTTCCCTTAGGCGGTGAGTGATTTTTACCTTTGAAGTCCCAGAGAAACAGCCAATGATTTGAAAAACCTTATCTCTCTTTTACAAACCTTAGTAGAAAAAAGGCTCTTAAAAAGAAACAACCTTATTGCCCCCCCTGGTCTTGCATTTCCTTTTTATTAACCACACAAAGACACTAAGGCACAAAGACTCTAATTTTTACACTCGGGGTCTTCCCGGCAGTGTTTTGCCATAACAATGATTCTTCTTTGTTCTTTTGTTTCGCCAAAAGAACCAAAAGCATCCGCGGAATTTTATCTCCTTACCATGACTTCAGGCATTGCCACCCGCTCACCCGAAAATTCCGCCTTTTATCCCGTAAGCGTGTTATGGGCTTACAAAGAAGTGACTCCGGAGAACTCACGCCAAAGGCTCACCAACCGGCCCCTCAGCCATCCTTTTTGTATTTTTTATTTCATTTGTCATTTGTCATATGTCATATTCTTACCCAAGCTTCGGCGCGGCCTTCCCGGCGGTGCTTTGCCATAACAATGACCCTTCTTCGTTCTTTTGTTTCGCCAAAAGAACCAAAAGCATTGGCGGAATTTTATCTCCCTGCCATGACTTC
>WGCN01000112.1 GCA_015493745.1 Calditrichales bacterium
CCATTTTGGGTCATCTGCAACGGGGCGGCACGCCCAGCGCCCGCGACCGGGTGCTGGCCTCACACCTGGGTACGGCCTGCGCCCGTTATATAAAAGAAAAAAACTTTGGCAAAATGGTGGCTATTCGCGGCGAAAGCACGGAAGTGGTGGCACTGGAAGAGGTGGCCGGTCAAAGGAAGTACATTCCCCTGGATCATCCCTGGCTGGACGCCGCCCGTAAGGTGGGCACCTGTTTGGGGGACAGCGCCTGACAGGCTCAGTTATAGGGGATTTTTAGAATAACCCGCGTACCGTGACGCTCCGTGTTCTCATCGATGCTTTCGCTTTCGATATGGATGGAGCCGCCCTGGGCCTCGGTGAATTTTTTGGCCAGCGGCATGCCAAAGCCCGTTCCTTCCTCGCCCGAGGTGCCGGGACGGTGGGTGCGTTTATTTTCATCCCAAATGTTCCGCCGCAGTTCCTCGGGAATGCCCATGCCGTGATCTTCGATTTCAATGCGCACAAACTTTTCGTTTTCAACGCGGGAGCGGATATGGATGGACTCTCCGGGAAAAGAAAATTTTATGGCATTGCTGACCAGGTTGCCGAGAACATTCTGATTGAAGCTCAGCGGATCTACCAACAGATGATGACCGTTAAGCCGGTTGTCGATCTCCAGGGAGAGCTGTTTTTGCTCAAGCCGTTCGGCAAAGATATCCCGCACCTCGTGCAACAGGGCCTCTATTTTAACTTCACGGATATCCAACTGCAGTTTGCCGCTTTCCAGGGCCACCTGGCGGCTGACGGTGCTTATCAGCTCCGTTTGTCTGTCCACGGATTCACGAATCTTTTTTAGCCTTTTAGTCAGGGATGCGCTAAGGCCCGTTTCCATCAGGGCCAGTTCGGTTTGTCCCAATATGCGCGTCAGATAGTTCTTCAGATCATGGCTGAGAACGCGCACCAACGTTTCCCGTTGCCGTGAAATTTTTTGAATCTTATCATTTTTCTCTTTCAGGCGCGCGGCCAGTCCGGCGGTTTCCCCCAAATTGTCGGTGGCCCACAATGCCAGCCCCTGCATAACCAAAATGAGCAGCACGACTATCTGCAATCTCTGCAAATGGTGGCTTTCCCGCGTGGGGAAATATGAGGCCAGTTTTATCAGGGGCTGATTGTTGACGTCGGTCAACAGCAGCTCCTTTATTTCGTAGCCCTCCCGTTGCGGGGCCGGATCATCGACGCCCATAAAGGCCACAGGGATGCCGGTCAGGGCTTCCATCTCCCGCGCCAGGCTGTCATTTACCGCCCGGTAAAAGATAATATTGTAGATTTTGTTGTTAATCTCCCGTTTCAGATAGCTGTATAGAACCGTATTTTTATAAATAGGACAGGTGTAAACCCCTTCCGAACTGGCGTCGGTAAGCAGGCAAAAGCCCCGGCTGTCTGTAAACAGCCTGGGACCGCGCTCATAAAGCACGTCCAGATTGTCATCCAGGATCAGGGCGCCTTCTATGGCCCGGGAGGGCCGCCCCTTCAGTCCCGAGGGAAGCAGGTTGTTTTTTAGCGAGCCGGTGGCCGGATCGCTAAGCTGTTTTTCCATTTGGGTAAAGTCATCTATCTCCTGCTGCAGGTGTTCGAGGATATTGTTCAGGTAATTTTTGTGAATGGTCTGCAGGACCAGTTGTTTTTGGACAAGGGCCTGCTCGGTTTGCCGGTACATCCATATATAACCGATCAAACCGGCCAGAAGCAGCGTGAGGGAAATTATGCGTAAATTTTTAACAGACATAGTCATCCATGCTTTTTACGGACTTAGTATATAACATGCTCGTTCCATAGTCAGCGCAAGATTATAAAAAAAGGATCACAGGACAGAAAAAGGGTGAAAAAGCGGGGAGGCTCTTTGATAAACGGCGTCTTAGCCCCACGCCCTGCCCCTCCCCAACCGTCGGGGAGGGGGCAGGGGAGGGCAATGGCGTTAACCCCCGGATTCATCCGGGTGGAGCGTTGGGAGGTGAATATTGCCCGCAATCCGTTGCAAGGGATTCGGGTATGAACGAACACCCATTGCCAGGATTGGGTTTTAACGCCGCCCTTTAGC
>WGCN01000113.1 GCA_015493745.1 Calditrichales bacterium
CGTCCCGATACAATCGGGATGGCAGCAACCCCGCTCTCTAAAATTTGTGTTCTTGCCAGAGTGGTGGAATTGACAGACGCGTCCCGAGATAATCGGGATGGCAGCAACCCCGCTCTCTAAAACTTGTGTTCTTGCCAGAGTGGTGGAATTGGTAGACGCGCCGGATTCAAAATCCGGTGGGAGCAATCCCGTGTGGGTTCGAGTCCCACCTCTGGTACTTAAAAGCTCCGGTTCTCCGGAGCTTTTTTTACCTGACAGTAAATACCAGCCTAATGTGGTATGCAACTCTTAAACAACCTAATGTGGTATGCAACTCTTAAACAAAGCGAATACTTTTTGTTTAAGACAAAAACATCTTTTATATTATACTGTATTTTTGTCCCCGAAATAAGTATTAAGCCGTTAAATTAAACCGATTCCGTGTCGAAAGTATTTCGATATGCTACAATCTGAATATTATGTCCTTATCGTGGATGACCATCCATTTACGATAAAGATTCTGACGAAAATTCTGGAGAAACAAAACTACCGGGTTCAGGGGTTTACCGACCCGGGAAAAGCGTTGAGCTATCTTGAGGCGAGCGGAGAAAAAATCGACTTGGTGATTTCAGATGTTATGATGGGTGACATGTCGGGTATCGATTTATTGAAAACCGTAAAAAAACAACCGGATCTGGCCCGTATTCCCTTTGTTTTTTTATCCGCGGCCAACAATGATGCGCTGCGGCAAGAGGCTTTTGCTTTAGGGGCGATTGACTTTTTCGATAAGCCGGTCAATACCAATCTCTTTGTATCCAAGTTGCAATCCATACTAAAAAACATCGCCCTGAATCATCTAACTTCCAATATTTTGCTTACGGGAAACAAGGACACCCTGTCCCCGCCTGAAGTTCTTGAATATTGCGCCATGGAAAAACTAACCGGCTATGTCTATTTTCAAAACGCCGCGCTGGAAACAACGCTGTTTTTTGAAAACGGCTTGCTGGAACATGCCGGCGAGGGGCGGGAACTAAGTACCGAATTCGATATGCTCCAGGAATGGAAAAGTTATACTTTTCTTATCTCAAGGGGGAAACTAAACATTCAGGCTGTCCGGATGTTTCTTAAGCAGGAGACCGAACCTTTAAAGGATACCTTCTCCACAGAAAAATTTGAAAAGATATTCAGTCAATTTAAAGATCTAAGGGAGATCTTTATCTTCAGGGGAGCCTGGAAAGCGGTACGCAACCGTTCCGGCAATGGTCTGGACACCTTGTTAATCAACCTGCACAAAATGAACCATCAGCTTGTCGAAGACTTTGGAGCCCGGATTATTTACACCAGCCTGCAGCTGACCAATAACCAGGTGATTTTAATGTTAAAGTACCAGAGTCATGACATGGCCTTTTTGTTTAACAGTGAAGAGGGATGCCAGGCCCTGCTTTCCCTTTGGCAAGGAGTGAACAATGAATAGTGACATCCTCATGGCCATAACAAGTATTGAGGGTGTCAGGCATTGTGTATTGCTCACCCCCGAAGCCGATACTTTATTTTCCCCTTCTCTTATGGAGGAGGAAAACAACAGGGACATGGAGTTGTTTTTATCCATGCTTAACATGATCAACGATTTACGTTTTGACCAAGACCATCAAATTAAATCAGCAAAGTGGAACCTTGAAAGTGGCTGTTTTATAATCACTCTGGTCAAGGGGCACACTTTTTTGATTCAGTACCAAGGCCCATTGGACTGTGAGTTTTTTTTCAATACGATCTCACCAACTTTGGAAACAACCATTAACGAAAACCCTGGTGGAAAAACATGAACATCACAAATCAAACCAGTATGGACAACACCAAACCGTTTGAGATTGCGCATAATATTTATTGGATAGGTAAAAAAACGGGCTTTGACCTGGAGATGAACGTTTATCTGCGCATCTTTGAGAAAGATAACCGCAAAATAAACATGCTCATTGATCCGGGTCCACCTACGGACTTTGACATTATAGAACAAAACCTGAAAACCGTTCTGGGCAAAGACTTTAAGATACACTTTGCCTTTATAAACCATCAGGATCCTGATGTAGGCTACAATGCCCTCTTTTTTCAACGTTATTTCCCCAACATGCAGATTATCACCACGGAGGATACATGGAGATTAATCCGCTTTTACGGATTAAATCCTAAAAAATTTATTGCCGTCGACAAATTTAAAAGCCGCTCGATCAAAATGATCACCGGTCATAAGCTCACCTTTGTCCCGACGCCTTATTGCCATTTCCGCGGCGCCTGCGCCCTGTATGACGTTTCGGAGCGAATACTTTTCAGTGGAGATTTTTTTGGCGGTCTTACGGAACATCCCGGATTTTTTGCGACCGAAAAGTCATGGCCCGGCATTAAAATATTTCAGCAAATTTACATGCCGACCAACACGGCTATCGAAAACGCCATATCTGAAATATTAAAGGTTGATCCTGAACCGGTTATGATTGCCCCCCAGCATGGTGTTATGATCAAGGATGATTTTGTACAGTATTATATAGACAAGATCAAAAACCTTTCCGTGGGACTGGATTTATACAATCAAAATAAAATTAAAATCTCACAATATATAGAGGCTATCCGGCAAATCACCCATGAGGTCAAAACAAAGTTCGACAAAAAAGTCTATGATGACCTGCAACACCTGCTGCATACGGATGACTCTTTTCCCGAAATTTTCAGTATCCGGGATGATGAGATTTACGATATAAAGATTGCCGCGGAAGACGCTTTGCAATATTTTATTACCAAATTGCTAAGAAACCCCGGTGGCTCTGTCAAGAAAGACCTGCATATGCTGATCTTACGTGTGCTGGCCGGATTAAATCTCCCCGGCGATAATCTTAGCCTGGAAGCGACGGAGACGGACCATCAGGAGAATACAAATGAAACACTTTTTGAAGAGGAAGTTCCGGACACTAACGGGGCTGAAGAGAATATCCATGAAGACAGGGATCATTTAAATATCCGCAAGTTGTTGGAAGTGATCGAAGAAGAATCCGGCAGCGACAAATTCAATGAACTTACCATATTACGTATAATGCTTAAAATCCCCCCTGATATTTTAAAACGAAACCAGGTAAACAGTTATAATGATTTTTTCCAATTGGAAGAGACCCGCGATCAGCAGTTTATACAGAAGCTTATCACTGCATGTGAATCCGTGATCGGACGCCCCTTACCGGAAAAAATTTGGACGAACGAGGAAGAAGATGGAAAATAATCTACACATTACACACGATGGCAAAAGCGGCCATCACCTTTTAAAAAATCATTCCGTATTGCTCCATTGCAATCACTTTAACATCGAACTGCAAAACACCATCTTACTCCCGGAGTACATTCCGGGCTTTGATATCCAGTTCAACGCCGCGGCGGAAACCGCCTTCAGCCTGCTGGCCGGTTTTTTCCCCGAAGGCAGCCCCCGGGAGGCCGCCCGTGTGCTGGAAACGGCCGGTAGCATTTATCACACCATGGGTCTCGGGCTCCTTGACCTGTCCACACTGACAGCCGATGGCGGAACCATTGAATCCACTCATTCACACTACCATCTGGGCTGGCAAATCCGCTTCAACAAATCCGAATCCATGGCTCATGTGTTTACCCAGGGTTATATTGCCGGTGTTTTATCTTTTATATACAACAAGCCCTTTACGGTGGATGTACATCTAAAAAACAGTATTTTCCAGTTTACCGCCACCCCTGTGGATGAGGCAGAATATTTTCAGAATCTCGATCAGGGAGCAGAAGACATCAACATCACGACTCCCCCAAATCCGGTTTATGATACGGGACTTCCCTGCCGGGACATTACCCGTGAAATGCTCAAAAGTCTGCCACATTCCGCACCCAATGGTCTGATCGAAGCCTTTGGCGTTTATCTGACCTACCTGCCGGCAGAATATTATGGAAAAATTGCCTTTCGCTTTGAACAGGCCCTGGATGAAACCGGCGGTTTTCAGGGGCTGGCCCGGCCCCTGCTGGTGGAATCCGGCCATGTTTGCGGATTTAACACCTTTGGCGGTATCATGACCTCAGATATCTGGAAAACCCTGGTTCAACCTTTGTTAAATTCCCGGGAAGACTGGGTATACGGTATTGTCTCGATAATAAATGCCCTGGGCTGGGGGCACTGGCATATTAATGAGCTAAAGCCCGGTGAACGTTTGGTGCTTCATGTTTATAACAGTACCGAGGCCCTAAGCTACCGGCGCTACTTCGGCGTGGCCCATGCGCCTAAATGCTATACGGCGGAAGGGGCGGCCGCGGCCATCATGAACCTCATATACAAGGGGGATATCACTGAAGAACCCATACTGGACAAGGCTTACTACAACGAGGTTTTTCGCTCGCACAGTGCCTTTCATTCCCGGGAAACAAAATGTGTGGCCAAGGGCGACCCCTATTGTGAATTCGAATTTACCAATAAGTAAACCACACCACTCCGGCCACATCCGATAAAAGTGCAGGCGGGGGCCTGCCGGAAATTATTACATTAGAAACTGTCCAATATCTGACCATCCTGTTAACATTTTTTCACTATAAGGCTCCCGGGACGAAGTATAGGAGGGTCATATCTCCTTCATACCGTTAGATTGGGTTGTTTTTGGGGCAGCCCAATCTTTCTTTCTTTCATATAAATTATTTGCATATCCTTCCGATTAGATATATAATTTTATATACTTTCATCTTTTTATGCCGGATTCTCTTATGGATGACCACAGAAAAACCAAGGCCGAACTTATAGCCGAGCTAAATAGTTTGCGCGCCCGTCTCGCGGAACAGGCCCCTTCCGGCACCCTGTTTGAAAGAAATACCGACAATACTCACCAACAGATAGAACATCTGGCCCATCTGGGCAGTTGGGAATTAAATTTTGAGAACAACCGCCTCCATTTTTCAAAAACCTTTTATGATGTTTATGAATTGGACTACAGGCAGGAGCTTACCTTTGAACAGGCCCTGGAGTTTTACAGTCCCGAAAGCCGGACCAAACTAAGCGGGGCTATCCAAAAGCTGGAAACGGAAGGGGTGCCTTTCGACCTGGTTCTGGAAATCAAAACCCGTTCCGGTAAGCATCGCTGGGTTCGGGCCATGGCTGAAAGAGAGGTCGTCAATGGTAAGGTAAAACGTTTGTATGGAGTGATGCAGGATATTACCGCCACCCTGAAACTGGAGCGGGAACTTCTGGAAAAGGAGCAGACTTACCGGGAAATTTTTGAAACAAACCAATCGGTCAAGCTGATTATCGACCCCGTGGACGGCCGTATCGTCCAGGCCAATCAGGCGGCTTGTACATTCTATGGTTATAGTCGGGATAAACTGCTGACCCTTTCCATACTGGATATAAATACCAGCCCCCGGAAGGTGGTATTGGAAAAGATGGCCGCCGCCAAATCCGGACGGCAACTGGAGTTCCGGTTTAAACACCGGTTGGCCAATGGTACCATCCGTGATGTGGAGGTTTTCAGCGGCCCGGTAACCATGGGTTCAAGGATACTGCTTTATTCCATTATCCATGATGTAACCGATCGTTTGCATCAGGAAAAATTAAATGATGTGCTTTTTAAAATAACCCGCGCCTCGTCCGAGGCGGAGTCACTGGAAAAGCTGTTCGAGGAAATTCATAAACAAATAAACCGCCTGTTTGACGCCCACAATTTTTATATCGCCTTATACGACACCGAAAAACGGAAATACCATTTCCCTTATAGTAAAGATGCCTTCGACAAGCGTTCCCCCCGTACCATGAAAAAACTTAAGAACTCATTGACCGATAAGGTACGGCGCAGCAATAAACCGTTACTGATAGAAAAAGAGGCCTATATGAGGCTGGTTAAAAAGGGTGAAATTGAGCCTATAGGACAACCGGCGGTTACCTGGATGGGCGTCCCCTTTGTAAATATTACCGGTATCAGCGGCGTTGTTTGCGCGCAAACCTATGATGAACATACCCGTTACAACCGGCGGGATCTGGAAACCCTCGAATTTGTCACCAGCCATATCGGTTGGGCCATCCATCAAAAAAAGCAGGAACTCAAGGTTATAGAAAGCGAGGAGCGTTACCGGATTCTGGTGGATCAATCCCCCCTGGCTATAGGCATCCACCAGGATGGAAAAATCGTCTTTGTAAACGATCAGGTGGTAAAGCTGTTCGCCGGCAAAAACAAAAGTGATTTCATCGGACGACAGATAAGCGATTTTATTCATCCCGATTCACGTGAAAGCGTTGCCGAAAGACAGGAACGGCTCAAGAAGAAAGAAATTCTGCCGTCCAAACAGCATAAGCTGATAACCTTTGACGGACAGATTAAGGAAATCGAGACCCTGGCCGTGGCCATCAGCCTGGATGGCAAACAGGCGGTACAATTTGTATTGTCCGATGTTACGGAGCAAAACAAGACACACATCCTGCTCAGGGAGATGGCCGACTCTTACCGGGCGCTCTTCGATAACGCCACCAGCGCCATCTATATTCTGGATACCGACGGCCGCTTTTTGGATGTAAACCGAAGCGTCCAAAAGCTGTATGGTTATTCCAAGGAACACTATATCGGCAAAACCATAGAGGAACTGCATCAGGGCAAAAAACAGGAAATCGCCTACATCAAGAACCACCTCCGGAAAGTTGCCCGGGGTAAGCATCAGAAGTTTGAATACAAGGGGATCAACAAAAAAGGTCAGCCCTACACGGAAGAGCTCTCCCTTTATCTCAGCCAATACTTCGGCCGGGACGTCCTCATCGCCTTCGGTCTGGATATTACCAAAAGGAAAAAAACGGAAGAGAATCTGCGTCTTTCCGAACAAAGCTTTAAAAGCCTGTTCAACAACGCTTCCGACGCCATTTACATCCAGGATGACCAGGGACGCTTTCTTGATGTCAATAAAAGCGTGGAAAAACTGTATGGCTACCCCAAGGAATACTTTATAGGCAAAACCCCCATTGATTTGACGGATGAAGGATTAAACGATCTTGACGCCATTTTCAATCTTTTCCGCGATACCTTTTCCACAGGCACGCCTCACACCTTTGAATTTTGGGGCAAAAGGAAAAACGGCGAATACTTTCTAAAAGATGTACGCATCAACCGTAGTCTCTATTTTAGTCAGCCGGTCGTTATCGCGTTTGCCCAGGACATTACCCAAAGAAAAAAACAGGAACAAGCGCTGGTTGCCAGTGAAAAGCGTTTCCGTACCCTCATCCAGGATGCCCCCGTCGGTATTGGTATTTTCAGGAAAGGCACTTTTACTTTTGTCAATCAAAAGCTTGTGCAAATCTTCCGCTATAACAATTATAATGCCCTGATTGGCAAGAGTTTGGACATCCTTATACAGCAAGGAAAACGGGAAGAAGTGACCGGACTTATCAGTAAGCTGAATGTGCATGATAAACGGCATAACAGCCTGGAAACCACAGGCATCCGGGCGGATGGCAGCTCATTCCCCATACAGTTACAATCCTCAATGATCACCCTGGCCGAGGGACCGGCCATCCTTGTTTTTATAAACGACATTTCCAAAATCAAGGAAGAGGAACAGAAGAGGCTTGATCTGGAAAAACAGGTACAACAGGCCCAAAAACTTAAAAGTCTCGGCGTTTTGGCCGGCGGTATTGCCCACGACTTTAACAATCTGCTGACAGGAATCATGGGCAACACCGGTCTGGCCATGATGGATATCCCTCAGGAAGCGCAGGCACAGGGCAATCTGCTGAAGATCGAGAAAATCGCTACCCAGGCCGCCGAACTGTGCAATCAAATGCTGGCCTATAGCGGCAAAGGTAATTTTGTAGTCAAAGCCGCCAATCTCAATGAGGTTATTCGCGATATCACCAGCCTTTTGGATGTATCGCTTTCCAAAAAGATTAAAATCCACTACCATCTTTCCGATCCCCTGCCCAATGTGGAAATCGATGTACAACAGATCAATCAGGTGATACTCAATCTGGTTACCAACGCCGGTGACGCCATCGGCAACCACAGCGGCATCATCTCCCTGTACACCGGCGTTTGCCACTGTACGGAAGAGGAACTCCGCAACCCCTATATCGACTACAACCCGGGGGCCGGAGAGTATATAAAACTGGAAGTTCACGACACCGGTTGCGGCATGGACGCGGCCACCCTGGAGAAGCTGTTCGAACCGTTTTTCACCACCAAATTTACCGGACGCGGCCTGGGCCTTTCCGCCGTGCTTGGTATAATTCGCCGCCACAAAGGCAGTATCCAGATTGAGAGCACCCCCGGCAAGGGCACTTTGGCACGCATTTTTTTACCGGTTTCCACCAAGGATATTGAACCGGAAAAGAAGAAGGAAAACACACCCGGAGCATGGCGTGGCCAGGGCCATATTCTGGTGGCGGATGATGAGGACTCCATCCGGGAGATGTGCAAACCCGTGCTGGAAAACCTCGGATACAATGTTACCCTGGCCAGCAACGGACATGACGCCGTCGAGCTGTTCCGCAAATCTCCCTCAAAGTATGACTTTATCCTCCTGGATTTAACCATGCCCGTCCTGAATGGCGAAGAAGCCTATGAGCACATGAAACAGATCCGGGACGATGTCCGCATCATTATCTCCAGCGGTTACAGTACCATAGAGGCCGATAAACGCTTTGCCGATAAAGATATTGCCGGATTCCTGCACAAGCCCTACACCATTGAGCAATTAAAAGAACTTCTTCAAAACCTGCATTCCTGAATCCGGGATTTTCCCCATAAACAAAATTTATCCACCTTGCCGCACGGACTCATCAATCCCCCGTCCATCTACGATAATGGATTCAAGCTTTCCGCAAAAATAAAGGATGACTATGGGTTCGTTAAAATTAAAATCAAAAATGCTGCTCTTTCTTCTGCCGTTGGTTTTGTTAATGGGCATAGGGACGGTCATTTTTGTAACGCTGCTTACCGGTGATGTGTTAAATAAAAATATTCAATCCTCGTCACGTATGTTGGGCCATTTGATTGCCGAGTCGGTTAAAACCGGGCTGGAGTTTTCCGATGAAGCCACCGTCACGGAAGCCGTAGCCCCCTTTTCTGAACAGAAGGCGATAGCCTATCTTAAAGTAACGGACAATGAGGGTCAGGTATATGCCGAGTATAAGGGAAAGAGTGGCTTCACCCCGCACGGCAACCTCCGGGAGGGCGAAACCGACGGCGTATACTTTTTAACCAGCGGTATTTTTTCCGGAAAGGAACAAATCGGCGAGGTGCAACTGGCCATCGATCTGCGGGAACGGAACGAAGCTCTGGCCTCTACCAGAACCTATCTGATCGTTGGCGTGTTTATCATGCTTTTGCTGCTCTCCCTGGCGGTACTGTTTATGGCCCGGCGGCTGACGGCGCCCATCGCCTATCTTTCCGGCGTGGCCCGCGAGATCAGTACGGGCAATGTCGATCAAAGCATCGATTATTATTCGCGGGACGAGCTGGGCATGCTTTCCGACGCCTTCCGCGATATGATCGCCTATATTAAAAATATAGCCGAGTGTGCCGATGCCATCAGCCAGGGAAAACTGAAAATCGATATCAAGCAATGTTCCGCCGATGACATGCTCTCCAAAAGTTTCCGGCGCATGATAAAGAACCTGCAAACCATGTTCGGGGAGCTTTCGGAACATGCCCGGATGTTAAACCGGACTTCGGAAGACCTGTCCGGCGTCTCTTCGGCCATGTCCGGCAATGCCGGCCAGTTGAATGAGATGAGCAACACCGTCGCCGCCGCCACCGAAGAAATGAGCGCCAATATCTCTTCGGTTTCGGGCAACACCTCGCAAATGACTTCCACGGTCTCCGAAATCGCTCAAAACGCCGAAAGTGCCCGCCGCGTAACCACGGAGGCGGTGGAAAGCAGCAATAAAATCTCCGTTATGATGGATCAGCTCAGCCATTCCGCGGCCGAGATCAACAAGGTGATCGAGGTGATTAACGACATTGCCGAACAGACCAAGCTGCTGGCCCTGAACGCCACCATAGAGGCCGCCCGCGCCGGCGAAGCCGGAAAGGGTTTTGCCGTGGTGGCCAACGAGGTAAAGGATCTGGCCCAGCAAACCAATGCGGCCACGGGAGAGATAAAACAAAAAATCGAAACCATGCAAGGATCCACCCATCAGGTGGTCAGCGAAATGCAGGGCATTACCGGCATTATAAAAAATGTGAATGAGCGGGTGGCGCTGATTGCCACGGCCGTGGAAGAACAAAACACCTCCACACAGGATATCGCCCAAAACATTAACCAGGCGGCACAGTCCTCGCGGCAAATCTCACTGGATGTCAGCCAGACCTATCAGGCCAGCAATTCGGTATTCGAGGACAGCACCCGGGTAAACAACCATGCCGGGGAACTGGCCAGGGTGGGTCAGGCCTTACTGGAAGCCATCAACCGTTTCGATTTTTCACAAAACTAAAAAACCCGGCCGTGGGGCCGGGTTTTAATTACTCAAACAGATTATAACATCCTGCTTAGCGCATTAATATCATCTTTTTAAAGCTGTTGTATTTACCGGCGGTCAGACGGTAAATATACATGCCGCTGGCCACAGTTTGCCCGGAGGCATTTCGTCCATCCCAGGTCACCGTATAGGCGCCGGCCTCTTGTTCTCCCTTCACCAGTTGACGCACATGCCTGCCGCTGGCGTCAAATATATCCAGGCGCACGGAACTGTTTTGCGGCAGGGCATACTCGATCTTTGTAGAGGGATTGAAAGGATTGGGGTAGTTTTGGGCCAGATGGAATTGCGCCGGCGTCAACAGATCAACCGTGACCACGGAAGATATGTTCATCGCGCCGTTATAGGCCACATCCACCAGCCGGTAAGCATAACGATGTCCATAGCTTACATCCTGATCCAGATAGGTATAATCGGAAGCCCTGTTCACCGTGCCCTGCCCATTCACCTTATCGATCATTTCAAACGGAGCATCATCCATACTGCGTTCGATTTTCCAGAAGGCATTCTCCAGTTCCGATTCCGTGCGCCAGCTTAATTTAACGCCCTTTCCGCTCACAACGGGTTCGGCCTTAAAGGTGCTGAGTTCCACGGGCAGGGAAACATCGTTGGTCTGTCCCTGGATTTCAAAATCCTCCACCATAAAGCCATCCTGATTATAGCCATCGGTGTAACCCCGGGCCATCATAAAAACAAAACGGAAAGCAACGGAACTGTTCCCGGCCAGGAAGGAGCAATCGTAGGAGGTGGCTTCATTGTCATAATTACCGGACCAGGCATAACCGCCGGGGGTAACGCTGTGGCTCACGGCCGAGGAGGGGCCGCGGTCATACCAGTTGGTGCCGTTGGGATCATTGTCGGTTCCCAGACGGCTCCAGGTGGCGCCGTTATCGGTACTGTATTCCATATAGACGCCAAAGGGCGCGTTGCTGCCGGAAGCTTCCATGCTTTTGCGGAAATGAACGGAATAACTGCCCGCCGCAGTAAAATTGAAGTTAGGCGAATAAAGCACCGAAGTGTAGTTCCCCAGATCCACATCCTTGGTCAGCCGGGTTTTCCAAACATTGGTACCGGAGTTAACCGTGGTCAGGGCATTGCCCGGGGCGCCCAGTTCCCACACATCCAGCAAGCCGTTGGTGGAGCGGCTGTCAAAATAGGAGGTGTTGGACTCAAAGTCGCCACCGGCGGAAGGCGTGAACGGCGTTCCCAGATTGGGCAGCACATGGATCAGATTGGTTTGCGTATCGGTGGAAGCTCCGCCGTTGATGGTCAGGGAAACGGTATAGGTGCCGGCCGTGCTATAGCTGTGTGTCGGCGATTGCTGGGTGGAGGTGCTTCCGTCGCCAAAATCCCAGCTCCAGGAAGTCGCTTTGACGGAACCGTCAAAAAATTTCACCGTCTGCCCGATGTAGGCCACATCGGTATCGACGGAGAAACCGGCGGCGGCGGTGGCAAACACATCCGAGGAATAGAGACCACGGCCGTAGGTGGCGGCAATAATCAGATTATCGGAAGAACGCATTTTAAGCATGTCGGTACGCACATTGGCCTGGCCGGTGTTGGCCGGCACCCAGCGGGTATCGGCTCCGTTTATATAGTCCGTGGACCAGATGCCCATCTCCGTGGCCAGCAGCACCTGCTTACTGTTATCGGGATTGATCAACGCCCAGCGTACCGGCATATCGGGCAGATCGCCTTCGCAATCGGTCCAGGTCGTTCCGCCATCGGTGGTTTCCCAGACACTGGAAACACCAAAGTTACTGTAGATGGCCAGCATATGATTTTCACTTGCGGGATCAATGGCGATACAATTCACCCAGGAGGCCGGCATTCCCGCGCCGCTGTTTAAAACCGTCGGCGTTGGTGAATTGGTATGGGCATTGTCGGCGCGGATAACCTTACCGTTATTGGAACCAAAGAAAACCCGGTTGGCGGTAAAAGGCGAAGCGGTTATGGCGGTTACTTCATCTCCGGCCAAAACCGGCATGGCCACATTGGTAAAAGTTCCCGTGGTGGTGTGCGGGTCTTCCCAGCGCAGAAAGTGCCCCTTGCCGTTTGAGGAGTAAAACAGATTTTGAGTGTCGTCAAAATCCGAGGGATTAATAAAATAGGCGCCGCTGTCGGTTACCGCCGGCTCCACGTTGGTAAAGCTTCCCCCACCGTCGGTGGAGACATAAAAACTGTTATAGACATAAGAAGTATATTGGAACAGCGGTTCATCCTGATCGATGTGGGTATAGGCGCCGTCACCACCGGTCGCCTGCGAGGTTGTATTCATACCGCCGGTTGTGAACTTCTGGGTACCGTTATCCTGAGCCCCGGCCAGGAAGTAATTACTACCGGCATCAGGGTGAATGGCGGCGGCATAAAACTGGGTTACATTGTAACCATTGTTCATATTGACAAAGGAAGGGCTGTTGGTATTACCCGAAGAGGTATAGTAAACGCCGCCGTCATTGCCAAAAACAACCTCGGAAGAGGAGCCGGGCTTATACATAACCTGGTGCTGGTCGGCATGCACTTCCGGTATGCCGAAGAAAGCGCCATAGGCCCAAATGGATATCTGGGTCCAGTTGGTGGCGGCGTCGGTGGTGCGGAACAGGTCGATACCGCCGGTGATGGCCACATTGGGATCATTGGGGTCCACCTGAATGATCAGATCATACCAGGCCTGGCCGCGGGTCATGTCGGTAGAGGGAATGCCGAAATCGGCGTCATTGGGTTCGTTTTTATCCGTCCAGGTGGCGCCCTTGTTATTGGTATAGATCAGACGCTCAAGCACCTGATTGGCTTCAATCAAACCGTAAACCACATTGGCGTCGGAAGGGGCGCAGGCCAGTTCCACCCGGCCGACACCGGAAATGGTTCCGTAGGAGGTGGAGTCCACGCTCCAGGTGATACCGTCATCGGACCACAGGATGGAACCGCCGCCATTGCCCCAGGGATTGTTCATGGTGCCGATCCAGATGCGGTTATCGGCGGCCAGTTCAATATCAGCCGGGGTAAAGGGATGGGTATTGCCGCTGCCATCCACCTTTTGATGATGCGGCAGAACCTGTGTCCAGGTCAATCCGCCATCGGTGGAACGTTGCAGCCCCTGGTTAATATAATTACCCCAGCCCCCCCGGTAATACCGGCCGTCAACGGCGGCATAAACTACGGAAGTACCCGCTTCGTTACGTACCTCGATATCAAGCACATAATCAAAGGCGTTGGTGCTTTGCAATTGTGTCCAGGTGGTGCCGCCGTCGGTGGTTTTCCAGATGCCCTGGCCGCGCGAGGAGCCGGTATAGTAGCCCTCACCGGTTCCCACATAAAAAATTTGTGTGTTGTTGGGATCATATGCGATACTGGTAACGGCGATATCCTGCCAGAAATCATCCACCGCGGTCCAGGTAGAGCTGCTGTTGGTGATATCACTGTTATACCATAAACCGCCGGTTACCCCGCCGGCCCACACTTTATTGGTTGTATTGGGATCCCACATCAGGGCCCGGGTGCGTCCTCCGATATTATCGGGGCCGCGCTCCGTCCAGTTGGCGCCGGCGATGGCCGATTTTTTAAAGGAACGTACTTGCTTGCGTTCTTCCAAAACCTTACGGGCCTGTTGCAGACGCTCCGAAGGTACATAACCGAGAGCCGGATCTTTGGTCATCTCAAATTCCTGATCAAACAGATCCCGCAACATCTTTTGCTTATCATTCCCGGAGTTTTTACCAACAGGTGTTATGATACGGGTACCATCACCTGAAAAAAAGTAATATGAGCTAAAGCTCAATGCCAAAACGACGAATATTGTGCCTGAAACACGAACCCAAAGTGATCTCACCGACTACCTCCTGCAATTAAAAAAATATAGCCCTTAAGATAGCCGCTTTTTCTAAAAATCAAAAATACTTTTATCACATATTTTTAATACCGGGCAGATATTTATTATAAAATGTTAAGGTACGCCGCTTCCGGCTCATTATTTTCGAGGAATTTATAGCATGGCAGATATCGGAAACTTATTCTGAAAATAAAAAAAGCTTTCATGTAACTCATGAAAGCCTGGTACGAGGAGGGGGACTCGAACCCCCACGCCCTGAGGACACCAGATCCTAAATCTGGCGCGTCTACCAATTCCGCCATCCTCGCAATAAAAAGAAAGTCGATAAATTTATTAACTTTACATCGCCGGTGCAAACTTGTTTCAGGAAAAGAGCACCGGTTTGTACATTTCAAAATTTTCCAGAATTTTTCGCGTGCCTTCGGCCACGCAAAACAGGGCATTCGAAGGCCGGCTGACCGGCAGGTTGACCTTGTTTCTTAAATAGGCGTCCAGGCCATCCAACAATGCGCCTCCGCCGGTGAGGATAATCCCACGGTCAATCACGTCACTGGCCAGCTCCGGCGGCAACTTATCCAGGGTCATCATGATGGCATTGGTGATGGAAGCAAGAACATCCTGAAACACCTCTTCAAAAACATGATTACCCAGCTCCACCTGACGGGGGATGCCGTCATGCACATCCAATCCTTTAATAAGAAAGGGCCTGGATTCACCATTGGCCAAACTGGCGTTTTCTATTTTTATACGCTCGGCGGTACTTTCGCCGATACGCAGATTAAGCTCATATTTGGCAAAGCGGATGATTGATTCATTCATCTCATCGCCGGCCACACGGATGGTGTTATCCACCACCAGGCCGCCATAGTTTATTACGGCGATATCGGTGGTGCCCCCGCCAATATCGACGATCATATTGGCATTGGAGCCCAAAACATTCACACCGACCCCAATGGCCGCGGCCATGGGTTCCGAAACCAGAAACACCTTACGCGCCCCGGCCAGTTCGGCGGATTCCACTACGGCGCGTTTCTCCACGCTGGTGACACCGGTGGGCACGCCGATCAAAATACGGTTGATTAAAAAACGCGGGATATTGGATTGTTTGATGAAAGACTTAATCATCTCCTCCCCGGCCACAAAATCGGCAATAACGCCATCGGCCAGGGGACGGATAACCGTTATCCCCTTATGGGTTTTTCCCAACATCTCCTTGGCCGGATGACCCACGGCAATTATTTCCTTGCCTTTGCGATAGGCAATCACCGACGGTTCATTGACCACATAGCCTTTATGACCGACATACACCACGGTGTTGGCCGTGCCCAGATCAACGCCAATATCGACAAACAATCGCTTTAAGAAATGAAACATAATAATCCGTTTGTTTTTGGGATTAATCGACATGAAATGTATGAAATAAATATATACAGTACCTAAAATGATTGTTTTTACCGGGCTTCTTATGCGCTAAAACACATTTCCGCTTGATAAAAATAATCCAGGGTAAATTTTGTGCAATTATGCGGGTAATACAGTTTTCCCGGAGAATGATGACAATACCGGTCCTGGTAAAAATATCCCCTTTTTCAACTAACCGCTGAACCGGCTTGCGGGACTCCGCTTCCCTACCGCTTTCCCTCACGATTAAAATCAGGGGTTAAGAGAATCCGCTTTCTAACTGCCGGATTTATTAGGAGGACAGACATAAAGACGACAGCAGTTTCCCATAGCCCTGGTCGGCATTTTATAAAAATCCGGTCATTTATATTTAAAACATGCGGCCCAAACGACTACATTAAATGACAGATAACTTTATGTCTCTTCGGAGCGTTGGTGATGGCGGGGTTGATCTTTCACCAATCATAAAATATAAAACAGGGAAGGAATAGAATAGCAGCTTTTAAATAAAAAAAGCCCGGCGTGTGCCGGGCTTAGTCATCCTTTTACAAGGTTTTTTTCTCTTCTTCGTCTGCCTCGGCAGCCTTTTCTTCAGAAGCATCGGCGGAAGAGCTTGTACGGGCCACTTCCTCCAGTGTTGTTTTTTCAACACCGTGGGAGCTCATATACTCTTCCCACTCCGCTTTTTCCTTACCCTTAAAGTAAGCGCTTACCGAAAGAACAATGCGATGATTTTCCTTATCGAACTCGATCACCTTGGCCGGTATGGTATCACCTTCCTTATAGACATCCTTGGCGGACTGGCCTTTGGGCAATCCGAGGTGCTGGTTGGGGATAAACCCTTCCACACCCAGCGGCAATATAACCACAACGCCTTTTTCTATAATCTTGGCCACCGTACCCTCGGTTTCACTGCCTTCGGCATATTTTTCTTCGAAGGTTTCCCAGGGATTGTCTTCCACCTGCTTATGTCCCAGGGCGATACGGCGTTCTTCACGGTTGATTCCCAAAACAACCACATCTATCTCATCGCCTTTTTTAACGATTTCACTGGGGTGGCGCACCTTCTTGGTCCAGGAGAGGTCGGAGATATGTACCAGACCGTCCACGCCCTCTTCCAATTCAACAAAAGCGCCGAATTGGGTCAGATTGCGTACCGTGCCCCGGTGCGTGGTACCCACGGGGAAACGCTCTTCCACCTTTTCCCAGGGATCCGGCTCCAGCTGTTTTAAACCGAGAGAGATTTTCTTGGCTTCGGCTTCGATGTTCAGGATAACGGCATCGATTTCCTGCCCGACGGACAGCAACTGGCTGGGGTGTTTAACATGTTGCGACCAGGACATCTCGGAAATGTGGATCAGGCCTTCAATGCCCTTTTCCAGTTCGATAAATGCGCCGTAGTCCGTAATGCTGACCACCTTGCCCTTGATACGCTGACCAATGGGATATTTTTCCTTGACATTTTCCCAGGGATGCGGCTGAAGCTGCTTGAGGCCCAGGGAAATACGGTTTTTCTGCTCGTTATAGTCCAGAATCATCACTTCCAGTTCCTGGTCCAGCTTGACCAGTTCGGAAGGATGATTGACCCGGCCCCAACTGAGATCGGTGATGTGCAACAGTCCGTCCACACCGCCCAGGTCGATAAAGACGCCGAAGTCGGTAATATTTTTAACCGTTCCCTTGCGTACCTGGCCTTTTTCCAGCGTGCTGAGGATTTCCTCGCGCTTGCCGGCCACTTCCTTCTCGATAAGAACACGGGAAGAAACGACAATGTTTTTACGGGCATGGTTCACTTTTACGATCTTGAACTCACGGGTGCGGCCCAGAAAGGCGTCAAAATCACGGATCGGTTTAACATCAATCTGCGATCCGGGCAGGAAGGCGTCAATACCCATCAGGTTAACGACCATACCCCCTTTAATACGGCGGTTGATTACCCCTTCAACAATTTCATCATTTTCATATTTGGAAACCACACGTTCCCAGACACGGAGGAAGTCGGCGCGGCGACGGGAAAGCAGCAGTTCGCCATCCTTACCTTCCAGACTTTCCAGAAATACTTCGACTTCGTCTCCGATCTTTATTTCATCCGGATTTTTAAATTCTTCCTTGGGGACGATTCCTTCGGATTTAAAACCGATATCCACAATAACATCTTTGGCGGTAATATCCAGAATGCGTCCGTTTACTATGGTCCCTTCCGTGATCGTATTCATGGTACGATCATACAGGGAAGACAACATATTCATCTCATCTTCAGGATATTCTTCTTCTTCCTGAAAATCTTCCAGCTTAATAACGATCTCATCGTCATCGGTCAGGGGAGCGGGTTTGGTCTCCGCCGGTTTTTCTGCAACGGTTTTTGCAGCGGTTTGAGGAGCGTCTTGCTCTTCGGTTAAAGGTTTCTTTTCTTCTGACATGGGTTAAGGTTACTCCTTTAGTGAATAATATGCCCCTACGGGCGTTAATAAAAAACAGAACGGTAATATAAAGGATTTATCCGCTAAAAACAACCATATTAGAGAGGGCCGAGCCTGTGGTGTAAGCCATGGGTGAACGGTTGTCGGGGGGCCGAATATATGACAAATGACTTATGACAAATGACTTATGACTTATGACTTATGACTTATGATAAATGACCCGACGGAGCCAGCTTGCCCCCGCCAAAGGCGGGAGGGCAGGCCCGACGGAGCCAGCTTGCCCGCCTCAGGCGGGGGCAGGCAAATGACAAGATATGACAAATGACTTATGACAAATGACTTATGACAAATGATAAATGATAAATGAAATAAAAAATACAAAATACAAAATAAAAAAAACGGGGGGCGGGTTACCGGTGGCAGAGCCCGCGGCATAAGTAACCAGTGACGGCTACCGCCCGCAGCTTAGTATGCGGGTCTGTCGTCTTTACAAACCCTCATCGCTCAGGGAGCGATTTGCCGCAGCTTATAGGAGGTATAC
>WGCN01000114.1 GCA_015493745.1 Calditrichales bacterium
ACGGCCAAAACTGTTACGACGGCCACAGCGGCGTGGATATCTGGATGCCCCGCGGGGTGCCCATGCTGGCCACTGCCCCGGGAAAGATTGTCTGGGCTGAGTTCGCCCCCGGTGTTGATCCCTGCCCTACCGGCTATCCGCCCAACGGGGATTTGGGCGTGGTGATTATCGATCATAATAACGGTTATTATTCCGCTTACCTGCATCTGGATCCTCCCCTGGCGGTGGAAGTGGGCCAGGTGGTAGCCACGGGCGATACCATCGGTTATAACGGAGACAGCGGTTGTGCTTCGGTAACCCACCTGCATTACGAAATCCGCAAGGACGCCTATTATTTTGACCAGGAAAATAGCTGGGTGGTGGACCCCTACGGCTGGTGGGGCCGCACCACCGATCCCATCAAGGAGATGCGTAATGCCAGCAGTGTCTGGTTGTGGAAGTCTTCCAACCTGATCGATGACGGCGACAACGGCTTTGAGCGCTATTATGGCCCTCAATGGGAACGCCTCGCCGAAGGCTATGGCGGCGACGCCTGGAGCGCGCCCGCCGTTGAGGAGGGCGAACAGGGGCGCCATACCACCCTGTGGGTGCCGGAGTTGCCGGAGCAGGGTCAATATGACTTGCAGGTATATGTGCCACAGGTGGATGGAGCGGTGGACCAGGCTGTTTATGAAGTTTATGTAAAACAACCCGGCGGCACGGCCAAAAAACATACTTTTACCGTAAATCAGGATTCCATCTACAATTCCTTTTTTACCATCGGCACCTTAAATTTACCCAGAGGGGCCAACTGCGCCGTCTTTTTGCGGGATGTGGTTCCGGCGGGCACAAACGGCAGCCGGGTGGTTTATGACGCCATCCGCTTTGTGGGCACGGGCACGGGGCTGGATAAAAACGAGGTCGTGCCCAAAACACACAATCTGGAAGTGATGCCCAACCAGCCCAACCCTCTGGGTCTGGAGGCCAACAGCACCGGTACCTATTTTGTGCTCCGCCTGCGGCAACCGGAAAAGGTTAAAATTGAAATCAGCAACATTTTGGGACAAAAGATAAAAACCCTTTATCCCGGTGTGTTGTCCGCCGGAGAAGCCAGGATTTACTGGAATGGAAAAGGCGCTTACAATGAAACCCTGCCCCGCGGGGTATACATATACACCGTAAGCGCCGGACGGGAAAAGCTTTCCAAAAAGCTGGTTCTTATCCGGTAACCGTTTAAAGCGGGAACGTGGTACGGTTACGGCTAAAAGAGGAACACAAAAAGCTCTTTAAACAGAAACCATCAAATATCCGTGTTTTTAAGGCACGGTTGTAATAACCATATTTTCAACGGAGATGCGTCATGCAGTATGAATATAAAATGTTAATCGGCCGGGAGTGGGTAACCGCCGGAAAAACGGTGGATGTGATCAACCCCTACAACAATGCTCTTCTTGGCCGCCTGCCGCAGGCCACGGCGGAAGATGTGGACAGGGCCATCGCCACCGCCCATGCCCACCGGGCGGTGATGGCGGATATGCCCGCCCATGAACGGGCCGCCATTCTGGAGAAAACCGCCGCCCTGTTGGAAAGAGACAAGGAAAGGATGATTGAAAGCATCATTCTGGAATCGGGTAAAACACGCAAATGGGCCACGGTGGAAACGGTGCGCGGCATGGAAAACCTGAAATTTGCCGCCGAAGCGGCCAAGGCGCTGCACGGGGAAACCGTTCCTCTGGATGCCTCCCGGGGTTCCGAGGGACGCCTGGGCTTTTGGATGCGTGTGCCGGTAGGGGTAGTGGCCGCCATTCCTCCGTTTAATTTTCCCCTGAATCTGGTCATCCACAAAGTGGCCCCGGCCATTGCCGCCGGCAACACCATCGTGCTAAAACCGGCCTCCAACACCCCCGGGCCCTCGCAAATACTTGTGGAGCTTTTACTGGAAGCGGGATTGCCCGCAGAAGCCCTGCAATTGCTCTACGGCAGCGGTTCCGCCGTGGGCGAGGCCATGGTAAAAGACCCGCGCGTGGCCAAGGTGACCTTTACCGGCAGCCCGCCCGTGGGCAAGCGTATCACCCAGGTGGCCGGACTGAAAAAGCTTACCCTGGAACTGGGCTCCAACTCCGGCACCATCATCGATGAGAGTGCCGAACTGGAAAAGGCCGTTTCCCGCTGCGTGATGGGCAGCTTTGCCTTTTCGGGCCAGGTTTGTATCTCCGTACAGCGGATATTTGTGCATGAAAGTATCCAGCAATCCTTTACGGAAAAATTTGTGACCGAAACAAAAAAACAAAGCATCGGCGATCCTCTGGAGGCCGCCACCGATATCGGGCCGATGATTTCCGAGCATGAAGCGGTGCGCGTGGAAAGCTGGATACGGGAAGCGGTACAACAAGGGGCGCGCCTGCTCACCGGCGGCGCCCGCCGGGGCAGTATTCTGGAACCGACGGTTTTAACCGATGTGACGCCGGAAATGCAGGTTATGTGCCATGAGGTGTTCGGGCCCGTGGTCTCCATCGTGCCGTTTAAGACATTCGACCAGGCCATCGACATGGTTAACGATTCGGTTTTTGGCCTGCAGGCCGGGGTTTTTACTCAGAATTTCAGCCACATTATGAAGGCCATGAAGCGCATAGCAACCGGCGGCGTTATGATAAACGATGTACCGACCTACCGGGTGGATCACATGCCCTACGGCGGCGTGAAAGACAGCGGTCTGGGTCGTGAAGGGGCCCGCTTCGCCACCGAGGAGATGACACATATCAGGATGATTATGCTTAATTCTTGATATAGGACGTCATGATAGCTATTTTTCAGCTATATTCAGTATAAACAGGATATAAAATTAAACGGGCGCTATATCACAGCCCGCTGCAAAGCAAAGGATTATAGGATGAACCGATCCGGCGAAATACAGGAAATGACCGAGAAAGAAATCGGCGCTAAACTGAAGCAACTACGGCAGAAGAAGAAAATGACCCTGAAGCAACTGGCCGAAAAGGCCCATTGTACAGATGCCGCTCTTTCCAAGATTGAACGTGGCGAGGTCACGCCGACCATCTCTCTGTTAAAAAATGCCGTGAATGTTCTGGGAGTCACCCTTTCGGAGTTTCTCTCCAACGGAGAAGCCAATCAGGAGGCGATCGTCATGCACCGCGATCAACGGCTGCGTATCGACTTTCAGGATGAAAAGATCGTTTCCTACCAATTGGTGCGCAACCTGAAAAACAAGCAGTTGCAGCCCTTGTATGAAATCATCAAGAGCGGCGGCGGCTCCGGCGGCGTATACACCCATGAGGGGGAGGAGTTCGGCATCGTGCTGGAAGGCGAGCTGGACATTACCGTGGATGACGTGACCTATCATCTCAAGGAAGGGGACAGTTTCTGGTACCGCTCCATCCGTCCGCACGGCTTTAAAAATAACAGTGACAGCGATGTGAAGGTGATCTGGGTGATCACCCCGCCCACCTTTTAGTATCGTCAGTCAAGGTAAAAAAGACCGGACTCCATGGGCCGGTCTTTTTTCGTTAACCCGCCGGAGAATAGTATTTCCGTCATTCCGTTTTCCGTTGCCCGGCAGGACACATAATAAGGTTGAAGAATATATTGGTCCTATTTTCTACTAAGGTTTTACCAATATAAATAAGATGGGCAAAGCGTTATTACATGCTCTTCACCGGGCAGAACTAATAGAATTGCTGTATACAGCCATGAGACAGCGACCGCTTATAACCTTATTTCATTTCATCCGACCTTAGTAGAAACACGTACCCTGTAATCCGATAACCTTATTATTTTCCCGGCGTTAGCAACAATTAGGTCGGAAAATATATTGGTCCCATTTTCTACTAAGGTGTTGGCGATGTAAATAAGGTGAGTCAAAACGCGACTACATGCTCTTCACCGGGCGGAGCCAATAGAACTTTACTGTTTATAACCCTGGTACAGTGGCCGTTTAAAAACCTTAGTTCTTTTTTCCCAACCTTAGTAGAAAAACATGCTTTGAAATCCAAAAACCTTATTACCGCACCCCGGCGAGGAATAAAGTAATGGCAGAAAAAGGGATTAATCTATCTACTACTAAGGTTCTCGGTGGACGATAAGGTTCGGGAGATTCTACGGAGTAGATCCGGAGAAAACAAATGTTCCTCACACCATGGTAGAAAAACATGCCCCGAAATCCGCTAACCTTGTTATTCCCCGACATGGCACATAATAGGGTCGGACAATTTGTTGGTCCCATTTTCTACTAAGGTTTTAACAATGTAAATAAGGCGGATCACGACGATGTCATAACTTCATTTACCGGCTTACAATAAATTTTGCAAAAAAAAGACCGGACTCCATGAGCCGGTCTTTTTTGTCCATTTATCCATCAGAGATAATGCAATTATTCCTTTTTCAGTAACTTGGCGTTAATAGCCACAATCACCGTGCTGAGCGACATTAAGACGGCGCCCATGGCCGGACTGAGCAAAATACCCCAGCCGTATAACACACCGGCCGCCAGCGGTATGGCAAAGGTGTTATAGCCCGTGGCCCAGATCAGGTTTTGTATCATTTTGCGGTAGGTGGCCTTGGCCAGGCCGATTACCGCTACCACATCCAATGGGTTGCTGCGTACCAGCACGATATCGGCCGTTTCCACGGCCACGTCCGTTCCGGCCCCGATGGCAATACCCACATCTGCCTGAGCCAGTGCCGGAGCGTCGTTTACACCGTCACCGGTCATGGCCACTACCAGCCCCCGGGATTGTACTTCCTTCACCTTCAGGGCTTTTTCGTTGGGCAGAACCTCGGCGATATATTCATCCAGTCCCAGTTCTTCGGAAACCCAGGCGGCCACATATTTATTGTCACCGGTCAGCATCATGGTTTTGATACCCATTTCCCGGAAGCGGGCGATAGCCTCTTTCGACTCCGGTCGGATCACATCGGCCAGGGCGATGGCGCCGGCCAGTTCATCGTCGATCAATACAAAGACTACCGTTTTCCCTTGTCCGCTCAGGGTGGCAACACGCGGATCATCGGTCGTCATATTTTTTTCCCGCAGATAACCGGGGCTTACCACGGCAATGCGCTTATTGTTTACCAGACCGGTGGCGCCTTTTCCGGGGATGGCCTTGAATTCCGTTACCTGCAAAGCCTTTTCAGCGGAAGAAGCGATACCGGCGGCAATGGGGTGCTCGGAATGTTGTTCCACGGCGGCGGCCAGATTCAACAGCTCTTCGGCATTATAGGAAGAGGAGTAGACCAAGGTATCGGTGACACCGAATTTACCGTAGGTCAGGGTACCGGTCTTGTCAAATATAATGGCCTGCAGGTTTCGCGCCTGTTCAAAGGCCGAGCGGTCACGGATCAACAAACCGTTCTGCGCGGAAAGCGATGTGGAAACGGCCACAACCAGCGGCACGGCCAGCCCCAGGGCGTGGGGACAGGTGATAACCATTACGGTCACCGTCCGTTCCAGAGCAAAGGCAAAGCTTTCCCCTAAAAAGCCAAACCAGGTGATAAAAGTGATGGCCCCGGCGCTGATGGCAATGATGGTCAGCCAGAAGGCGGCCCGGTTGGCCAGGTCTTGTGTTTTGGACTTGCTTTCCTGGGCCTGGCGCACCAGCTCGATCACCTGCGACAGGAAGGAGTCCTTACCCGTACGTTCGACAATCAATGTCACCGAACCCTCGCCGTTGATGGAGCCGCCGATCACCTTGTCATCGACCTTTTTAGCCACCGGCTTGGATTCCCCGGTCAGCATGGATTCGTTTATGGAAGTTTCCCCTTCCACGATCTTGCCGTCCGCCGGAACCTTTTCACCCGGCTTAACCACAACTTTATCACCGTTTTTAAGTTGGTCAAGGGCCACATCCACCAGCGTTCCGTCGTCCATTACCTTATGGGCATCGGACGGCATCAGTTTGGCCAGGGCCTGCAAGGCGTTGGAAGCGCCCATAACCGACTTCATCTCTATCCAGTGCCCCACCAGCATGATATCGATCAGTGTGGCCAGTTCCCAGAAAAACATCTTCCCGGAAAGACCGAACACGACCGCCGCGCTGTAAATATAGGCCACGGTCACCGCCAGGGCGATCAGAGTCATCATACCCGGGTTCTTGGCCTTCAGTTCGGTATAAAGTCCGTGCAGGAAGGGCCAGCCGCCCCAAAAGAAAACAAAGGATGAGAGCAGAAAGTTAACATATATGGAACCGGGAAAGGCAAAGAAACTTCCAAGGTTCAGAGCTTCCTGTATCATGGGCGAGAGCGCCAGTATGGGCAGCGTTACAATCAAAGAGACGTAAAAACGCTTGCGAAAATCTTTCACCATATGAGCGTGGTGCGCATGGTGGTCATGGTGTTCGTGTTGCCCATGTCCTTCATGATGTTCATGGGCACTATGGTCATGGCCGCCATGATCATGATTGTGATGTTGATGCTTATCCATGGGAAATCTCCGTTTTAATTAAACCGTATCTTTCTTATTTTCACTTATGATGACGTCAATACTTTAGAAGGTTACATCTGTTATGTCTGAATTTGAACTTGCCTTAAACTCATATCTGGATGAGATGCTCTCATTCGCCCGCTCCCGGATCAAGGATCCGCAACTGGCGGCCGACGCGGTGCAGGACAGCCTGCTGAAGGCGCTTAACCATAAAAACTCTCTGCGCCAGGAGCACAGCCTGCGGGCCTGGTTGTATCAAATTCTTCGTAATACCATCAATGATCTTTACCGGAAGAATAAACGCCATTTCACAGAACCTATCGACGATCCGGACAGCCTGGCGGAGCAGGAAGAGTTGGAGCGCATTGCCTGCCGCTGTATCGAGAAACTGCTTCCCGCGCTCAATAAAGACTATGCCTACATCATCCGCGAGCTTGAACTCCGGCAACAGCCGGTTAAGGAAATCTCCGCCCAACTGAAAATCACCCCCAACAACCTGAAGGTTAAACGTCACCGGGCGCGGCAACAACTGAAGCAACGCCTGGAGCAAACCTGCCGCCTGTGCGCGGCCCATGGATGTTTGGATTGTGATTGTGATTCAAACGACTGATCCTCTTTTTATGCTCGCTTCTGTCTTTTCTTTTTACAAAAGGGGTGCCAAGACCCGAAACCGGGCTTTTAAGTGTTATTAAGGCCCGCGCCTCTTGAAAATGGCAGAATAGTATACATGTTGTTGTAGATTATTCTGCAAGATGGGCGATAATATCCTGCATACCATAATCTGTTAACGGCTGCGCCCCATGCCTCCAATGAGCGGCTTATCATCTTTTATGGCGTATTGTTTTTATAAATAAAAAAAGGAGACCGACGAATCAGCCTCCCTCGGGGGTAGATATATGAGGTTAATTATTGGGGGGGTACTTAGCGGACACTGAAAATATTACTTGCAACAACTGCATTTTTTTTCACTTTCGATTTCGTTTTTATTCAACAGACCTCTTACCGAGGAATAGGCTCTGATGCCCATGAAGTAGAGCACGATCAGGGAGATGACCGTTAAGACTGCTGTTTCAAAATAGGCGTACATCTTTCTCCTTACGCATTCTTTTTACATGTATCATAGATACACTTTTCTTCATCCTTTAGCCCGCACAACGAACAACGTTTGTTCTTTTTGTTGATGTATACAAAGGCCAGGGCATATCCAAAGACCGTGAAAACCAGGGTGGTGATCAGAATCTCAACTATAAGTTCCGTCATTTCACCCTCCTCTCTTTTGTGTTAAAAGCGCCGGCCCTTTGCGTCGCGGATAACAATAAAGGTCAGAACTACAATCAGCGCTAAAAGTACCCATGCTGTGATAACCGCTCCGGGATCGTGTAACATGACATCCTCCTTTCGCCTTTGTTTGAAATTCTACCTATGTAAATGCAAAGCGTATGCCAACTTCGCTTTATAGCCGGGGATTACTGTTTTTATTGACCTTAGCTATTTAAGCCCTATTTGTCGGATTTTAGCATTGTCGAATATTATACAGGTGGTGTAGAATATTATTTAAGATAACCGGCAGGAAGGTGTGGGGCCTCTTTCCGGGGAAAAGGCCGGCCGGGGATTGTGCTAAGGATACGGGAAGCTTTTAAAAAGAAAAACGGGTGGTAATCAGGGTAATGCTTTGCGGCAGCTCATTAAACTGATAGCAGTAGTTGATGCCCAGCTCGATTTTATAGATGGGATTCAGACCCAGTCCCACGCCAACCAGCCCGGCATTATTCTCATTATAGAATCCGCTACGGCGACCGGGGATATTAAAAAACACCACATTATTGTTGGCCGTGCCGCCGCGGAAGGTGAGGCTTTTTATGCCCCGTGCGTTAAGCAGCTTTTTGGGAACGGGATTAATAACCACAGCATAACTCAGGTCGCTGCGCCGGCCGCTGTCCTTTCTTAACGAAAAGAGAAGCTGCAGGCGATCACCCAGCTCCGTGAAGGGTTGCCACACCAGGCTGCCGCCCCATTGTAAAGCGGGAGAACCCAGAGTGGAGCGCGCATTGCGCATGCGCAGCATCATTCCCAGCTTTAAGGCGGGATTAACCTCCGAATATAAACCGATGCTGCTTTCGATCTCCGTTCCGCGAATCATGTTATTCCTGGGAAATAGCTGAGAGGAAGCGTATTCCACGGAAGCCCCCAGACTGAAATCACGAAAACGGTAAGCATAACTTAAATTTACATTGAAGGAAAAGGTGTTATCGTATTGCAGGCTGTATTCCCGGCCGTTGTACTGTTCGCTGACGGGAACATCCAGACCAAAAACCCCGACACCCAGAAATTGTGTTTCCGAAAGAGGCAATACCATGGCCGTGCTGAAGAACTGAACATCATGACCGTTAATCAGGTTGGCAAACTGAATTTCGGCATTTTTAGCCCGCCCCATCAGGGCCGGATTGATAAATACATCCGTGGCGCCGGTGGAGAAGGCCTCATTGGGCCCGCCGATGGCCTGGGCAAAACCATCAAAAAAGGGTATGGGCAGCGCGCCATCCTTGTTTTGTGCAACCAACAGGGTGGCCCATAAAAGCACAACAGTGACGCTTAAAATTTTCCGGTTCATTTTCCTACCCGTGGTAAAGCTCTCTTTCCCTTTATATCGTACAAGATACATGCCAAACCTTCACAAAACAGGGAAAAATATATATACCGGAATTCACGACGACTGTTTTTGGGGAGAGAAACTATCCGGCCACCGCTTCATGACTGCTAAACACGCGTCCATCCTTAAGGTTTACGTGGCGTGAGGCATATTGCAGGTTTTGTTCATCATGGGTTACCATCACCACCGTCTGCCCTTCATTGTTTAAACGGGTGAACAGTTCCATAACCACCCGGCTGGTGGCCGAGTCCAGGTTACCGGTGGGTTCATCGGCCAAAATAATGGGCGGGTCATTCACCAGGGCACGGGCAATGGCCACGCGTTCCTGCTCGCCGCCACTAAGCTCGTTGGGCAGGCGCAAGGCCTTGTTGCTCAGCCCGACCTTGTCCAGAAGTGACTGGGCTTTTTCCTTTTTTTCACCGGCGCCAAGGGTGCTGATGGCCAGGGGAATCATCACATTTTCCAATACATTAAGATAGGGCAACAGATGAAAAGCCTGAAAGACAAAACCGATATACTCTTTTCTGAAATCAGCCCGTTGTTCCACGGAGAGACTGTAAATATCTATCCCGTCTACCATAATACTACCGGAGGCCGGTTCGTTCAATCCGCCCAGCATGGTTAAAAGCGTGCTTTTACCCGAACCCGATGTCCCCGTAATAGCCACAAACTCACCGATATCGATTCCCAGGGAAACCCCGTCCACGGCCCGCACCGTTTCCCCTCCGCTATGATAGTTTTTAACCAGGTTCATTATCTGAATTAAACTCATCTTTCTTTTATCCTTATTAAAGTGATTGCAGGCTTACCGTCGGGTCAAGCCTGGCCGCCTTAATGGCCGGGTATAGACTGGCTCCCAGTCCGATAACGATCGATATGGCCAAAGAGAGAGCCATGATCGTAAAATCGACATGCACGTTGACCTTATCCGCTCCGATCAGGGATCCGGCATAGCCCGAAACCAGCAAACCCAAAAAATAGCCCGCCAAACCGGCCAGGGTGCTGAGCAGAAAGGCCTCCTGCAGGATAATGCGCATGATATGACTTTGGCGGTAGCCCATGGCCCGGAAAATACCGATCTCCTTTTTACGTTCATTCACCGAGGCGCTCATGGTGGTAAAAACGATAAGGATGGCCACAAAAAGAATAACAACCGAGATGCCCAGGGAGAACTGTTCAAACTGATGAATGGATTTCATTTTCGATTTGATTGTCTGCTGAATCGCCGTTACCCGGGCCCCGGGCAGCTTATCGGATGTTTGTGCCACAATTTCTTCAATGGGACAGTCATAACAAAGGGCGGCCACTTCTATCAGACTGATTTCCGATCCCTTGTTAAAAAGTTTCTGTGCCCGTTCCAGGTCGATAAAGACCAGCTGATCATCCTGGGAACCGCTTTCATTGAGTATCCCGCTAACTTTGAACGGCTGATCATTTATTAGAATGACCTGCCCCAGGCCCAGTTGCAGCTTTCTTTTAACATCAACCCCAATAAGCACCTCATCCTCTTCCCGCGGGACCTCTCCGATGATGGTCCACCATTTCTTAAGTGTGATCTCTTCATCAAAATGCACACCCACCACCATCACTTTTTTCTGTTGCACATCGGCCACATTGAGCAGCTTGGGCGAAACGATTTTAATGTTATCCTTATTTTTTATCTGCCGGATTTTCGCGACATCGCTCTGTTGCAAAGGGTTTACATCAAAGGAAACGCCCGAGACCGACATGCCGCCATAAGAAAGGGACAGCTCATCGCTGCGCGGTACAATTAAGATATTGGCACCGTACTCATCCAGCTTATTGGCGATGTCTTCATTCATGGTTTGCCCGATGCTCATCAACAAAACCACCGTACTCACGGCAATCAACAGTCCGGCCAGCAGAAAAAACATGCGCGCCTTCCGCCGGAGAAGGCTGTTCAGGGAGATATGATATAGTTTCATGCGCTACCTCTAAATCCGGCGGCGCCAGGCGGCAACCGTTTTTTCATCGATATGGACTTCATCACCCACCACCACACTGGGTACCGCATCCGGGGGATATTTCTGACAGGAACCGCTGACGCCGTTAAGACTGTTCACCTCCCAGGTGGTGCCGCAGGAGTTACAAACCAGCTCTTCTCCCTTAATATGAAAACTGGTGGAGTTACAGGGTTCGCATACGCTGACGGCGGTTATAACCTTACCTTCCCCGGAGATATAGGCCAGCAACGGCAGGCTCGTGCCGGAGGATTTGTAATCGAAACGGATGAATTTATTCTTTTTCAATTCTTCCAGCGAGAAGATGATTTTACCATCACGAACCACGGCGCCGGCCGGCCTCATGCGTACCGGTGTTGCCGGATAATCGAAGGGCTCGCTGATTACCGGCTGCTGTTCAACGATGGGATTCACCATGGATGGCAGGCTTTCGAAAAAGGACACCAGTCCCAGTATGCCCAAAACGGCCAGGGCAATATAGATGATGCTTTTTTCCTTTTGGGACTTAGCCCCTTCAAGCACTTTTTGTCGTTTATCGCTAAAAGCGGGCCCGGTCACGGGCATTTTTTCCACGGATTCCAGAACCTCTTTTCCGCAGTTGGTGCAAAAGCGGGCTTCTGCCGCCAGCGCCTTGCCACACTGGGTACAAAAATTTGCCATTTCCATTCTCCTATCTGATGCGGTTGCCGTAGCGGGCATCCACGATGTCTACTATGTTTTCCCTGGTATATTTTCCTTCACTGATCTTACGGTCAATAAACGCCTTAACCTCCTGGGCGCCGCCGGGGTGGTTGCAATTACAATCCTTTAGCTCATCGATCCCACATTGGCCGCAGGTGCAGGCAAAACTGGAAATGATAGCCAGACGATCCGCGGCCGTCGCCGGAACTACCGTTCCGTTATCATCCAAAATCGACAGACCGGGGGTGACGGGTAAACGCTTCTCCAAAAGAGGGCGGCTCTTCCCGGCCCCATATTTTTCCTGATATTCCGGCTTGATCCAGCCATACTTTTCATTCACCAGGCGGATCATAGTCTCCTCATCCTTTTGCGCCTGTAGTCCGGCGCGGATAAACTGACGCTCGGCCACGGCCACCTCACAGGTACAGGTATTCAAAGGCTGTTCTCCGCAGGTACCGCAGGAGCAAATAAACCGGGAAGCGATTTCCAGAACCGCGGCCTCAAGACGGGGATCGTTACTTTTCTGCTCGATGAGGGCCAGGGGCTGAACCGCGTTCTGAGGCGGCACGGTGTAGGCCTGTTTCCTTTCCGGCAATAACATATATACGATCAGCAGGACAAACAGAAGCGCGCCGATTTTCAGCACCTTCATGGAAACCGGAGGGGGCGGCGGGGCCTTTTTTGCCGACTGAGGACGTTTCTTTTTGGGAGAACCGCTTTTTTTTCGCTGAACCGGATTTTCTCCCAGCGCCTCTCCGCAGTTCATGCAGAAACGGGCATCCTTCGCATTCTCCGTTCCGCATGCCGTACAGTACAAGGCTTGCGCCTGCAACAGCTTGTTGCCGCATTTTTTACAAAATTTTGCTTGCGGATCGTTTTCCGTTCCGCAGTTACTACACGTTTTTATCGTTCCCATTTTTTACCTCTGGTGTATGGTAGATGGTTTAATTTCCAAAGTACGGCGCCTCATGGCCATCATGCTGCCCAGGGTCAGCACGATGGTTCCCAGCCATATGACACTCATAAAGGGTTTCTTGCTGATTTCCACCACGATTTGCTGGGGCTTGCTTTCAACGGTTCCCAGCCCCTCAAAGGCCAGCTTGATGTTTTTTTGCTCGGCATTGATTCCGGCCAATATCACGCGCGCCCCGCCCGGGCTGTTTTCAGCGCCCGGCAGGGTGGCCGGTTGGTTTATGTTTTCACGTCCCTTAAGCAGCAAGGCGGGGGCCAGTTCAAAGGTTTTGCCGTCTTTTTCAAACTTCAGCACCGCGGCCACCCTGAATTCACCGCTCTCCTGGTGATCACTGAGATTGAAGGTGGTGAAGGCGATATTGTAACCGGCATACTGTTTTGTTTCCCCCTTAGCGATAACCAGTTCATTCTGCCCCGCCTCCTGTCCGGAATTAACCACTTGCAACGGAGAGATATACATGTCATATAAAAAGCCTTCATCCACATGCGGTTCACGCATTTCACTGTTAAAGTATTTATTCACGTACAGCCGGGGTATCGCTTCATGGATTTGCGAGCCATTCTGCACTTCAATAAGCAATCCGTGCTTACCGTCCGGACTGAGGTAGTCTCCTTTGAATGTAAAGTCATAACCAAAAGCACTGTTACGGATATCCTGCGACAGCAGCTTGCGTTCCGAAGATTCGAACACACCCGAAATGATAATTCCGGCAAACATCAGGGCCACACCAACATGGGACAGGGGAGCGATAATGGTTCTCCAGCCCAGCCGCGCTTTTTGAATCAGCACCTGCAGGTTGCTTATCAGGGCAAAGACAATAACTCCCAGAAAGAGGATGTTCATGCCGCTCCCCATCCCCAGATAAACCCCGGTAGCCACGGCCACCAGCGCCAGAACGGCAGCCGGGATTAAGCGACCGGCAATATACTCCAGACTTTCATCCTTCCATGTTAAAGCCGGCGCCAAACCCAGGGCCAGGGAAAGTATTATGGCAATGGGGAGATTAACCCGGTTATAAAAGGAAATATCCACCTGGGCCGGCGTACCGAACAGGGATGTCAGCAAAGGCGAAGAGGTACCCAACAGTATAAAAAAGGCACTGGTAATAAAAATGAGTACCGAGGCCACCAGAATATTTTCCTTGGTCAGTCCTGTCAACTGTACACGTACAAAAGGGATATCATTTTTCCGGGCATATAAAAGACCCAATCCAAAAAACAGCGTTCCCAATTGATAGAGGGTCAAAAAGCCGTTTATACCCAGGTCCTGAAACGAATGCACGGAGAAATCGGCCAGTACGCCGCTACGGGTCAGAAAGGTGGCATAGAGTACCAGTACAAAGCTGATGATGGCCAGGGCAAAATTTGTTTTCTGCAGGCCGCCTTTATAACGAGTGACCAGCAGACCATGAAACAGAGCCAACACAGCCAGCCAGGCAATCAGGGAAGAGTTTTCCACCGGGTCCCATCCCCAGTATCCGCCCCAGCCCAGCACCTTATAAGCCCAGTAGCCACCGATAATAATACCCGCTCCCATGCTGACGGAGGCAAACAGGGTCCAGGGGATGGCGGTTTCCACCCACCCTTTAAAGTCCCTTTTTATCAAAGCGGCAATGGCTATGGCAAAAGGTATGGTGGTGGCGGCATATCCCAGGAACAAAACAGGGGGATGAACAACCATCCAGGGGTTTTGGAGCAGGGGATTAAGCCCGGCACCGTCGGCGGGTACGGTTTGCTGTAACACAAAAGGCCCGGCTTTTATAAGCAGGAGTAAAAAGGCGGCCTGGACGATATTGACAACCAGCATGGCCCATGACTCCAGGTTGCGGGCCTGGTGCAGATAGATCACCCCGATAAAGGCAATCATCAGCGCCCAGAAAAGAAAGGAGCCTTCCTGACCGGCCCAAAAAGCCGAGATCAGATAGCCAAAGCTCAAGTCAAGCGAGGTGTAGCGATAGACATAATCCACCTGAAACTGATGTGAAAGGATAAGATACCAAAGATAAATCGAGGCCACGCTCACCAACAAAGTCATTCCGTAAAAACCCATGCGCCCCTTGCGTAACAGGCTCTGTTGTCTGTCGCTCTTTATGGTTTCCCCGGCAAAGCCTTCCTGTTTACCGGCCTGAAAATAATACCAGGCTGAGTAAGCCGTGGCAATCAGTGCTGCAAATACAGTGATGATACCGAACTTCATGATAACCGTCCTTATGGTTTACCCGCCATGCGCGGGTGTCATAATGCTTCATTTGTTGTAAAAGACCAGGCAATTTCACCCGATCCGGAATTTATCAGCTTCAGGAAAAGTCCATTTTTGGAAACATAACCTTCCAAAAAACCCTCGACACCCAACAGTTTACCAATCTGTGTATTTTGCGTACTGTCTGTGACCCCACTCAGGGAAAGGCTTTGTTCCTGTAATAACGTTTGCAGGGCATCCCGGGAAAGCACCTTAAACTGCCGGGCCTTTACCAGGCGGTCGATGATTTTTTGTTTGACAACTTCCGTGTCTATTCCGCTTTCGGCAGATTGAATATCCCAAACGGCAATGGTTTTCTCCGGCAGACGGGCTTGTATCAGGGAAGTCACCGCCCTGTCAATCATTACATCCAGGTGTTCTTCCGGGGAGAGGGATTTCACCGGCTTGTTTTTTTGCAGGGCGGTATATTTCCGTCCATGCATTCCCGTCATCATACAGCCGTTAAGCAAAAACAATAGAGTGAAAAAAAGTATCGGGTAAGGGCTAACGGGAAAGCGGAGAACTCTTTTTACCCGCCAATACTCTTGTTTGTTGTTCAGCATATGCATTGCAAACCTTTTGAGTGAAAGAATTAGGACTCTTTAATCTCAACAGCAAATTAAGTGCCATTTATCACAAACTTTTTTAACCCTTGTTTTTATTGATCTTACAAAGGTTTGTTTTAGAGGGTTTTACCGGTAACGTAGACTATTCTACAAGTAATTGTTGAATATTCTCCTAAAGCGGGTGGTGCGGAGTTTGGGGTATAAAAAGAAGGGAATTATATGCGGATGCCTGTTGCCGAATATCTGGTAAAAATGTGAGAGTGCGGAATTTATCTCAGATTAGCCCGGCTCTGTTTCTACATCACAAACAGCGGCGCCTTATTTTTAATTGTCCGCACTCTCACCATCAACGGCTAAAACAATCAGCCGCCTAACAAATCATTTTTCATACGTTTAAAATCTTCTTCGCTGATCTCACCCGCCGCGAATCTTTTCTTTAAAATTTCCAGCGCGGAATCCGACTCCCGTACGTCCTTGCTGTTGCGGGCTATCATAAATGACAGGTAGAAGATCAGGCCTATAATAACTATCCACATAACTCCTCCAAACCCCATATGTCCAAAATATTCCATTTTCTTCTCCTTTCCTTACTTTACCCTCTGTTTTGCAAATAGCATACCAACTTTACAGTAGCCTTCCCGGCCCGGCCTGCGGCATAACGCTCATGTTGTTTGGTAAGAGTTGTATAATATTATACAACAGTCTGTGTACTATTGTTAAACCTTTGTGACCGAAGCAAAACATCTCATAGCGGATATGATATTCTTGACCCTTTTATGAGATTCCGGCGGTGAATAGTTTCCGCGCCGTGACTCTTTCCATTACAAAAAACCCTATCCTTTCATTGCATGTGTATTGGTACTCACACAATACGCTAAACCGTATAATTCATTGAGGAGAAGATATGATTCCTGTATTTTTTAACAGAAGCCTGTTCGTGTTTCTGGCTTTTTTTACCCTATGGGCCTGTGACTCGAAGGACAAAACCGCAACCGAACCGGAACCCGGCGTGCGTAGCGCCTCGGCCGACTATTCCGAAGCGGTGGTCTTCAGCGGTTCGCGCAGTACCGACGGAGGTAAGGTTTATGAAGTGCTGCCCGGCCCGGCGGTCATGAACCCGGCCATGAATCCCACACCGTTTTCCGATAATATTAACATGACAAGCGGTTCCTATACCCTGGAAGTCAGTGACGTTGACGAGGAGGATTCACCCACATCCGCCGATGCGGCCGGCAATGTAAGTATCATGTTCACGGGAGACGATGGACGCCGGTATAAAATCAGCAACATAAATATCATCCATAAGGAAAACGGCGCCGGCGACCATACTTTTTTCGGAGGCGTGGGACGCAACAAAGTGATGCATGGCAATACCGGTATCGGCACGGGGCTGATGCCAAAGATGCTGGCCTATATCACCCTGTGGGGCCTGGCGGATTTAAAGGACGCCACCACCGACAGCGTTTTAGCCACAAACCGTGTTATCCACATAATGACCGCCACCAATGTGCGCGATGAGAACCTGAAAATGATCCCCTCCGCCGCGGTCGATTCCTCCGATCATAACTTTTGGCGAGCACAAACACATATCATCCTGCCGCCACAGGATACTCAGGGCAACTTCGATCCCGTACCGGGTACCCCTTATGGTTTTTTACACATGATGTTTGAGGATGTGGAGCTTTTCAGCTCCAACCGCGACCAGGGACTGGCCTATGAAGTGCTGCCCGGACCGGCGGTCATTAATCCGGCCATGAGCCCCACCCCTTTTTCCGACCGGGTAGCCCTGGCCAGCGGTTCCGTATCCCTAAAAACCAGCGACACCGACGCAAATGATTCCGGGCAATCCAACGATGCCATCGATGAGTTCACCTTGCGCTTTGAACGGCCGGACGGTACCGTGTTTACCATTGACGCCGTTCAGGCCGTGCACAAGCCGGAAGGCAGCGGTGACCATACCTTTTTCGGTGGCGTGGGGTATGACAAGGATATGCACGGCAACACCGGGATCGGAACCGGACTGATGCCGCGTATGCTGGCCTATATCACCTTTTGGGGAGTCGCCGATCTGAAAGACGGGAATGGCAATGTGCTGGACAGCAGCCGGCCCATCCATGTGATGGTCGCATCCCGGGCACGCAGGGATGATTTAAGCCTTATCGGAGATGTCAGCACGGATCAAACCGACCATAGCGCGGATAAAGTGGAGATACATGTTATCCTGCCGCCAACGGATACGGCAGGCAACCCGGATCCGGTTGCGGGTTCCGGACACGGGTTTTTACACCTGATGTTTGAAAAAGTGAGTCTGCAAAACTAAACAGGCTTGGACAAAGTAAAAAGTCCGGCCTGATACAGGCCGGACTTTTTTTTACAGACTGTTGATTACCTTCTGCAAGCGGTCGCGTATCTCCGAGGCCACTTCCTTAAGGCTGTCATTCTCAACAGCGGCCATGGAGGCCATGGGGTCTACCGCCGTCACCTCGACTGCTCCGGAATCGCTTTCCTGGACAACCACATTACAGGGCAGCATGGTACCGATTTTATTCTCCGCCAGCAAAGCTTTGTGGGCAAAGGGCGGATTGCAGGCGCCGAGTATGCGATATTTGTTAAAATCCACATCCAGCTTTTTCTTTAACGTTGCCTGTACATCGATTTCGGTCAAAATGCCAAAGCCCTCTTTTTTCAGAGCTTCCGTTACCACACCGATCGTTTCATCAAACGGGGTTGAAACCTTTTTGGAAAAATAATAACTACTCATGATTTAATCTCCTTTTGGTTAAACATTCATGTTAATATACATGGAGTTTAATACAACAACCATGCCACTTTCTCCATTTCCCGCTATTGCCAACAGAGAATCTTCAAAAATCCGGCAAGGTCGGTCGATAATTCTTGAAACATACTTTTATTTGTACTATCGTGCCGGTAACCGTCAATAAAAACATACCGTTTCCTTTTTCAGGTATAAAGAATGAAAGTCCTTATCTACAGAATTATCGGCCACGGCCTGCGCCTGGCACAGGCTTTAGTCCTTTTGTTGCTTCTCTATCTGTTGGCGGCGGTTATATTTACGCTGATTCCCGTTAACAAAAACTTTACACCCGCCGGTGAGGGTATGGAAATCTTTATCTATTCCAGTATGGTACATACGGATATCATCCTGCCTCTACACGCCCCCGGCCTGCGGGAAATGGGAATTTTTACCCGGCAAATGGCTGACGAAGCTTATACCTATGCCGGTTTCGGATGGGGCGACCGTGACTTTTATCTGTATACACCTGCATGGGAAGATGTAAACCTTTTCGTCGCTTTACGCTCGCTCTTCTGGCCAACAACCAGCGTGATGCATGTAACTATGATTAAAGGCCGGCTTGAGGAAAGTAAATCTTTAAAAAGTATCCGCATCAACAGCCGGCAATACGACCGGTTGTTAAATTTTATCAGCCGTTCCTTCCGGCGCGACGACGACGGCCGGCCCAGGCCCTTAGCGGGAAAAGGCTATACTGACCGGGACAGGTTCTTCGAAGCCAACGGGCACTACTCCCTGTTTTACACCTGTAACAACTGGACCATCGAAGCTTTAACGGAAGCCGGGATTAAAATGCCCCTTTGGTCCCCTTTCGCGCAAAGTGTTAGCTATCATTTAAAATAAGCCGCGGGAATACACCTCATACCAAGGCACAAAAGCCGCAAAGACATTAAAAAATTAAGTTTTTCCTGCCCGGAATTACTATTGTTTTTCAGGAAGAACTCCGCTTATCCTTCGCGCTTTTGCGCAAAAACATACGGACAAGGGGAACACAAGGCCTGTAAGAGAATATGGTTTTTGAATTTATTGGTTAACGTATGCTTATACTTTTCCCGGCAAACAAACCATTATCATAGAAATAAAACAAAAAACCGGACGGCAAATGTTTCCATCGACCATCCGGTTAAGATATTAATTGGCCATTTTCAAGAATTCGACAATCTTATCCACTTCATCGGCGGTAAGGCTGGCCCGTACACGCATATGCTTGCCGACCACTTCCCACTGGCTATCGCTAAACGCGGACGGAGAGGGGGCATTGTGGCAGCGTACACAGTTTTCACCCCACAGCAGGGCTCCGGGTTTACTGGCCTGGGCCTGGGATGGGCTGCAACTTGCCAGAAACAACGCCCCGAAAAACAGGGACACGGATATCAGAAACAGCTTTATATGTTTTACTTTCATTTTATACTCCTTTTGTCAATTTATCAGAACCCAAACGCCCAATGCAAAAATACGGCGTCGTTAGATGCTTCACCCGCTTCACCCTCGGCTTCATGGACGCCCGTATCGGCAAACTGATAGGACAGTTTTACCACCGTGCGCCAATCCAGCCAGTAGTTTATACCGAAGGCATATTGTGTCTGATCGGAACTCCAAAGAGCACCGTCCGGAAAGGAAAGCTCGGAGTAACGGCCGACAAATTCCAGGCTGTTTATAAAGTCACTGCCCATATTGACCGGGCGGTAGGACATCTGTACATAATAGGCACTGCTCTGGTTAGCAAAGCTATAGTTTGAAGAATCCTCCACATTAAAATAAGAAGCATCATCCACATTAACACCATTGAGCTGAGCCTTAATATCGACAACACCACTTAAGAAGGAAACTCTACTGACATAGGAAAAATCCACGGCATATAACAGCGCCGCCAGATCCTCATATTTACTCTCCACATTGCCCACCTTACCGTACAAGCCGGAAAAACCGATCTCCATGGAAGAGTTGGACAACGGCAGAAAGGAGACACGGCCCCCTATCGCTTTATTATTATTGTTATCCTCACCACGGTCATATAACAACATGCCGGCCTCTTCCGGTTCCACATTGGGGTTGGTGCCGTCGTTTAACGCCGGTCCGTTGATCATATAGACGGAATAGGTCATCTTGGCGTCTCCCAGCGGAACTCCGCCACGCAGTTCCACACCCAAATCGCGAGCCGGCCCCACGCCGTCATGACCAAAGCCCAAAGGCTTGCTGGATAAACGGTTTATCCATGCCGGGTGAAGTTTGGAGGCAAAGGTACCGAAGGGCAGTAAAAACTTACCCAATCGCAGGGTGGCATAGTCATTTATGATGTAGGACATATTGGCGTATTCCAGGCCTATGACCGTTTCTCCGTTTTCATATTCCACTTCCAGCTCAGCCTCAAACAAAAGCTTGTCCGACTGACGCCAAAGAAAAATGGGATTAAAACTCCCCCCCACAAAGGTGGTTTCATCGCCGCGAACTTCAATACCCGAGTGGGCATAGCCGCGTAGTAAAAAACGACTCTCGCCCGGTTTTTCCTGGGCGGAGAGCATAGCTGTTAAAAAAAGAAGTACGAGTAATACCTTACGCATAATTAACCTCCTGAGTGTTGTAACCTATGCGGGTTATTTTGATGCCAGATGTCTGATATAATTAACCAATTGCCAACGCTGCTCTTCCGTCAGCGATTCTTTGTAGGAAGCCATGGGAGAGTTGCCGTTGGTCAGTTTCCAAAAAATAGCACCGTCACTCTGCTTTTGTACACGCTCCGAGGTAAGGTTGGCCGGTTTGGGAGTAAGCGCCATGCCGGCAATACCGTCTCCATGCCCCTTATCACCATGGCAGATAACACACAGATTCTTATAGGTATCCGCAACCTTTTTCCAGGCCTCCGGATCCTTGTGAAACGGATTTTCCAGTTTATCCGCCTCGGCCGGAGCCACCCACTTGCTGCCGGAGTCCCCGCCGGCCGGAGTACCGGCAAAAGACAAGGTCAAACTAACGGCAACAACCATCAGAACAATTCCACGATTAAAATATGATGTAAACATACATCCTCCTTCTATTTGTAATTACAGGTAATAAGCCTATTTTATCTTATTTTTCAGACAAAAAAACCCACACCATTGTGGGCTTTTAAATTTATCAATGACTATGACTGTGGCCGTCACTCTCTTCTTTCTTTTCGTTCCCATCCTTATGGTCTCCGCCCATATTCATATTCATCATAGCCGGCGCTTCGCTGAGGGCCTTGGCCTGAACGGACTGCAAAAGTATTTTTCCACTGCCCATGAAAAAGATACCGGCCCGTCCGGCGGGCATCTCATTTCCATGTCCGTGGTTAACCAACTTATCGCCGACGTATCCCCGGAAATGTCCTTTGCTGCCAACAGCCTTTATCGTTGTCCAGCCTTTAACCGCGGTATCCGCTTCATCAAAAAACACCAGGGCCCCCTCATCCACGCGTCCCAAACGGGCGGCGGCACCGTCTACGGCAAAAAAGTCGTAATCGGCACTGCTTCTATAATGGTGCAACAATAAAAAACGTCCGTTGAACTCATCCAGGTTTACCCGGACACTCAGCTCGATATCCGTAAGCGGCCCACCGGCCAGGATATAAGCGGACGTATCCTTATCCGCGGAAATAACCAGACTTTTCTCCTCCGTTGCGAATCGCAACCCCGCACTTTCTCCCCCCGGGAAAGTGAAGTTCTTCAGAAAATCCTGTGCGGCATTTTCCGAGGCCTGCCAACTCCACGAACCGTTTACCCCCGGTTGAAAGCCGGAAGGGATATCCACCTCCGGAGCGGCGGTAACGGCCGAGACCCCCAATCCGAATTCAAATACCAGCCGACCTCCTCTTTCGGCCGTTTGAAATACGAAAAAGAAGCCAATGGCACCGAGAACCAAAAAGAGCCAGTTACCACCGTTGGACGCGCCAAAGGGTTTCTTTATCAGAAAAAGCCGGATGAGGATGTAAAGTGAAAGAAAGATAAGGGTATATAATCCCCAATCGGCATGTTCTGATACGGCGGTATAGGCCTGGGACGGTATATCCACGGAATCGGCCGCCTCACGGCCGCTAAAATAGGCGGCCAGGGCCCCCAGGGTGCCAAAAGTATATAAGGCCAGCGCCGAAGGGCGCAGCCAGCTTTGTGTTTTAATAAAAAGGCTGCCCAAATCCAATAACACCGCCAGGGAAATCAGGGCGATGGGAAAATGAATAATCATCGGGTGTAGATTAGGAGCCCAATCGGGAATTAACTGCATAATGTTCCTTTCTTGTTAAATTAATACGTTAAAACCAATGGCCAGGGTATACTCCGCGCTACTTTCGCCAAAACCTTTGGAGCCATAGAAAGAAATACCTATGGTATTGTTCAATGCCCGGAAATAGGCGGCGGAAACCTGACGGGGCGGATTGATGCCGTTGATAATCGTACTGTATTCCTGGTAATAAAAAGAAACCGTGGAACGACCGTTGGGAGCATGTTTCGCCAACCCTATGCCGTAAACAAAAGGATTGTTATAGGAAATCTGATCCGGATCACCCAAAAGCAGGTAGCCCGCGTCGGCAAAAACCCGGTAGGTTCCGAACATTTTCCTAAAGGCCAGCCCCAGGCCGTAATCAAATTTACCCGTACTGAAAAGGCTGCCGTTTAGGGAGGTAGGCAGCTTTATCTGACCGGTAACATACAGACTGGGGTAAACCTTATATTCCGTATAAACATATACATCCGACACACCGGAGGTAAAGGTATAGTCATTACCCATGGTCATCGGTGAACCGTTTGTGCCTGTTTGCCCTTCCAACTGATCCCTTTGGATCACAAAGGGCAATGTCATGCTGATACTGAAATCTTCCTTGCTGTAACGTCCGCCCAGGTAAAGGGTATAATTATCCACCCGGCTGTCATCATAGATATAGGTACCGGTACTGTAGGAAAATACGGACGAAACAGACCAGTTCTTTTTAGCACTGACACTTGTGAGCGGTGCCAGCACGAGAAGCAAAACGACTATGGTTCCGAGATTGTGTTTTTTATTTTTTATGAAAAACATAATATTTACTCTTTATTCTTTTGAGAGTGAAGCTGATCCATATTTTTCAACAATCCATTCATGGCCGACATCATATCGCCCATGTTTCCCTGCATTTCCTGCATACGTTTTTTCATAAGCGGATCATTCATCAGGTCTTTATTGGCCATCATTTTTTGCATTTCGGTCAGGGTCTTTTGCATACCGTTGGCCATCTCATCCAGATGTTTACTCATGCTGGCCATGCCGGCCCGGGCGTGATCGGTCAGGGTTCCCTGCATATGTTCATGGGCATTGTCATCATGATCCCGGACAGCCTTTACCATTTCACCGGTATGGGACAGCATTTCATTCATCTGCTTCATCATCTGATCCATGCTCATTTGCATATTCTGTTGATTCATTTGCTGCATACCCTTATGCTGCAGGTTCTGCATCTGCTGCCGCATGTTCATCTCCGCGCCCGGTTGCTGGGCGCTTAACGGCGCCAACAGGGCCAACAAAAGCAGGGATAGCGCCATGAGCGGATAGATGTACTTATTAGTCTGTTTCATGTTAGTTTTCTCCATTAATTAATATTTTCCGGTATATTTCCCGGCAAGTGTCTATTCCGGCGAGCAGCAATCCAGCGCCTCGTCATCCCGCGCACCGGTACGGATTTTTACGACGGTTTCCACCGGGGAGACATAAATCATACCGTCACCCTTCCTGCCGGTGTAGCCTGTCTTCCGAATGGTTTCCACCACCCGCTCGACATTCTCGGCTTTGCATACGATTTCCACCTTGGCCAGGTCAGCATATTTTTTTACAATCTTGATCGAATATTTCGATTCATGGGGGTCGGCCATATGCTGTCCGATACCCATTACATCCAAAAGCGTGATATCGGAAACACCCAACTCCTCGAGGGCATCCAACACCTCTTCAGCTTTTTGAGCGCGTATAAAGGCTTTTACTTCTTTCATTGTTCCCTCCTGTTAGATTGAACTTTTAAAATAAAAGGCCGGTCGGTAAACCGGCCTTGGAGACGCTTATTCGGCAGAGTCAGCGGATGAATTTCCCTCCTCGTCGTCTGCAACGACCTCAGCCGCCAATCTCTTAACCTCGCGTCCTTTCCATAATTCATATATTGCCGGGATAACGATCAGCGTCAGAATGGTTGATGTCACCATACCACCGATCATGGGCGCGGCAATCCGCTTCATAACCTGAGAACCGGTCCCGGTACCCCACATGATGGGAATCAATCCGGCCATAATGGCCAATACCGTCATCATTTTCGGGCGTACACGGTTTACCGCCCCTTCGATAATGGCATGGTACAGGTCATTCATATTGCGCATCTTGCCCTTGTTTTTCATATCCTTGTAGGCCTGATCCAGATAGATAAGCATGATAACACCGGTTTCCGCGGCCACGCCGGCCAGGGCAATGAATCCCACACCCACCGCTACACTGAAGTTGTAGTCCAGTATATACAGGTACCAGATACCCCCTACCAGTGAGAACGGGAGTGAAAGCATTACGATTACACTTTCCTGAATATTTTTAAAGTTGAAGTAGAGCAACAGGAAGATGATAACCAGGGTGATGGGGATCACCAGTTGCAGCCGCTTCTGGGCCCGCTCCATATACTCATACTGACCGGACCATACCAGGCTGTATCCTTCCGGAAACTTCACCTTTTCTTCCACCAGCTTACGGGCATTTTGTACATAGGTCCCCACGTCAATACCGCGGATATCCACATACAACCAGGCGGTGGTACGGGCATTCTCGCTCTTTATCACCGGCGGGCCCTTTTTAATTTCAACATCAGCCACATAACTGAGAGGAATCTGTACCCCGGTAGGCGTTGGGATCAGTACACGCTTCAGGGCCTCTATGTTATCGCGCAACTCGCGGCTATAGCGAACATTGACCGGATAACGTTCCAGCCCTTCAACCGTGTAGGTAACATTCATACCCCCGATGGCGGCCATGATCACTTCCTGCACCGCCCCCACGGTCAAACCGTAACGGGCCGCTTCCTGCCTGTTTATGTTCAGATCAAAATAGTTGCCACCCACCGCCTTGTCGGCAAAAACGCTCAGGGTGCCATCCACCTCCTTTATAACGGCGGAGATTTCTTCCCCCAGATCCGAAAGGGTTTGCAAATCGGAACCCATGATTTTAATACCGATCGGTGTTTTAATGCCTGTCGAAAGCATATCGATACGCGTCTTGATCGGCATGGTCCAGGCGTTGGTCAGTCCCGGAAATTTAATGGCGTTATCCATCTCTTCAATGAGCTTTTCCACCGTCATACCGGGGCGCCACTGGTCTTTCGGCGCCAGCATAATGGTTGTCTCAATCATCGATAGCGGAGCCGGATCGGTCGCCGTTTCGGCACGGCCGATTTTACCAAACACATGGTGCACCTCGGGAAAGGATTTTATGATCTTATCCGTTTGCTGCAATATTTCCTTGGCCTTGGTAATACTGATACCCGGGTCCGTCGTCGGCATATAAAGCAGATCACCCTCATCAAGCGGAGGCATGAATTCCGAGCCGATGTGCTCCACGGGATAGATGGAGATGATCAGCACGACTACGGCGGCGATGATCGTGCTCCACTTAAAGCGCAGCACAAGATTGATAACCGGCCTGTAAGCTTTGATCAAAAAGCGATTGATGGGGTTTTTCTCCTCCGGCATGATTTTACCGCGGATCAGATAGCCCATAAATACCGGCACCACGGTCAGGGCCAGCAAGGCGGCGGCGGCCATGGAGTATGTTTTGGTAAAAGCCAGCGGCTTAAACAGGCGGCCTTCCTGGGCCTGCAGGGTAAACACCGGCAAAAAGGAGAGGGTAATAATCAAAAGGGAATAGAAAAGGGCCGGCCCCACCTCCTTGGAGGAGTCCAGAATAATTTGCCAGTGATCCTTCTTCCCTCCGTCATGCTCGATGTGCTTATGGGCGTTCTCTATCATTACAATGGCCGCATCGACCATGGCTCCTATGGCTATGGCAATGCCGCTCAGGGACATAATATTGGCATTCAGTCCCTGCCATTTCATAACCAGGAAGGCCATCAAAATACCAAGGGGCAGGGTCAGGATAGCCACAAAAGCGCTGCGAAAGTGCATCAGAAAGATTATGGTCACCAGGGCTACAACAAGGCTTTCTTCCAGCAGCTTATCCACCAGGTTGTCTATGGCGCGCTCAATCAGGGCGGAGCGGTCATAGGCGGTTTTTATGGTCACTCCTTCCGGCAGCCCTTTTTCCAGGTCTTTCAGCTTTTCCTTAACCAGTTCGATCGTTTTAAGGGCATTTTCACCAAAGCGCATAATTACAATGCCGCCGACCACTTCCCCCTCACCGTTCAGTTCAGCCAGACCACGCCGCAATTCCGGCCCGATATGCACATTGGCCACTTGTTGAATGGTAATAGGCGTACCGTCCTTATCCACGCCAATGGGGATGCTCTCTATATCCTGGATCGATTGGATATAACCCAGGCCGCGCACCATAAACTCGGTTTCACCCAGTTCCACCAGTTTTCCACCCACATCGTTGTTACTCTTTTGAATGGCCATGCGTACTTTTTGAATGGGAATATTGTAGGCCACCAGCTTGTTGGGATCCACCTCTACCTGGTATTGTTTCACATAGCCGCCGATACTGGCCACCTCGGAAACACCGGGGACACTGGTCAATTCATAACGCAGATACCAGTCCTGCATGGAACGCAGTTGCTGCAGGTCATATTCATCGCCGCCATCCAGAGTATATTCATAGACCCAGCCCACACCGGTGGCGTCCGGTCCCAGCGATGGGGTAACACCCTGGGGCAACTTGCTGGAAACATAATTGAGATATTCCAAAACACGGCTGCGCGCCCAGTACATATCGGTGCCATCTTCAAAAATGATATATACAAACGAAAGGCCGAAAAAGGAGTAGCCGCGCACAACCTTGGCAAAAGGTACGGCCAGCATGGCACTGGTTAAGGGATAGGTAACCTGATCTTCCACTACCTGCGGCGCCTGCCCCGGATATTCGGTAAAAACAATAACCTGCACATCACTCAAATCCGGAATCGCGTCCACCGGTGTTTCCAGAACGGCATAGATACCTCCCAGGGTAACAAAGGCCGTAAAGATAAGCACCAGAAAGCGATTCTTTATCGAGGCTTCTATAAGTTTTTCTAACATGAGTCATCTCCATAGGGGTTTTCACTTTCTGAAAACCCATTACATTTTGAGTTCAATATTGTTATTCGGTTCACTGACATTAAGTCTGTTTCACACAAGAGCATCAATGATCACCATGATCATCCTTCTCCATATTTCCCTTGCCGCTCATATCCATGCCGTCACCACATTTCATATCGCCCTCACTACTTTTCTCATGATCATCCATATCACGGGACATTTTCTTTTTGCCTTCCATATCCATACCGTCGCCGCATTTCATCTCGCCGCCGGCATCCTGATCATGCTTCTCCATCTTTTCATCCTGAGCGGGAGCCGCTGTTTTTACCGCTCCGCCCTTTTCCTTTTTAACGCTTTTACCGGCGGATTTGGCGGCCAGCATTTTCTGTATCGCCTCCTGCAGCCTGCTTTCGCTATCGAGCAGGAATTGTGCGGAGACGACAATCTTTTCACCTTCAAAAATTCCGGAGATGATACGTACTTTGCCGTCCTCGCTCTCTTCGCCCAGGATCACATCACGCGGTTCAAAGCGGCCCTTATCCCGGTTAATGAAAACCAGATTACGCTGCCCGGAACGGATCACCGCTTCGCTGGGCACCACCAGGGCATTATGTATGGGAGGGGTTTGGATATTGATATTGGCATACATACCCGGCTTTAACTGGATACCGGGGTTGTTGAATTCCAGACGTACCTTGATATCACGCGCCTTCTCATCCAGATAAGGATAAATATAGGTGACATGTCCCTCAAAGGTTTTTCCCGGCAGATAGGAAAGCTCCATCTCCGCCGGTGACCCCACCTTGACCCAGGGGGCCTCATTGTCATAAATACTGACATCCACCCATACGGTTGAGAGATCAGCGATGTGATACAGGGTCATGCCAGCTTTTACATACTGTCCTTCATCGGCATTTTTCTTGATTATTACGCCGCTGTGCGGAGCCTCCAGGGCCAGGGTCTTACGCACCTTGCCGCTTTGCTCCAGTTCACGGATGGCCGATTCGGGAATATCCCAATACTCCAGCCGCTGGCGGGAGGCTTTCACCAAAGACTCGGCCCCGTCGCGGATGGAGGAAAACTTACTATCGCCAACCTGTTGCTTGTTTTTCAAAGCCAACAGATATTCCTGTTGGGTGGTTACCAGCTCGGGAGAATAAATTTCCAAAAGTTCCTGTCCTTTTTTGACTTCCTCGCCGGTATAATTGACGATTAAATCTTCTATCCAGCCCGAAATCCTGGTCGACACGGCATAGATATTTTCTTCATTATAACCGATCTTACCCACCGTTCTGATCACCCGGCTAAAGTCACGTCTTTCAACGAAAGCCATGCGCACGCCCATGTTTTGCACAGTGGTGGGGTCTATTTTTATGGAGCTTCCGGAAGAGACCTCGTCATCGTATACCGGTACCAGATCCATACCCATCTTTGATTTTCCGGGTTTATCATAAATCTCGGTGGGATTCATCGGCGCTTGCCAGTAAAGGATTTTACGCTCTCCCTTGGGCTTGTTGCTTTCTTCCGCCCGGTCCTGGGAACCGCTGTTTTTAACCGGTACCAGATTCATACCGCATTTGGGGCATTGGCCCGGCTCATCAACGATTACTTCCGGGTGCATACCGCATGTCCACAACTGGTTTTCATCATGTTCATGTTCCACGTTTGCTTTTTCATCCGTCGCCGGTTTTTCATCGGAACTGCATGAGACAAACAGAAGGGGTAAAAGAGCTGCGCCTCCTATCAGTAATCGTTTGATCCATTTCCTGTTCATTACTACCTCCGTTACATTTACATTTGTTTTCTTATTCATTGTTAATTTCCACTGGCGGACAATATGTCGCCTGTCAGGTATTCCAGTTCCGCCACATTTTTATTGTAATCGCTCAGAATGCGGGCATATTCCAGTTCCAGATTGAACAGGGTCATCTGATTATTGACCAGTGTTAAAAAGTCTACCTTATCGGTCTGATAACCGATCATGGCCGATTGCAGCGCCTGGGTGGCCTGCGGAATGATACCGGACTCATATAAGTCCACGCGCTCATCCAGTTTTAAATGCTCGCTGATGGCATTATCCAGCGCGGAGAATGTCTGTAGCTTCACATTTTGATAGCGCTCTTCCACCGATTGTTTTAACAACGTGGTTTCTTCCACCCGTTTACGCTGCTTGCGCCAAAAATAGAGGGGGATATTCAGGGTCACCCCGGCGGACAGGAAGTCCACGCCGCCCATGCCCGATTGCAACACATCGCGCTGACTGTAAGCGGCAAAAACCGAAAAGTCCGGCCAATATTGTTTCTCCGCCAGGGATATTTTTTCCCGGCTTTGATCAATGCGCGATTCCCAGGCCTTAAAAAGGGGTTTGTTATTTAAAATAAGCTGCTCCAGATCATCACGGTTCAGGCTGAAGGGCTTGTAAACCAGCGGGCTTGTTTTGGCCAGCGGCTGATCAATCGGCCGGTTAAGCAGCGCGTTCATACGAGACTCCACCTCTTCGCGCTTCTGACGCAGGTCGATCAGTTTGTCTTCCATTTTGGAGAGTTCCACCTGTGCCTTCAGCACATCCTGCTGCAATCCCCGCCCCACGGCATATTTTTGCTCGGCGATGGCCACAAATTCGGTTAACAGCTTACGGTTCTTCTCCGTGGTTCTTATGGCCTCATCTACAAAGTAAAGCTTGTAGTAGGTTACCTTAATATTACGTATCAATTGCCATCTTAACTCCTCCCAGTTGGCCTGGGAAACATTGGCCCCTTTGCGGGCAATGTTCTCTTTTAGGGAAAGCTTTCCCGGAAAGGGGAAGGTCTGCTTTACAGCCAGTTGTTTCCCGGTCATGGGCTCCTGGTCAAACACAAAGTTGTCAACCGGTAAATTCAGAACATTCAAACTGACCATCGGGTCAGGCAGGGAACCGGCCTGAGGCACCCGGGCCTCATCCGCGCGGGACTTTGTATAAAAGGCTTTCACCTGCGGGTTATTTTCTAATCCTTCTTCGATCAGGTTTTCCAGAACCAGCACATTTTTAGTTTCTTGTCCTACACCGATTCCGACACATATCAACAAGAAGAACAACCATTGTCTTCGCATTAATTCAATCCTCCGCTTATAACGTTTTTACTCTGTTTTTTGAATTTACTTTTATATTTCTTCTTACATAAAAAAGGGCGCCGACAACCATAAGCAGGCTGGCCCACCATAAAAAGGCGTATCCCCGGATGTAACTATCCAGCAGGTGGTGGGCGGAAGTTCCGGGAAGATGACTGTGCGATGCGCTCTCATCCTCCAGAACCGGCTCATCCGCGTTGAATACGCGATGATAGATGCAGGTATAGTTTTCACTGAGGGGAAAAGGAAAGAAAAACAGACCTCCCAGAATCCCTGTCAGCAAAACCACTATGGCTAAACGTCGTGTGTTCATATTTTTTCCGGCTTACTTCTTTCGTATGCCCCCTCTTTATGTCAATTGCTGTGCCAAGAATTTCAGGGAACGGAGCCTGAAGGGAGAATTCATTATAACATGCTGTTTTATAAGCACTTAAAGAATATCATTCTTATCGGGGGCATTAAATGAAAATATGACGTCCGCTGAAGAAAGGATGATATGTAGAATATTCTACAAGTTATTGAAGAATTGTATACAACCCGGCCGCCATCTCACGGCAGAAGTGTTGACCGGAGCAGGGGAAGGCCGGGAGGGAAGAAATGGGCTTAATCCAGACCCAGTTTTTTTAAACGGTACAACAGGACATGTCTCGGAATTTGCAACATCCGCGCCGCCTGGGACTGATTGCCGGAGCTCCTTTCCAGCACCTCCTTTATGACCAGACGTTCGATGGCATCCAGCGATATGCCTTCCTCCGGTATTTTGATGGAGAAGGTGGAGGGGTCATGACCCTCCAGTTGAATATATTCGGGTAAATCGGCCATGGTGATCGTATTGTCCGTGGCCAGGGTCACCATGCGCTCGATGATATTTTCCAACTCCCGCACATTACCGGGCCAGTCATAAAGCTGAAGCGCCTTGATAACTTCCGGAGATATGGAATAAGCAACATCGCCATAATTCTTTTTAAGAAAAAAATCGATCAAAAAGGGAATATCCTCTTTCCGGTCGCGCAGGGCCGGCAGGTTTATGGGCACTACACTCAGCCGGTAATATAAATCTTCCCTGAACTTTTTTTGCTTTACCAAATCCATCAGATTTTGATTGGTGGCGGCAATGACCCGCACATCCACATGGATGGGTTTGCTGCCCCCGACACGGTCAAACTCATGTTCCTGCAACACCCGCAGCAGTTTGGCCTGCAACTCCTCGTGTAAGTCTCCGATCTCATCCAGGAAAATGGTGCCCCCGTCGGCCTGTTCAAACTTTCCGGCCCGGTCTTTTACGGCCCCGGTAAAGGCCCCTTTTACATGGCCAAACAATTCGCTCTCCAGCAAATTATTGGGGATGGAGGGACAGTTTACGGTAACCAGCGGCTTGTCTTTGCGCGGACTGTTATAGTGGATGGCCCGGGCAATCAGTTCCTTGCCGGTACCGCTTTCTCCCAAAATCAAAACCGTGGCGTTGCTGGCGGCCACCTTTTGGGTAATACGCAACACATTTTGCATCGGCCCGCTATTGGCCACCATGTTATCAAAACGGAATTTATCGGTCAGCTCCGTTTTCAGTTCTATGTTTTCCGATTGCAAACTGCGCAAACGCACCGCCTTTTCAATGGTAAACAAGAGCTGCTCCTGACCAAAAGGCTTGGAGATATAATCGTCGGCACCCAGCCGGCAAGCCTCTATGGCATTATCCACACTGCCATAGGCCGTAATCATAATTATTACCGTTTGCGTGCTTATACGGCGCACTTCCTTTAAAACATCTATTCCGGAAACATCCGGCATCTGGATATCGGTAATTACGATATCATGGCGGCCCTTTTTGAATTGGGCGATACCATCGCTGCCGTTGGCGCACTGATCCACTTTATAGCCGTTTTTTTCCAATTGATAGCCGATGACTTTATTCAGATTAAAATCATCATCAATAAGAAGTACTCTCATACAAACCTCTGTAGTATAGGCCCGCTATTCCTTACCGGGCGGTGTAAACGCTGTAAACACTCCTGCAGGCTTGTTACCCTGCCGGCTCTGTTTCTTCCAGGGGAATGGCTACACGAAACCGGGTTCCCACACCCGGTTTGCTCTCAACCGAAATATCCCATTTGTTTTCATCGGTAATACGCTTAACAATGGCCAGCCCCAGGCCGGTGCCCTGACTTTTGGTGGTATAAAACGTATTGAATATTTTATCGATCTCCTCTTTGGATATCCCTCTTCCCTGATCCGTGATCGTCAGATAAACCCTGGCAGCCGGAGCTTCCTGCCGGCGTATATCCACCTCGATCTCCCCCCCGTCCGGCATGGCCTGAATGGCATTAAGCAAAACATTCATAACCACCTGCCATAACTGATTGGGGTTGCCCCGGAGGATGATATCTTCCGCGGGAAGATTCGATTTCAGCCGGATCTGACTTTTCCGGGTCTGGGCGCCGATCATCAGCAGAATATTGCGTATGGTTTCCACCAGGTTATAGGAGGAAAGCTGTTGCGATTTCTTCTGGGAAAAGCTCAGGTAGGTCTCCACCACCCGGTTCAGCCTTTCCGTTTCCTGAATAAGGATGTCAAAAAACTCCAGCTTTTTCACCTCCGCGGGCACGGCATCGCGGATGATTTCAACGGCTCCGCGAATGGCCCCCAGCGGATTGCGCACCTCATGGGCCAGGCTGGCGGTCAGTTCTCCGACAATGGCCAGGCGATCCGCCGCCCGCAGTTGTTGTTCCATATCCGATATTTGCGCCGATTGTGCCTTAACCTGTTCCAGCGTCTTTCGTAACTGCTCCGCGGCCTGTTGATAGCGCCGCTTTTCCTCCTTCTCCCCCTGCGCCTTCAATCCCGTAAGGTAGCCGACCAGATTGAACAACACAATCTGTATAAAGCGCATTAAATTTATCTCCACCAGACCGCCCCATTGAAACATGATATGCGGCAGGTAAATCATGCTCACCACCAGGGCGGCCCCCAAACCGCCGCGCACCCCGTATTGAAAAGCGGATATGAGGATGGGAATAAAATAGGCCTGCATGTAAACAAGATGGTACTGCCAGTTCATGGTCGGCGTGTTATAATGCAACCAGGAAATCAGCACAATAAAAACGATGATTAACACCGGCCAGAGATATTTTTCTTTTATATAATCAACCACGGTCAAGCCATCCTTTGGGGTTCGGAGTATGCTGCAGGGCTATATTACGAAGAATGGGGCATTAAAAAAATATCAGCCCAAAAGTAAAATGCGGCCCCTTATCCGTAATGGGGATTCACTTCTTAAAATGGTATTCCCGCTCCACCCGGCAGATGCGCACGGAAAAGGAAGCGTACCACTGTTCCCGCCCCCGTTGACGCGCCGTCCGGTGTTCGGCATCCTTTTTCCAGGCTTCAATGGCTTCCAGACTCTCCCAGTAGGAAACGGTAATCCCCAAACCGTCCCGCGCCGACTCAACGCCCAGAAACCCCGGCTGCGCCCGCGCCCGTTCCAGCATTTTCCGCGAGGTTTCGGCATAGCCTTCCAGGTCATCGGTTTGCCGGGAGGTAAAGATCACCGCATAATAAGCCTTTTCCTTGTTCATTTCCTTCTCCTTAAACATCAGCGGCCGCCACAGCCGCAGTTTTTACCAAAACGGCGCAAGCCGCTCCAATACATTTTTTTCTTTATGGGCAGGGAGGGATTCTCCCCGCCGGTTTCAAACCACACCTGCCCCTCCCGGCCCCGCAGAATATGCAACGGCACGGCGGGCGTATCGCCCTGGGCGATGAGTACGCGGGTCTCTCCGTTTTTATTGCGGGCCACGTCTAAAATCAGCACGGCATGACCCCTGCCGCCCTTTTTTACGATAAAGTCACCCGGACGTATCTCTGCCCTGCTTACCCGCGGGCAGGCAAAATAAAAGGTCTGCGTGCCGCTCAGTTCATAAACGGTGTTCAGGTAGCCGCGCCAGGTATTGCCGGAAGCGGGCCTCTTTCCCGCAAGCACCTTATAGCGGCTGCCGGAAAAGAGCGGCCGTTTTCCCTGTTGCCACTCTTTAAACGATAAAGGGGTTCCGCCGGGCAGGGGCCAGACCAACCCGCTGCTTTTTCCGCGTTCCCGGCAATAGCTGCTGTACAGGCGCGCCAGAATATCCATGCACTGCTCCAGCCGCCGCCCCTTTACGGAAAGATCGATGATGGCGGCCAGGGTGGTATCCCCGGCGCTTTTTTGCAGCCGTCCCTGAAAATCATACAGGGCGCTCCCTTCCGGCTTTAGGGGCAGGCGGCGCAGCCAGGCGCCAAAGGAGCTGTCGGGCAGAGACACGCGTTCAAAACCGGGTGGCGGCGCAAAGCGCTGCTCCGGGGTATCGCCCCGGGGTTGGGCCCGGAGAACCAGGGCCGCCGAAAGCAGAAAGAATACCGTGAAAAGAAGTTTCATGATCCGAAGATAATGGAAAAAGATATGTCGGCCAAACGGAAGTCCCGCCCGGGCGGAGAGGCCTTAGATCTCGAAGAGGGAGCGGATATTGGGCGCCAACAGGGCCAGGGCCTCGCGGGCCAGCCGTTCATCCAGCGGCAGGCAGACGATAAAGGCCTTGCCGATTTTACCCACGGCAATACGTTGGGCCACAAAACCGTTATAGACGATTTGCGCCCGGTTAAACAGGGACTGTTCCACCCCTTCCAGACGAAAATCAAAAAAAGGCTCCAGGGTGTTGATGGTGATATCCTTTTTACCCAGACCGCTGCCGCCGAGGGTAATAATCACCTCCACGTCCTGCTCCAGCCATTGCTGCACCTTTTCGGTAAGCTTGTCGGGATCGTTGGCGATCACGCTGTAATGATCCATTAAAAAGCCCTGGTCGCGCAGGCCCTTTTGGATAATGCGTCCGGCGTCGTCGCTGCCCAGTCCGGCCAGGATGCGTTCCGAGACGATTAAAATTCCGGCATGTACCGGCGTGGTAATCTCCAGGCTTTTTTCCCGGGGCTTGGGGAAAACGATATGGCTGTTTTTGATGCTGACCCCCGGAAAATCCCGGCAAAAGTCCACCAGCGTCAGGGCGGCCACGTTTACCGCCGTCAGGGCTTCCATCACCAGGCTTTGGCGGGTAACGGCCCGTACCGCGGCCTCGATATGCACATTGCCGTCATAGACCTCAAAGGTGACCTCCACCCAGTTCAGTTCGCCCTTTTGATGCAGGGGGATAAGATCGTGGGTGTTTTTCGCGGCCTGAATGGCGGCGATGGTGGCCGTGGCCCTGACGTCGTCTTTTAGCTGTCCGTCCCGGAATACGGTGTAATGCGCCTCTTCCGGCACATACAGGCGCGCCGCGGCCCTCGCCTCATGCAGGGATGACGGTTTAACGGACACATCTTCCATGTGCAGGCGGCCATTGGCCCATTCCGGTTTGTGGGGACTACTCATAGGTTTACCTTTTTAATCCGAATCGCTGTTTCTGTTGTGCGTCTCTTTTATCTCAAATATATCCGCGTCTTTCCAGACGGGAAATTTTTCGCGATAGCGCTCCTGCCTGGCGCGGGAAAGGGTGGCATACAGCAGCCTTTCCTCATTTTCGGCGGCCTCCGTAAGCGCCCGCCCCAGGGGGTCGAACACGGCGGATTCCCCGCGATAATCTATCTCCAGACCGTCGCGGCCGCAACGGTTCACGCCGGCCACATAGGCCTGGTTCTCCACGGCCCGCGCCTGAAGCAAAAGACGCCAGTGGGAAGAACGGCGCTCCGGCCAGTTGGCGATGTAAATCAAAACATCCGCCTCCTTTTCGCGCAGGCGGGACCACACGGGAAAACGTAAATCGTAACAGATAAAAGGCATGATTTTCCAGCCTTTTTTTTCGATAATCACCCTTTCCCGGCCGCCGCTGTATATTTTATGCTCGCCGGCCATTCGGAACAAATGACGCTTATCATAAATGAACACTTTTCCATCGGGTTTTACCCAGTGCAGGCGGTTGAGGTAGCGTCCGCTTTCCTCAACGATGAAACTGCCGGCAATATCCGCCTGTTTTGCCGCCGCCTGTTCACGCATCCAACGCAGAGTGCGGCCTCCGGGTTTTTCGGCCAGGGGCGCGGCCCGCATGGTAAAGCCGGTGCTGAACATTTCCGGCAAAATAATTATATCGGCCTCATCGGAGACTTTATCTAATTTTTTATCAAAAGCGACTAAATTCGCCTCAATATCCTCCCAGAGCAGATCGCTTTGTACCAGACACAGGTTTAAATCCGGCATAACACCTCCAGGGCTTTATCCAGGGTTTCCTCTTTTTTGGCAAAGCAAAAACGGATCAATCCGCGCGAGCGGCCGTCCCTGTAAAAGACGCTTGTGGGTATGGCCGCCAGGCCGTGCTGTTCCACCAGGCGCCGGGTGAAGTCCGTATCCGGCTCGTCGCTGATGGCGCTGTAGTCGGCCAGTTGAAAATAGGTGCCCCGGCTGGGCAGCAGGCGGAAGCGGGAAGCGGCCAGCCCCCGGGCAAAATGGTCGCGTTTTTTTTGATAAAAAGCGCCCAGGCCCAGATAGTGCCTTTCATCGGCCAGATACCCGGCATAGGCATGCTGGGTGGGCGTGTGTACGGAAAAGGTAATGAACTGGTGTATTTTACGCAGCTCGGCGGTCATGGCTTGCGGCGCCAGCGCATAGCCCACCTTCCAGCCGGTGGCGTGGAAGGTTTTGCCAAAGGAACCGATGACAAAGCTGCGCGCGGCCAGTTCCGGGAAGGCGGCCATGGAGAGATGCTTTTTGCCGTCGAAGATGATATGTTCATACACCTCATCGCTGATAATCAGAAAGTCATGCTTTTGGGCCAGCCGTTTCAGGCGCAGGATATCCTGCTGCTCCAACACCGCCCCGCTGGGATTGTGGGGCGAGTTTAGCAAAATGGCCCGGGTGCGCGGCGATATCCGGCGCTCCACCTCATCCCAGGGAATCTGAAAACCGGGCAGGGAGAGCGGGATGGTTACCGGCACGCCGCCGCTGTAGCGGATCATCGGCAGATAGGCGTCATACCAGGGTTCGAAAACGATGATCTCATCGCCGGGAAAGGTGATGGCGGTGATGGCGGCGTAGAGGGCCTCCGTGGCTCCGGCGGTGATGGTGATCTCGTTGAGCGGATGGTAGGAAGCGCCGTGCTGTTTTTGATACTTGAGGGCCAGGGTTTCATTCAGGGCCGGCACGCCGGGCATGGGGGCGTATTGATTGTGGCCGGCGCGCATGTTCTTTTCCATCAGGGCGATCAGGGCCGGATCGGCGTCAAAGTCGGGAAAGCCCTGCGAGAGGTTGATGGCCTTATGCCCGGCGGCCAGACGGGACATGACCGAAAAGATGGAAACCGGCAGGTCGGGTTGCTTGGATTTCAATTTCATGTGCCTTTTCCGATTGGGTTTACGATAGAGGAAATTATTGATTTTTGAGGAAGATAAAAAATTAAAAGCGGCGCCACCGGGGAACAGGGCCGGAGTATGAACGGAACAACCCTTCTTTTAGCCCCGCCCGGCCTTGCTTGCCGGGGCATGACGGCCGGTAACACTAAGAAAAAGAGAACACGGCCGGTTTTTTACTACGTTTGTTTTCTACACGACCCGGCACTTGCCGTGACCCATAAAACAAGAATTATAGAATAGACTAAAAAAAACACGTTATACCGCCTTTCTTAATTTCCTCTTAATATATGGGTGCGGCCGTCTCTGCGCCCCACGGCAAACACCGCGTGGCCATCGGTCCAAACCCGGCCAAATTCAATACCCTGGCTGACCAGATTTTTATACCGGAACCAGTTTACACCGTCATAATGCAAAATGGTATTGTGTGTACCCGCGGCAAAAATATTATCCTCGCTTGTTCCGTAAATGCCATAAAGTCGAAAACCGACACCGGTATACGAAATCGTCCACTTTTTATTATCCCTGTCGTATTTACTGACCCGGCCGCCATTTACCGAATAGATGGCATTACCCACTTTAGCTATATATATGCCAAAGGCGGATTGTTCTTCAAAGTCCTTTTGCAGCATACGCCAGGCAACGCCATTCCAGTGCATAAAATAATTGACCTGAATGCCATTTTTACCGCCATATGCAACGGCATAAACATCATCGGAGGCAAAAGCGGCAAAACTGTAAAACCCCAAACTATCGGCCATGGTGTAATCTTTTATCGAATCGCCGTCAAAATGGTAAAGGTTTCCGTAAGCCCCGCCAAACCACATGTCATCGGGGGCGATCCCCGTTCCGCCAAACAACGTACCGATCTTTAACTTTAAATCTATCCAATGGGTGCCACCATAATGAAATATAATACCTTTATTTTCAGGAAAGGCAAAAGCGCTGGCCGCATAAATATTATCTTTTGAAAATCCAAATATAGAGCCGATTGAACCGTTTGACTTGAGGTCGATCCACTCCCATTTATTACCATTAAAATGGTAGATGACATTGTCCAAGCCATTAATATCCCCTGCAGTATATAAATCTTTTGAAGATTCTCCCCAAACAGAAAACATTGTCAATTCAGAGTTAGGCAGTGTAAGCACATACTCTTTCCATTTATAGTTCCTGGGATCTGTTGGACTATCATCATTCCCGGTGGATTGGTGACAGCCCCAGAACATTACGGGCAGAAGCAGTAACAGAAACCGGTTTTTCATATATTTTTCCAATTTTAATTTTACAAAGAATGGATTGTGGTTATGGTAATATGAAAGAAAAACTACGATGAGGCATAAAAGCTAAGGGGGAAAAGCCAAGGGGTTTATGAAGTACACGATCACACCTCCGTTAAGCAGCCGGCCCCCTCAAACCGTACTGTCGGGATGAATATAAAGTTTTCTATTTATAACGCAATATAATTACCCCCAGAAAAGTCAAATATAAAGTCGATATTTTTTACATTTCCCGCTATTTGCTTTTACGGAAGAGCGATGACCAGGAAAGTATATCCACGCGCTACAAGGCGCAAGGTAAAATCAGCTCTCTTAGCGGCAGCGGAAGGAAATACCGGAGTCTGTGGTCGGTTTCCAGCTTTGCGCCATGATGATTGATGAACATATTACAAGGTAAAATAAAATTTTTCGCATAGTACAACTC
>WGCN01000115.1 GCA_015493745.1 Calditrichales bacterium
GGGGGCGTACAATAATAAAAGCGGTGATTATGAAATCCTGGCCGTGGCTTCAAATATGTTTCAAAACAATGGATATGCACTGTTAAAAATATCGGATAAAACAACCCAGATTGTACAGGCACAGAATTTACCCTGGTCATTAAACACTATTTGGTTTAGCGCCGGCAAGGTGTACTATATTGCCGGAGACGGTCTGTATAGAAGTAATCGTTTTCCTAAGCACTGGCAAAAGAACTACAGTCTACCAAATCTTTATAAAAACAGAGTGCGCGGACAGGATATAAATGATCTGTTTCTTGTTGGGGATTTTAGCCTGATCTCGCATTTTAACGGAAAGAGCTGGCAAAATTATGCAAAGAACGAGTTACACTTAAACGCGGGGGATTTTTATGGATTGGATATAAAGAATAATTTGGTCGTATCCGTGGGGATAAACAACCCGGAATCTTTAATCATTATGGGTACGAGAAATAAATAAAAATATTAGAGATTCATAGTTGACAACCAGGAAGTTTAAATCACATATAAATGGATTGGTAAACCTGCCCACGTAAAGCATAGTAAATATGCGGGTAGCTTTTAAACCGGCCCGGATTACGGGCGGTGTTCCTTTGTCATCCGACGGTAATATTTTTCTCTCTTTTCATCTGCCCCGAATCACTTTTATCCCTACATTTCCGCCGGCGCATGGATGACACCTTTCATTCGATCCGCCGTATGAAACAACAACCACTCTTTGTAACAAAACCATGAACAGGAAAACACTTTCACTTATCGTTTTTATTCTGTTATCGCTGATCTGGAGTTCCACCTGGCTTTTTATCAAGCTGGGGCTGGAAAGCATGCCCCCTTTTTACAGCGCGGGCTGGCGCTTCCTCGTCGCCGCTTTTGTTCTTTTCGCCTACGGCCGCTATCTGAACATCCCCTTTCCCCGGGACGGGCACAGCCATCGCTTTCTGTTTTTGTTCGGCCTTTCCATTTTCACCATCAGCTACGGACTGGTTTACTGGGGCGAACAGTATCTCAGCTCCGGGCTGACCAGCGTCCTCTTCTCGGTTATGCCCTTTTACACGGCCGGCATGACGCAAATCATCCTGCCGGAAGAGAAGCTGACATGGCGCAAAGCCGCGGGCCTGCTTCTGGGCTTTGCCGGTCTGTTTTTCATCTTCAGCGATCAGCTTGCCTGGAACAGCGGCCCCATGGCCGCGGCGGCCCTGATCGCCATCCTGATCAGCCCGGCCTTTTCCGCCCTGGGCACCATCCAGGGTAAAAAAGCGGCGGGCGACTACCACCCGGTTATGTTAAACGCCCTGCCCCTGCTTTACGCGGCCATCAGTTTCTTTATGCTCCACCTGCTACTGGAAGAGGCGCCCGCGGCCGCCCTGCCGGTCATGGGCTATATTTCACTGCTCTATCTCGCCTTTATCGGCACGGCGCTGGCTTTTGTGCTTTACTTCTGGATGCTGGGCCACACATCGGCCCTGCTGATGTCCTCCATCACCTTTGTAACGCCGCCGCTGGCTCTTTTCTGGGGCTGGCTCATCCTTGGCGAGCCGGTAACCCTAAAGCTTATCATGGGAATGGTTGTTATTTTCGGCGGGATATATCTGGTGCGGGATTGATGGTACTCAGCTCTTCCGGGCCAATGGACGCCACCTGTTTAAAAAAAGGCGCATAGCGCGCGCGCACGGCCTGTTCAAGGCTTTCGCGCACCACAAAAACAAAATCCGCCCGGCACGGCGCTTCCAGCAGTCTGCTCAGTCCCGGCTCCAGCCCCCGGCCGGAAAGCTCCAGGGGCCCCACTTCATCCACCACGATTATTCCCGCATGCGCATTCAGCGACCGCAACAGCTCCCCCGCCCAAAGGAAGACATCATTATTAAACACAAATCTTCCTACACTAACGCGGTTATGCGCCGAAAGCCCCTTATGTAAATTACGGCACTCTCCCGATGCGATATGACAGAGGTGTCTTTCTCCGGCCACAACCGGCGCCAAAATACCGTCTGCCGCTTTTGCATTTTGAACCCACATTTTCAGTCGCGTCGTTTTGCCGCTGTGTACCGCGCCGCAAAGCAGAAAGAGCCGTTTATGCCTGTCCATCAAAGATCACCGGAAATATTATAAAAAAGAGAAAGAAGTAACGCGCCATATTGTATGAATAATCTTTTTATTATAGATTGCACTTCCCATTATTTAGGCTATGAAGAAAGTTATGATTCCTGCTGATTTAAACAAACATTTTATCTCCTTTGAAGGTATCGATTTTTCCGGGAAAAGTACTCAGATAGAGCTTCTGAAATCCTTTCTGGAGCAAAAAGGCTCGCGGGTTTATGTATTGCGCGAACCGGGCGGCACGGAGATATCCGAACGTATCCGCAAGGTTCTGCTGGATAAAAAACATGAAAACATGCACTCCCGCACCGAGTTGCTGCTATACAGCGCCGCGCGCATCCAGCTGACCAGCGAGCGTATCATCCCCACCCTAAAGCGCGACGCCTATGTGATCGCCGACCGCTTTGTGGACTCCACCACCGCATACCAGGGTTACGGCCGCGGCCTGGAACCGGATATGATCGCCTATGTCAACCAGATTGCCACCCTCGGCCTGTTACCGGCGGTAACCTTTTATCTGGAAATTGAACCCGAATGTGCTTTTAAGCGTAGTGACAGGATGAAGAGACAAAAAGACCGCCTGGAATCGGCCGGTCTGGATTTTTTTGAACGGGTGGTGCATGGCTACCGGGAGATTGCCCGCGCCTATCCCCAGCGTTTTTTCACCCTGGACGCCACACTGGACAGGGATGAAATCCACAAGCGCATTATCGACATACTTGTAAGAAAGAAAATTTTATCAGCTTAAGTTTAAAGCGGAGCCCATAATGAAACGTTCCTCATTTTCCATATTTTTAGCCACACTTCTTTTTATCAGTCTTGGTTCCTGGCTTGCCCCGGCCCTGAATGCCGGCGAACAGGACTATTATCAGCGCCTGAAGCAAAGCTGGGTCAACATGCAAAAGGTGTTCGAAACCCTGAACAGCCACTACATGGAGGAGCTGGACCCCTATGCCCTGGTTAAGGCCGGCATCGACGGTATGCTGGATCACCTGGACCCCTACACTGTTTTTATTGAAGAAGACGGCGAACGCCGTCTGAAGATGATCACCACCGGCAAGTATGGCGGGCTGGGCATGGAAATCGGCATGAAGAACAAGAATATCACCATCATCACCCCCATGGATAACGGCCCGGCAAAAAAGGCGGGTATTCAGGCCGGAGACATCATTCGTAAAATCAACGGTCAGGATGTCACCGGCTGGAGTACGGGCAAGGTTTCCGAGAATCTGCGCGGTAAAATCGGCGGCACGGTGGAACTGACCATCGAACGCCCCGGACTCGATGCGCCTTTTACCCTGACGCTGACCCGCGCCGAAATCGTCATCGAGGATGTGCGATACGCCGGCTATATTGCGCCGGGCGTCGGCTATATCAGTCTGGGCGGCTTTACCGACAAAGCCGCGCGCGAGGTTAAGGAAGCCATTAAACAACTTCAGGCCGAAGGAACGCTGGAAAAGCTGATTCTGGATCTGCGCGGCAATCCGGGCGGCTTGCTGGACGCAGCGGTCAACATCATCAACCTGTTCGTACCCGCCGGTGAGGCCGTAGTTTCCACCCGCGGCTTCCGCGAAAGCGAAAACATCTTTAAAACGGAACATCAGCCCCTATTGCCCGACACGCCCCTGGCCATACTGGTCAACCGCGGTTCGGCCAGCGCCTCGGAAATCGTGGCCGGCGCCCTGCAGGATCTGGATCGTGCCGTTATCATCGGGCCGGAACCCACCTTCGGCAAGGGCCTGGTGCAAAAGGTCTACACCATTGACAACGCCACCCACACCAAACTTAAAATCACCACCGCCAAATATTATATCCCCAGCGGACGTTCCATACAAAAGCGCGATTACGCCGATGACAACGAGGTCATCAGACTGCACGACGCCGACAGCCTGCTGCACAACAACAAGCATAACGTTTACTATACGCGCAACAAGCGCAAGGTTCTGGACAAGGGCGGTATTGAGCCCGATATTGAAACGGCCAGGGACTCCCTCAATACCTTTATGATCGATCTGATCCGCCAGCACACCTTTTTCAACTTCACCGTCGACTACCACACACGCCATGCCCGGTGGGACACACAGATCGACGACAGCCTTTTCGCGGCCTTTAAATCCTGGGTGCTCGCGCGGGATATTGAATATACCCGTCCCGGCGCCTCGGAGTTGGAGAAACTTAAAAAGATCGTAAAACGGGAAAAACTAAACGGAGCGGAAACACTACTGAGCCGTCTGGAAAAGGCCCTGAGCGAGCAACCCGCCGCCCAGTTTGACAAGAACAGGGACAACATCAAACGCTACCTTTTGCTGGAAATGGCCGAAAAATACAAGGGCCGTAAGGGACGCGCCGAAGTGGCCGCCTTTAACGATCCCGTGGTGGACAAGGCGCGCGATGTGCTTCAACGGGAAAGCTATAAAAAGATTTTAGCCATTAAATAAACCTTTCCAAAAAAGACGGGCTGTTTTGGAAATACAATAGACTTTTACCGGGCTAATTTTGTATTTTTAAGACAGCTTTTTTTATTCATAAAACAGACCCCATGAACACAGAACTTATACCGTCCGAAAAGATCGATCAGCTCTTCCGGGAACTCAATCAACTGGCACAACAGCTCGGCATGCCCATTTACGCCGTGGGCGGCTATGTACGCGATCGCCTGCTGGGCCTGCCCGTGGGCGGGGAAATCGACTTTGTCATCGTTGGCGACGCCATGCGCTTTGCCCGCGCGCTGGAAGATGCCCTGCCCGTGCGGCAAATGGTCACCTATCCCCGCTTCGGCACCTTTATGACCCGCTACAAGGGTTTTAACCTGGAATTTGTCAACGCCCGCTCGGAGTCCTACCAAAGCGACTCGCGCAATCCCAAAACCGAACAGGCCGATCTGGAGACCGACCTGAGCAGGCGGGACTTTACCATCAACGCCATGGCCCTGGATATCTCCGAAGAACATTTCGGACGGATTATCGACCGCTACAACGGACAGGAGGATCTGAAACAAAGATTGATCCGCACCCCGTTGGAGCCCAAAACCACCTTTTACGACGATCCCCTGCGCATGATGCGCGCCATCCGCTTTGCCACCCGCTTCGGCTTCGATATCGCCGCCGATACCTGGGCCGGGATACGGGAACATGCCGACCGCCTGGCCATCATCACCGTGGAGCGCATCCAGGATGAGTTCAACAAAATACTGATGACGGAAAAACCCTCCGTCGGTCTTAATCTGCTTGATCAGGCCGGTCTGCTGCGACAGTTCCTGCCCGAGGCGGAAAGCATGAAAGGGGTGGAGCAGCGCAAGGATTTCCACCATAAGGATGTATTTTACCACACCCTGGAGGTGATCGACAACGTGGCCCGCTCCGGTGGAAGGCTGGAGCTGCGCCTGGCGGCCCTGTTTCATGACATCGCCAAACCGCGCACCAAGCGCTTTGAAGAGGGAACGGGCTGGACCTTCCACGGACACGAAGTGGTGGGCGAGCGCATGAGCAAGGCCATCATGCGTAAGCTGAAATATTCCAACGAGGCCATCGCCTTTGTGGCCAAGCTGGTGCGCATGCATCTGCGCCCCATGGCCCTGGTCAGCGACGAGGTGACCGACGCGGCCATACGCCGGCTACTCTTTTTATCGGGCAACGATTTTCACGAACTGATGCTGCTGTGCCGGGCCGATATCACCAGCAAGAATCCCAAACGGGTAAAAAAATACATCGGCAATTACGACCGCCTGATGCTTAAGATTGAAGAGGTGGAAGAACGTGACCGCCTGCGCAATTTTCAGCCGCCCGTGGACGGACGGGAAATCATGGAGGTTTTTAAAATAAAACCGGGCAAGATGATCGGCCGGGCCAAGAAGTTCCTGGAAGAGGCCATCCTCGACGGCATCGTACCCAACGAACATGACGCCTGCCTGGCCTACCTGAAGGAGAACTGGGAAAGAATAAGTGAAAACGACGAACAATAAATAAACCTGGTACGTATTCGTATAAGATTTGCAGTTACCGCTATATTTTTGCATTTTAAAGTATGAAAAATAAACTTGAACATATTGTAGACAAAATACAGAAAGAGTTGCCAAGAATTAGGCGGCGCTACGATGTGACAACCCTTGAAGTATTTGGTTCCTTTGTTCGTCATGAAGAAAAGGACGGCAGTGATTTGGATATCCTGGTTGCATTTTCCAAAGCACCGTCTCTGTTTAAGTTTATTGAACTGGAAGATTATTTAAGTGAGTTAATCGGCCTTAAAGTAGATTTGGTGATGAAAAGTTCATTGAAGCCAAATATCGGAAAAAGAATATTATCCGAAGCGCAATCTATCTTATGAGAAAAAAAGACCGCATAATAATCGATTACCTGAATGACATATTGGATTCAATTATTAATATTAAAAATTTTATAAAAGATATAGATTACCCTGCCTTTCAAGAAGATATAATAAATCTTGTTTCAGATTATTCAAATTAACAACCTGGCGCTACAGGGCCCACATGGTTATTACATAGATTCTTCCGGCCGCCACAGATA
>WGCN01000116.1 GCA_015493745.1 Calditrichales bacterium
AAACCGGTAGGAGCAGGATGCAATCTGACGATATTAGCGGAAAAGTATATGACACGCGACTGATAAAACGCATCGGTACATACACAAAAGGAACGCGCGGCATGGTCGCCCTGGCGGTCCTACTGATTATCACCGCCTCCTTTCTGCAGCTTCTGGCGCCCTGGTTCACCAAGCAGGCCATCGATATCTATGTCAACCAGTCCAACCTTGAGGGGCTATATACGATCATATTCTGGTATATAGGCGTTATGCTGGCCATTTTTGTCGTGCAATACGCGCAATCGCTCACCACGCAGTATATCGGGCAAAAGCTGATGTACAACCTGCGCTCCGAAATCTTTATGCATTTGCAACGGCTTTCCCTCTCCTTTTTTGACAAAAATCCGGTGGGCCGGCTGATGACGCGCGTGGCCTCCGATGTGGAATCGCTGAACCAGATGTTTACGCAGGGGGTCGTTAATATTTTCGGCGATATCTTTTTACTGATCGGTATCATTACCATTATGCTGAACATAAACATGGAACTGGCCCTATGGACCTTTACCGTGATCCCGGCCCTGTTTATCATCACCATGATCTTTAAACGCAAGGTACGCGTGGCCTTCCGCGATATCCGTAAATGGCTGGCCCGTATCAACTCCTATTTACAGGAAAACATCACCGGCATGAATATTGTGCAGATATTTAACCGCCAGGAAAAAAATTACGAGGATTTTAAGGTTATAAACCGCAAGCACACCCAGGCTTATGTGAAAACCGTTTCCTATTATGCCATTTTTTACCCGGCCATAGAATTTGTCAGTGCCATCGCCCTGGCCATCGTATTGGTGCGCGGCGGCATGCTCAAGGCGGAAGGTTTTGCCACCTACGGCGCGTTGGTGGCTTTTATCCAATACGCGCAAATGTTCTTCAGGCCCATCAGCGACCTTTCCGATAAGTTCAATGTTTTACAGGGGGCCATCGCCTCGGCGGAAAGGGTGTTTAAACTGCTGGATACGCCTCCCAGAATCACCAGCCTGGACAGTCCGCAAAAGCTGCCCTCCCTGCGCGGGGCCATACGTTTTTCCGACGTCAGTTTTGCCTATAACGATGACAACTGGGTCTTAAGGGATGTCAGTTTTGAGGTGGCCCCTAAAAGCAGTATCGCCATTGTGGGGCACACCGGCGCGGGTAAAAGCACGCTGATAAATCTGCTGGGCCGGCAATATGATATTCAGAAAGGACGTATTGAGATCGACGGGCGGGACATACGCGCGTACGACCTGAGGGACCTGCGCCGCTCCATGGCCCTGGTGTTGCAGGATGTCTTTCTGTTTTCCGGCACCATTCTGGAAAATGTACGACTGAATAATGAACAGATCAGCAGAGAACAGGTCGTGGAAGCGTGCAAAAAGGTAAATGCCCACACCTTTATCGAGCAACTGCCCCGGGGTTACGATACCCGGCTGAATGAGCGCGGCTCCAACCTTTCCATGGGTCAGCGCCAACTGCTCTCCTTTGCCCGGGCCGTGGTGGTGGAGCCGGAAATCCTTATCCTGGATGAAGCCACCTCCAACATCGATACCGAAACGGAAATTCTGATCCAAAAGGCTTTGGACTTTATGATGCGCGACCGCACCTCCATCATCATAGCCCACCGTCTTTCCACCATCAAGCATGTGGATCGTATTTTGGTGTTTCATAAGGGCTGTTTAAAGGAAGAGGGCAGCCACAATGAACTTATGGCCCGGCAGGGTCTCTATTATCAACTGTACCAGTTGCAGTACAAGGATCAGGAACAACAAAAAAAAGAGGCATAAAAAAAGGCGGGCTAATAAACCCGCCTTTTGTCCATCCGGCTCTATCGGCCGGTTATTTGACTTTGATGTCAATCAGCTTCGGTTTTTCTTCTTCTGCTTTCGGCAGAACGACGGTCAGGATACCGTCCTTAAACTTAGCTTCAATCTTATCGGTTACGATAGAGCTGTTGATGGCAAAGGAACGGCTGAACCGGCCATAGCTA
>WGCN01000117.1 GCA_015493745.1 Calditrichales bacterium
GGTTAGTTTTGTTTCTTATAAATTAATCCGGGAAAAAGATGTATAAAAAAGAGGCTATTCAGCGTATTCTGAAGGATATGTATAAAAAGGGGATGAGGCCCGGCCCTGTAAAGAGTTTGTATCGTTTAATCCTTCAAAGCCCGCCGGAGGGGCTTATTCTTATGAACCCCAACATCATGGCCGTGAAGCTTGATCTGGAACAGGTTGAGCTGCTGGATATGGTGGTACTGGGCGTGGTGTGCGGTCTGTTTGAGATGCAATGGGATATGGCCTGTCCCCATTGCCACGGTGTGGCCGATCACAGTCACGATATGTCCGGACTAAGCGCGCATAGCCATTGCCGGAGTTGTAAAGCCGATTTTGATAATTTTGCCGATGAAAATATCACCGTGGCCATATCACTGAATCCGGCCCTGTATGAAGGGCAGGCTCCCCGTCCCCCGGAGCGGCGCGCGCTCGATCCGCGTGTGCGGCCGGTTAGCGCCCTGGAACTGATCGGGGCCCCCCTGTTCCGCAAATATTTTTCATCCCAGGTGCCGGCGGTGGATCAGTCCGTAAAAATCCGCTCGGTGACGGTACTTTTTACCGATCTGATTCAATCGACCCGGCTTTACAACGCCATGGGCGATTTGCAGGCCTATGCTTTTGTAAAGGAACACTTTGATATCCTGTTCAGCCATATAGTGCACAATGCCGGCGGGGTAATAAAAACCATCGGCGACGCGGTGATGGCCGTGTTTCGTGAACCCGTGGACGCCGTCCGCGCCGCCTTTGAACTGAAACAATCGGTAAACCGGCTATTTGAGGAAAAAGGACAAAAAAAAGATAGTTACGGTTTGCGGGTTTCCATAAGCAATGGCACGGCCCTGATAGTCAATATGAACGATGTTCTGGACTTGTTTGGCACAACGGTAAACGTTTCGGCCCGTATCATAAAGTTTTCGGAAAAAGATTCCGTGGCCGCCACGCCGGGCATTACGGAAGATAAAAAGGTTGGTGAATATCTGAGTCAACAGGGGATAGGGCTTAAGTCTTTAAACGAAAGGCTTAAGGGATTTTCCGGTTTAAACCGGGTGGATGTATTATTCGCAAAAGGGAAGTGGTTCTCACGCCTGACGACCGGAAAAAAATAGCGCCGGGATGTCCCCACTTCCCGGCGCCGGAAGAAAGTTATGTCATCTCCTTCAGTTAATCAGGGCTAACACAACCTTCAAAAATTAATGTGTTTTACGGGAAAATAGAGCGTGGTACGTGTTCCGAACCCCGGGGCCGAGCCGATTTCCATATAGGCGCCCATCTGTTGCAGAATATCACGCACGATCTTTAATCCCAGTCCTTTGCCCGGCCGGCCGTTATTATTTGTTCCCAGCAACTTTTCCAGGATTTCTTCCGGCATTCCAGGGCCGTCATCTTTTATGGAAATCATCACATACGGCTTCCGGGCCAGGCACACGGAAAGTTCCGCGCCATTGATGACATTACAGATGGATATGGTTATCGAGCCTTGTCCGTTCATGGCCTGCAAGGAGTTGCTGACGATGTTTTGAATAACCCGCTCAAACAACAGTTTATCCACATGCAAGGTGTATATATCGCTGTAGCTATGATAGCTGCAATGTACACCGGATCCACCTGTCAGCAGGTCAACGGCCTGGCGGATGGTTTGCTCCACATCCAGAGATTGCGCCGCTTCCGGTGTTGGCATTAATAATTTATTGTTCAATGTCAAAGCCTGATCCAGTGCATCGGAAACCGTCGGTAGCAGTGTCTCCATAGACTTATCGGAAAGGTTTCCCTCTTTTAACAGGTCTACGAACATCTTTACGGGCGCCAGCACATTGCGCATGTCATGGGCAATGCCGGCCACACTGTGGCTGATGTAGCGAACGGGTTTCCGTTCATGAATATAATTTTTTGAAATGTACTCCACCTTATCCATGGTAAAATATCCTTGCTTTATTTAAAAAGGGTTGGGGCGTCCCCACTCCCCAACCCGGGTTGAAGGACCTTTAATCGGAAAAAAACAGTCCTTCTCTCCAAAACCCGTACCGCCGCTATGGCAGGTTAGATTCCGAAGAAAAATTCAGAAGCCTCACTTACTACCTCTGAGGCCCTGTATATATACAAGAGGCGTGCCAAAAGCAGGGATGGTGTCCAAAGCTTGTTTTTACAGGGTTTGTTGCTGCTCTTACGGCGGGGGATGGTGGGGAAGTCGGGGTATCTCACAGGGAGGCGGGGCAAATGCCCCGGCCGGGAAAGAAGGGCATTGACGGCTGCGCCGTAATTAACAGGTGTCTGTCAGTCTATTTTATATTTTTCCAGACGATAGCGTATGGTGTCCCGGCTCAGGCCCAGAAGAGCGGCCGCCCGGGTTTTGTTGCCCCCCGCTCTTTTCAGGGCGTCGAGCAAAAGCTTTTTTTCCAGCTTTTCAAGGTTCAGTCCGGCCGCCGGCAGGGAAAAATCCGTTTCCGTCGTTGTCCGGCGCAGGGTGAGGTCATCTGCTTCCAGCCAGCCCCGGTCTTTGAAAATCATGGCCTGTTCCATACAATTGCTCAGCTCGCGCACGTTGCCGGGCCAGGAATGTTTTAAAAGTTTGTTCTTCGCTGCCGGGGCCAGCCCCTTAATCTTTTTGTTAAATTGAATATTAAAATGGCGGATAAAATGGTCGGCCAGTAAAAGCACATCTTCCTCCATCTCCCGCAGGGGAGGGAGCCGGAGGGGGACGATATTCAGCCGAAAAAAAAGATCCTCCCGAAAACGGCCTTTTTCCACCTCTTTTTCCAGATCCTTGTTGGTGGCGGCGATCAAACGGATATCGACGCTTTTTTCCCGGGTACTGCCCAGGGGCCGGAAGCGACGGGTTTCCAGAAAGCTGAGCAGCTTGGCTTGCAGAGCCAGGGGCAATTCGCTGATTTCATCCAGAAAAAGGGTACCGCCGTCAGCGGCTTCGATCAGGCCGGTACGATCCTGCAGGGCGTTGGTGTACGCTCCTTTTACCGCGCCGAACAATTCCGATTCCAACAAGGTTTCCGGCAGGGCGGCGCAATTGATTTCGATAAAGGGCTCCTTCTCGCTGGCGGATGCATAATGCAGTACCCGGGCCACGGTGCTTTTACCCGTTCCCGTTTCACCCTGTAACAGAATGGCCGTGGTCTTTATGTCCGATAACCGCTCCACCACGCGCTTTATTTTTTGCAGGGCCGGGCTCTCACCGATCAGCCCGGAAGCGGCGTTACGGCTTTGGGCCGAAAGCCGGGCCTTTAAAATACGTATCTCGTTTTCCTGTTGCAGTATCTCCTGTTTAAGGCTGGCAAACTCCGTCCGGTTGTAAAAGGTGATCAGCAATGGGGTTTCCGGATTATCATAGGGACTGACCAGGCAGTGGTAACTGTGTTCCGCTTTATTGATCAGTGGCAGTTCAAAGGGCTGTCCGCTCTTGATCACATCCCTGAAGGTCTCTTCCAGGCCAATAAACTCGGGAACCAGATCGCACACCGGGGTTGTGAGCGGGTCTTCTTCTTCCAGACAAAATCCGGCAAACAGAGGGCTGTATTCCCCAAGCATCAGGGACGGGGTTACCAAAGCGCAGGCGCTGTGAATCTGGGCCAGCAGATAATTACAGAGTTGATCAGTCATGAGGGATCGATAATTTTACGGCCCAGGGTTTCAAAACAGGCGGCGACATTTTGTCCGTTAAGGGCGCTGGTTTCAAAAAAGGGCAGCTCCAATTGGCGGGCCGTTTCCCGAAAGAGAAGACGGCCGGGATGCGAAGCGCCGACAAGGTCAGCCTTATTACCCGCCAAAACAATTTTGCCCTTATTGCTGATGCGATGAAAATCACGTATAACCGGCTCCAGGTTTTCGATGCTTTCCTGCCGGGAGAGATCGCACACCACCATGGCTCCGGCCGCCCCCATGAAGTAGTTGGGTGATACCACTCCGGGTTTGTTAAAACCTTCCACGTCCCAAATCATCATTAGCACATCCTTTTCCCCGGTAAGGGATATTCTTTTTTGCGACACCTTGACACCGATGGTAGTCAGATAACTGTCGTCAAAGATGTTTTCCACAAAACGGCGGATCAGGCTGGTTTTACCCACGCCCACATCGCCCAAAAGACATATTTTCTTTTTTATCGGGGACATAGTTTACTCTGCTTTAAAATCCACCCTGCGTTTAGTGGGGAAGACACCGGAAGATTCTTCCGTGGTAAATATTTTTGTTTGTAATGTAATCCGCGATCGATCCATTCCCATCTCTAAAAAAACAGTCTCCACGGCGCGGGCCCGTTGCCGGGCCAGCTCTTCGTTACGCTGCGGATTTCCCGTGGCGTCGGCGCATCCGCGTATCACCAGCCGTCGGATATCCCTTACGTTGCCCCTGCTTAACAGTTGCCGTAAGTTCTTTTCGGATTCGCTGTTCAACCGCGCGCTTCCACTTACAAAATAGAGGGCCTGGCTATTCAGACTGTTGATAAGCTTTTCCCGGGCCGGAGAGGTCACGCGGATGCCGTTCCAGATAAGAGGCAAGGCGCTTTGGGCGGCAAACCGGCGGGCGGCTTTGATCCGTGTCAGCTCATCCGGTACTTCCCCCGTCAGATAAAATTGTGCGGAATCCGCAATCAGGGTCAGCGGAGGATGGATGTTAAGATCACGCGATACATGGTTTAGTTCTGTTTGCATGGTGGAAAGCGGAGGCAGTACGGTAAAGGCTTCACTGTTTACCTCAAAGCCGGCATCCTCCAGGGCCTGCAACAGGGCCCGGCGGTCGGCGGCGAAAGCCTGGCCGTTCAGGATTAGCCGGTTGTCCGTTCTCTCCACGGAAAAAAAAGCACCGTTTTTCTGCCGGTATTGTTGCAGCAGACTCTGTAATTCCGCTTCCCGTCCGGCATTGTCCATGGAAAGAAAATAGAAAAGGGCGGCGACCAGGAGTACGATTAATCCCGCAAATACCAACAACGGCGCCATCCCTCTTTTTTTCTGACCCGCCAGAGCCTCTTCAAACATGGGCTCATGTACCGCGCTGATAAAACTTTCCAGTGTTTTTCCGATGGGGGTGAATGGTTCCGTTTCACCGGAGAAGGCACGCAAATCCTTGTAGTACGCAAGATGGATTTTATGCTCCAGGTCTTTGATCACTTCCTTGAAACGGCTGCCGGGCGTTCCGGAAACCACAAAGGCCAGATAGGCATATTTACCTTCCTCGATGATGATGTTCAGGTTATCATACTGTATTTCATGCAGGCTTTGATCACCCGCGGCAAAGGCCGTTTGAGAAAACTCCCGGATGGCGGTGAGCATGCCGCTGATCATATCCTCGTTGGGAATAGCATCGGGATCGATGTGGTTGGAGGCGTGGCTGAGCAGCAAGCCGGTCTCGCGGTGAATAAGAAAAACCTGCTGAACATGAAAGGGCAGCACTTCCCGGAGCAGTGTGATACGGTCCGGTCTTTTGCGCCCGCCGAAACCTTTGCTAACCAGGTTGTCAATCCGCTCGTTAATGGCCTGCATCAGGTTTTTCATGGCCTCGGCCACCGATTTGCGCACGGTTTTACCGATAACCGGATAGAGGGCGTCGGCGATATCATCCTTGGCCTCGTTTATCTGGGTGCGCAACGCCTCGCCCATTACCGGAGCCAGCGCTTCGGCCATCTGCGCACGTGACTCCATAATCTTTTTATAAAGCAGGTCGGCGATGACAGGATCGAGGGATTCGATCAGGCGTTCCTTGTCGTTAAAACGGGCCTGGAGCTCGAGCAGTTCCTCCTCAACGGTGGACAGACGTTCCTTCTCCTGCTGCAACAGAATCTGTTTGAGCTGATCCAGCGCCTCCGAAGAGCGGTTAGGGGGGATATTCTCCTTCATCGGGCGCTTTATTTGCTTTTGCCGGTTTTGAGTTCGGTTGCCATGCGGTCAAAAAGCGCGGCCAGGGCCTCGCGGTTGGTTTTGCTTTGCTCCATGGCCTCGATCCGGGAAAGTAAATCCTTTTTGAGCGCCCCGAGACTCTCCTCCATGCGGGAACGGGTCTCTTTGATCTCCCCAAACAAATCGGCGGCCTTTTTTTCGCCCTGGCTTTGCGTGCCGCTCAACTCCTTCTCCAAAGCGGCGATGCGCGTGTTTATATCCGTTATGCCGGATTCGACCTGCCGGAATTTGTTGTTGATCTCGTCAATCGTTTCCCCGAAAATAAGATTTCGGATTTGCGAAATATCGTTGCTGTTGCTCATGGTTCACCTTGGTTTAATTAATCATAACTGAATAAAAAACGGGATCGTAGGGGACGGTGATCCTGTTTTATAGAATATTAATCGCTTGTTTATTAAAATATGTAACCGCTGCTTTTAAAATCATTGCAAGCGGAAACATCTTCCCGCTGATTTGAGTACGGTATTTTTTTAGAGAGTGTCATGTCTTAATTTAAACATCTTAATATATATCGAAAACTATTTTCAGACAAGATGGTGCATTTGTTAAAATAAACCTTCCCAAAACGCGTTCTTTCCGGTTCCCCGGACATGCGGTGTAATGTAAAAAATGAAAGGGGGTAGCGGAAAGAGTCGCGGGGTGTGGCTGCCTTTTTTTAAGGTTTCCTATATCACCGTTCTTTATTTTTGTAATTTACCCCATGGTTTGGTTTGCGGAATCTCATATAGCCCGGAGTTGCAAAGATTATGATGGATACCACTTTTATTGTTGGTCTGATTCTTATCACCGGTTTTCTGTTTGGTAAAACCGCGGAGCGTTGGGGGCTGCCCAAGGCCTCCGGATACATCCTGGCCGGGGTGGCGCTCAATCCCGGTATTTCCCCGGTTATTCCGGCCACCTTCCCCGATTTGACCGAGCCGGTCACCAATATCTGCCTGGCCTTTATCACTTTTGAAGTGGGGGGGAGTCTCTCCCTGGAGAAAATCAAAAAACTGGGCCGGGGCATTATGAGTATCACTTTTTTTGAAAGCGTGACCGCCTTTGTTTTTGTCGTCACCGGATTTTATCTGCTGCTTACTTTTTTTAACAGCTTTTGGGGCAGTGGCCTGGATGCGCATTGGGTGTTGCCCTTTAGCATGCTGATCGGCTCCCTGGCGGCACCGACCGATCCCTCAGCCACCCTGGCCGTTTCCCATGAATATCACGCCAGGGGCATGGTTTCCGATACCATCATGGGCGTGGCCGCCTTTGATGATGCCATGGGTATGATATTGTACAGTGTTTCCGGTGCGGTGGCTCTCTCGCTTGTGGCCGGTGGCGATGTCTCCTTTTTACATGTCAGCGGCGCCTTTGCCACGGAAATGGCCATATCGGTGGGGGTCGGTTTTATCTTCGGTTACCTGTTCAACCGGCTGACCCATTATTTTGATTTGAGTAATGAGGCGCAGTTCATCGTGATTCTGCTGGGTTTGATGGCCTTGTGTTTCGGCGTATCGGACCGTTTAAACGGCGATCCGCTGCTTTCTACCATGTCGTTGGGCTTTGTAATCGTAAATTACAACCGGCGGCAGGAGATCATATTCAATGTGCTGGAGCGCTATACGGAAGAGCTGATATTCATTTTTTTCTTTACCATAAGCGGCATGCATCTGGTGTTTTCATCCCTGGTGCAGGGTTCCATGCTGATAGGGTTGTTTGTTGTGCTGCGCGCCGCCGGGAAATTCAGCGGTACCCGGCTGGGAGCCAAAATAACACACATGCCGGAAAAGATAAAAAAGTATACCGCCTGGGGGCTCATTCCCCAGGGGGGGATTGTGATCGGTCTGGCCCTGGCCGTGCGCAAGGAAGCGGCCTTTACCGGCTTTTCCGATCTGCTGCTGGGTGTTATAATGGGAGCTACCATCATCCATGAACTGGTTGGCCCGTTGCTGGCCAAATTAACGCTGAAACGGGCCGGCGAGATCCGGAACTGATGCCGTGGTAAATATTATGCCGCGCGGAAGGCCTTAATTTGTTCTGACTTCCTTAGGCTGTTGCAGCCAATAAGCCACTTTCTCACGTAACTCATCTTTATTCAGCGGCTTGCTCAGATAGTCATTCATTCCGGCCCGCAGATAGCGTTCCCGGTCACCTTTCAACGCGTTGGCCGTCAGGGCGATGATGGGCGTTTTTTGATTGGGCCCCGCTTTGCTGCGCAATAGCCGTGTTGCTTCCAGCCCGTTCATCACAGGCATTTCGATATCCATCATGATGCAATCAAAGATGGTGGACATAGCTTTGTTAAGCGCTTCCCGGCCGTCTTTGGCCAGGGTGATGGATGGCTGCTGTTTTCGTAAAAGTTTTTGGGCTACTTTAAGGTTTATTTCATTGTCATCGACCACCAAAATCTTTTTTTCACTCCAGTTATAACCTATGTTATTTCCCCGGATGTCATTGTTTTCCGGCAGGCCCGCGGTGTCCGGAGCTGGTTTCAGTGGAAGGATCACGGCAAAGGAGGAGCCCTCTCCCGGCGTGCTGCTTACTTCGATATTACCGCCCATTAAGGTGATCAACTTGCTGGTGATGGCCAGACCCAGACCCGTACCACCGTATTTTCGGGTGGTGGAGGCGTCCGCCTGGGTGAAGGCCTTAAAGATATCCCTCAGTTTCTCCGGGGGAATGCCAACACCGCTGTCGGATACCGTCAGCCGGAGACCTTCCGCTTCTTCTACGGCAACCTCCAGAAGGATGTGGCCGTTGCGGGTGAACTTTATGGCGTTGCTGATCAGGTTGGTGAGTACCTGGCGTATGCGTGTAGGATCACCGGTTACGGTGTGCGGCGCATTCGGGGCATAACTCATCTCCAATGTGGTGCCATTGGCGCCGGCCTTTTTGTCATAGAGTGTTATCAACTCCCGGCACAATTCAAACAGATTGAAGGAAACCGTCTCAAAAGTAACTTTTCCGGCTTCGATTTTTGAAAAATCAAGAATATCATTAATGATGGTCAGTAAGGTGTCGGCAGAGTTGCGGATCATCTGATTATATTCTTGCTGCTCTTCATCCAGAGCACTTTCCTCCAATAGGGAACTCATACCGATAATACCGTTCATGGGGGTGCGGATTTCATGACTGACGGTGGCTACAAACTCATCCTTCAGACGGCTGTATTTCTTCGCCGCCTCCAGTGCTTCATCCAGATTGCGGTTAAGTATTTCCAACTTGATTTTATCTTCATTTAAGCGACGCGCCAGTTGTTCGCTTTTTTCCTTTTCCTTTAAAAAGCTTTGCCAGCTTTTATTGTGTACCAGCATGAAGTAAAGGTTAAAGAGGAAAGAAACCGACAGTCCGGTTATTATGGCACCGGGAATCTCCCTGAGAAACAGAAAGGTGTAGACTATGGCGGTAAGCTCCAGACTGATGAGAAAGGAGAGGGTGAGTGCCTTACGCTTATAGAGTGAAAAAACGCCCGATCCCGCTATGCCGATAATCAAAACTATGAGATAGATGGTGTGGTGGCTAAGCCTGGGATGGGCTAAAAGTTCCAACAGGTAGATACTGGACCAAAACAGAGCGGTCAGGTTTATTAGGATAATCGCAATAATCTTGCCCGGCCTGCCCGGCCCGGCAAAAAAAATCATTAATATTTTCAGAGCGGTTAGCAGACTGATGATGATCAGAGCGGCCGTGGAAGAGGCGGCATGGTCCCGGCCGTCGACGGGAAGCAGATAGAGACTTAAAAACAGAATAAACTGGGAAAGGGAGGCCGCCAGATTATTCTGCTCGAAAGAGGGTTGGTGTTTTCTTTTATAAAGCTTTTTGTCTTGTTTCATTGTGTAACCAGATGATTCGCCCAGCCGGAACAGTTTCTCTTTTATCCGGAAATCGGCTAAAACGGGAAAAGGTTAAAGCGGATCGCTTTTTCGGTTACATACGCTACGAATTAACCGCGTCTTAGCAGTCTTTCCGCCAGATCCGGGCGTCCCAGTTTATTGAGGGTATTGCGAATCCAGTTGCGGTTTTCCTTTTTCCACCAAAAGAAAAAACGGTGTTGCGCCTTCTTTTGCTCACGGGTGGTTACCGTATAGACCGGTTTAAGGGTGTAGGGGTGCACGCCGCTGTAATAGATCACGGTGGCCACCGTCATGGGCGTGGGAGTAAAGTCCTGCACCTGTTCCAGATGGAATCCCAGCTCTTTGGTTTCACAGGCCAGGTTGGCCATGCTTTCCATGGTGGAACCGGGGTGGCTGGAGATAAAGTAGGGGATCAACGGCTGGTTGAGGCCCTGTTTCTTATTCAGCCGTTCATAATTTTTCTTAAAACGCAGAAAGCGTTTGAATGAAGGCTTGCGCATCACCTTCAGTACATCGTCGGAGGTGTGCTCCGGAGCCACCTTTAGCCGTCCCGATGTATGCCGGGCGATAAGCTGCTCCAGATAAGCGTCATGCTCCTTTTGTTGCGCGGGGTCGTCGCTGACCAGCATGTCGTAGCGGATGCCGCTGGAGACAAAAGCCTTTTTTATACCGGGCAGGGCGTCCACCGTTTTATAGATATCCAGCATGGCCCGGTGACTGGTATCCAGATTGTGGCAGATGGTGGGGTGGATGCAGGAAGGGGCCACACAGCGTTCACATATGGAAATATCCTTCCCCTTTAACTGATACATATTGGCCGAAGGGCCGCCCAGATCGCTGATATAACCCTTGAAATCGGGCATGGCGGTGATGGCCCGCGCCTCTTTTATTATGGAGTCCTTTGAGCGGCTGGCGATAAACTTGCCCTGATGGGCCGATATGGTGCAAAAGCTGCAACCGCCAAAGCAGCCGCGATGCATATTCAGTGAATGGCGGATCATCTCATAGGCCGGGATGGTTCCGCGCCGGGCGTATTTAGGGTGGGGCATGCGCGTGTAGGGCAGATCAAAGGAGGCGTCGATTTCCTTTTCCGTCATTGTGGGAAAGGGCGGATTGATGACTACCCGTTGTTCACCCACCTTTTGATGCAGGCGACGGGCGTGAAATTTGTTGGATTCCTGTTCGATGGGTTTAAAATTGGCGGCGAACTTTATTTTATCCCGCAGGCACTCTTCATGGCTGTTCAGTTCCAGGGAGTCCCATTTTTTCATCTTGGGCAAATCCTCTTCGGCATCGATCATAATGGCCGTTTGAGGAATGGTTTTCAGGCTTTGGAAAGGCACGCCCCGTTGCAACAGCCGCAGCAGCTCGCGCAGGGGTTGTTCGCCCATGCCGTAAACCAGCATATCGGCGCCGCTTTGGGCCAGGATGGAGGGGCGCAGACTGTCCGACCAGTAATCGTAGTGGGTTACGCGCCGCAGGGAAGCCTCGATACCGCCCATTACCACCGGCACGTCGGGGAAAAGTTTTTTAAGGATTTTACTATAGGCCACGCTGGCATAATCGGGGCGGAAGCCGTGAATGCCTCCGGGGGTGTAGGCGTCATCGGAGCGCAGCCTTTTCCCGGCCGTATAGTGGTTCACCATGGAGTCCATGCACCCGGCGGTAACGCCGAAAAAAAGGCGGGGACGGCCCAGCTTGCTGAAATCCCGCAGATCATCACGCCAGTTGGGTTGGGGCACAATGGCAATGCGCAGCCCCATACTTTGGATGATGCGTCCCACCACGGCGGCGCCAAAGGCGGGGTGATCCACATAGGCGTCGCCGGTAAAGAGGATAACGTCGAGCTCATCCCAGCCGTGCATCTCCACCTCCTTGCGGGTGGTGGGCAGCCAGTCGGTTACGGGACGCTTATTAGCTTCGCTTTTCATGTTTCTTTCTTTATAAAAATAATGCGCTGGAGTTTACAGGAATATGGTTCATAAAGCAAACGCAGGGACGGGCACAGTATTCCCGTTTCAGGGAAATAAAAAAGGCCCGCCTAAAACGACGGGCCTTTCTTTTCTCGGATTTCCCCTACAGTTCTTTTTTGGAAAAATACCAGTCGGTAATTTCATAGTTTTCGGTAACCCGTTTCTCGGCTTCCTGCTGGCTGGCGGGAGGAGGTACGATGACCTTATCGCCCTTACGCCAGCCTTCGGGAGTGGCCACGCCGAACTTATCGGAAGTTTGCAGCGCTTCCACAATGCGTAAAACTTCGGGAATGCTGCGGCCGTTGGAAAGGGGATAGTAGATCATGGCCCGCAGTTTCTGCTCGGGGTCGATGACAAAAACGGCGCGCACGGCGCTGGTATCGGAAGCGCCGGGATGCACCATGCCATAGGCGTGTGCCACTTTCATGTCCAGATCGGCAATGACCGGAAACGGTATTTTAATGCCGAAATTATCCTGAATGTTGCGTACCCAGGCGATGTGGGAATAGATAGAGTCTATACTGAGACCGATCACCTGTGTGTTCAGCTTTTGAAAATCGTCAAAAGCTTTGGCAAAGGCGATAAATTCGGTGGTACATACCGGGGTAAAATCCGCCGGATGGGAAAAAAGGACCACCCACTTACCTTTATAGTCGGAAAGGCTGATCTCACCATGGGTTGTTTTTGCGGTAAATTGCGGCGCCGGTTCATTGATACGCGGCATGGAAACTACCGTTGCTTCTGTTTGAACGTCACTCATTTTTAAATCTCCTGTTGATTGGGTTGTACTTTATTGTAGTGTATTTAGTGAAATGAACAGGATGATTATTAGTTACATTGATAATGGTTATAAGTTTATAATTTTAAATTATATTATGCTTTTAATGCCGCTCTTCTTGCTATCAAGCCCATAGGGTTGATAACTCTGTTTAGGGTGGTTCCGTCGAAAAAAAATACGCTTTCTTCTTATAGGCAAATTTCTTATGCGTTTATAAAAAAAATGATATATTTATATATTTGCGTAGAGACCTTATAAAAACTTCTTTTTTCTGTAATTAAGGAATCGTTATCCATACTCTTTATATATTTATAGTATTTGTCTGATTTCGGTTAAATATAAATGAAATCAAAAGAATCGACTTGCATTCTTTAGGTGACGTATATATATACTTAGCGCCAAAAAGGTTTTTCAGACACGCTTCTTAAAGGCTACTGTTTATCCTTTTACAATTTTTTCCGGTCAATCCGGTTACAGATAAAAAACAAAGGCATGGATGAAGTATAAAAAAAAGCAAAAGTTTCCCTTTGCCCGTTGCAATCATTTTCTTTTTTTAACTCCGGTGTTGCCAGAGGAGACGCCGGAGTATAAACCCAACCAAATTCCAATAACATTTATATAAGGGCATATGATGAAAAATAAAACGTATTTATCATTCACACTATTATTAACCGTATCCGTGTTCTTTTTGCTGCTAACAGGTTGCGCGGATAATTCGCCGCTTTCCCCGGCA
>WGCN01000118.1 GCA_015493745.1 Calditrichales bacterium
GGGAGAGACGGCGCGCCTTAGTTGCCCCTGTTAAAGAAATTATAGATCGGGGGGAACACCAGGCCGATATAGGCGCCGATGATGGCGCTTTCCACCAGGCCCAGAAAAAATGCCGATACGCTGATCCACTTAAAGCCCGGTAATATGCTTTCCAGAAAAGGGGCCATGGTATACCCCTCCGGCAGGATAAGCGCCGTGCTCACACACACGATGAAGCTGAAAGCGACAAAGGTGGCAAAGGTCAGGGTATTGACTCTGATATTGCTCATAACATCCTCCTCCTTTTTTTATGCCCCGGCTTTTTTGATTTTATGCCAGGTCAGATGTTCATAATAGCTGGCCCACAACATGCCGAAGGTAAAGGCAAACAACAGCTCTTCCACGGGAATGCCGAGAATCTCAATGCCCGAGATGGCCGTCAGGGTCCATACCCGTTCCACATAACCCGGTGAGACGGCGATTAACGAGAGAAAATAGACCAGGTAAAAAAGGGTAAAGATGACGCCGCTGACCCATATTTTGCCCTTCAGGTCGGGGCGGCACCAAAGCGCGGCCAGGGCGGCCACAAACATGGTCAGCGTGGCCGTATAGATCACGTTCCAGCTTACGGCGAAATAGAGGATCGGAAACAGAATGATCGGCGAAAGCAAGGTCCACAGGTGAAAGCGGTGCCGGCTGTGATGTTTCTCTTCCACGCTCATCGACTCATGCCGTACCTTGAAAATAAAGTCGTACAAAACCACTCCCAAACCGCCGATACCGAAGCAAAAGATCAGGCTTTCGATATCAAAGCCGGTTCTTTGCGCCAGATCAAACAATGATGGCGGATTCCAGTATTCGGGCACAAAGATGGGTTCGGTCAGACCAAAGGGCATGGTGTACAGGCTGGCCCACAGCATGCGTTTACGGCCGTTTTTATAGAGCACGTAAACCAGCAGCCAGACACCGATCAGTGCCAAAGACCATACAAACCAAATAAGCTTCTCGGACATAAGCTTCTCCTCCATATTTGGGATCATTGTCGTTTAAAAGATGGTCGGCGAACTAATCCCTGTTCTCCCGTTCCTCCAGAAATTCACGCCATTCATCAGAGCTGTATTTTTCGGGATCCGATTCAAACTGCACCTTGCACAATTGTGTGCAAAAGGCATACTCCCGGCCCTTGTATTCCACAAAGACGAGTTCCTCGGCGTCCTCATCCAGGTGCATGCCGCACACTACGTCTATTAACATTGTTTGTCCTTTCAGTCCCTTGTCCGTTCCACCGCAAAAAGCCGGTTTGATACGGAAAGAAGGGGCCGTTATTCCTATTCCGGACATTTGGGAACAGGATGATTAATATCTTTATCCTCGCAACCGAAAACGATGCGCGCCGAAACCTTTTGCCGGAAATAGTACCAGGCCCAGTTCAGCATCACCGTAAGCCGGTTTTGAAAGCTTATCAGATAGGCGATGTGGATAAACACCCAGATCAGCCAGGCCGGAAAACCGCACATTTTCAGCGGGCCCAATTCCACGACGGCCGCGTTACGGCCGATCACCGCCATGCGGCCCTTGCTGAAAAAGCGGAAGGGACGCGCCTTACGGCCGCCGTGGCGCTCCATGATGGCCCGGGCCGCGTAGGCCCCTTCCTGTATGGCCACCGAAGCCACGCCCGGCAGGGGGCGCCCGTCTTCCCCCGGCACAAAGGCCAGATCGCCTGCCACGTACACATTTTCATAACCGGGCACGCTTAGATCGGGATTAACCTTTATCCGTCCCATGCGGTCAAACTCCAGTTGATCCGCCTGCGGGAAAAGTTCACGGGAGTAGGAGGCCTGCACACCCGCCGTCCACAAAACAGCCTGGCTCTCAATAACCTTTTCCCCTTCCGGCGATTGCAATATCACCCGATCGCCCCGGATATCGGTCACCCGGTGACCGGTTTTCACTTCCACGCCCAGCCGGGCCAGGGATTTAAGAGCGGATTTTTCCAGTTCCGGCGGGAAACCGCCCAGTATATGATCAAGGGCCTCCACCAGGTAGATACGGGCCTTGTCCGGACGGATATGGCGGAAGTCTTTTTTCAGCACCTTACGGCTCAGCTCGGCCAGGGCGCCGGAAAGCTCCACCCCGGCGGGACCACCGCCGATCACCACAAAGTTCAGCGGCGGCGCCTCATCCTTCAGCGCTTTATTTCTTTCCGCCATCTCAAAAATATTGTAAATACGCAGACGCATGTACAGAGCGTCCTGAATCGTTTTTATTCCCGGCGCGTAGCGCTCCCATTCGTTGTGACCGAAATAATTGGGCTTAACCCCCGTGGCCACGATCAGTTCGTCGTAGTGCAGGGTCTGGTTGCGCATCTGAGCGGTCCCGGCCTCCAGATCGATGCCGCTTACGATACCCTTGGTAACCGAAACATTTTTATAGCCGGAAAAGATGGCCCGGATAGGATAGGCGATACTTTCCGGTGAAAGATGTCCCATGGCCACCTGATACAACAGGGGCTGAAACAGGTGGTAATTATGCCGGTCCACCAGGGTAATCCTGAAATCTTTATTCATCCGGGCCAGATTCCGCGCGGCATAGATTCCCGCAAAACCGGCGCCGATGATCACAATATGTTTTTGAGCCTTTTCCATTTTCTTCTCCGTCTGACCTGTAATATAGCCACATTAATACGCCTTAGGTGTATTTTTCAGGTGCTTTCTCAAACTCCGACTGGCATTTGGGGCAACACAGGGCGTATTCCCTGCCCTGATAAGTGATAATAATATGGGCTTTGTTTTTATTGACCTTTTTCCCGCAAACCGGATCGCGAAAGATTGTCTGGTGTCTCATGCCTGCCTCCTTTACCGGCTTTTAGCCTGTCTGTTCGGTTTATCTTTTAGAACACTGCCCCTTAGTACAAAGATGGTGCCAGTGGCGCGGGGCAGCCTAAAACGCCGTTTTTTTAGCCCGATGGCCGTAAAATGGAGAATATTAATCAAAAAAGGTGGGGACTATTCTACAATAAAGGCCGCCGTAGCCACAAAATAGAACTATTTACGCCGGGAAAAAGAAATAGCCATTTTTAGTTTGCCAACAATGGCTCAGCCTGCTATATTGGGTCAAGCCTTTCCAGCCTCCAGAACCGGAAGGGCAAACCCACCACCATCAACGTAGGCTTCCTTTTACTTTTACGTTTTACAAGGGAAGCATGAAAAAATATTTACCGATACTCACCTGGTTACCGTCCTATGACCGGCGTAATCTGAAACAGGATATGCTGGCCGGTTTCACCGTGGCGGTGATGCTCATTCCCCAGGGTATGGCCTACGCCATGCTGGCCGGTATGCCGGCGATTGCCGGATTGTACGGCGCCATGCTGGCCCTGTTCGTCTATACCTTTTTAGGCACATCGCGCCATCTTTCCGTGGGCCCCGTGGCCATCGATTCCATTTTGCTGGTCACCGGTGTCAGTTTACTGGCCGCTCCCGGCAGCAACCAGTTTATCATGCTGGCCGGCCTGACCGCGCTGATGGTCGGACTGATCCAGGTAGCCCTGGGGCTGGGCCGCATGGGGTTCATCGTCAACTTTTTATCCCACCCGGTACTGAGCGGCTTTATCTCCGCCGCGGCCATCATCATCTCCCTGAGTCAATTGAGATATATCCTCGGTGTGGCCATGCCGCGCAGCGGGTCGGTGATTTACGCCATACGGGATATAATGGTCATGATACCCGAAACGCATATCCCCACCCTGTTGATGGGGCTGGGCAGTATCCTGTTTTTATATGTGGTCAAAAAGATCAACCCCCGCCTGCCCGCGGCGCTGTTGGCGGTGATTCTCACGGCCGGGCTGGTATGGTATTTCCGTTTCGACCGGGACGGCATGTCCGTGGTGGGTGATATTCCCCGAGGTCTGCCCGGCTTTCAGCTTCCGCCCATAAAGATTGCCACCATGGAATCTCTCATTCCGCTTGCCTTTACCATGGCCATGATCAGCTTTATGGAGGTGGTGGCCCTGGGCAAGAAATTCGCCTCCAAATACCATTACCGCATCAACCCCAACCAGGAGTTGGTGGCCATCGGTTCGGCCAATATGCTGGCCGGCCTGTTTCGCGCCTATCCCATGGGGGGCAGCTTCTCCCGCACGGCGGTTAACGCCCAAAGCGGAGCCCAAAGCCAACTGGCCGCGCTGTTCACCTCCCTGTTTTTGGCAGCCACCCTGCTTTTTCTTACGCCCCTGTTCTACTATCTGCCCAACGCGGTTCTGGCGGCCATCATCATCGTGGCCATAGTCAAACTCATCGATTTTAAGGAGGCCCTGCGTCTTTACCGCTGCCAGCGGAATGATTTTTATGTCTTGATCTTTTCATTTCTCTCAACCATCATTTTTGGCGTGCAGTACGGTATTTTGATGGGCATGGCCGCTTCGGTGCTTATCATCCTGCGGCGCATGAGCCACCCGCACATGGCCCAGATGGGGCAAATTCCCGGCACGGACACCCTGCGCAATTTTAAGCGCGCCCCCGAAGCCCGGGAAATCGAGGGGCTGGTCATCTTCCGCATCGACGCCTCGCTCTCCTTTACCAACGTCTCTTTCCTGCGTGATTTCGTGGAAGAGGAAATCCTGAACGCCAATCGCCCGGTAAAGGCCGTCATCTTTGACGCCAGCAGCGTTAATGATATCGACGCCACCGCCGATCTGGAATTGCATGAATTGACCCAAAACCTGAAAGACCGCGGCATCGAATTCTATTTCACCAATGTGAAAGGTCCCGTGCGCGACACCATGAAGCGAACCGGTTATTATGATTTTCTGGGCGCATCCCACTTCTTTTTAAACAAAAAGGCGGCGGTCAGACATTATCTGGAACACATCGCCCCACCGGAAAACGCCCCGCGCCGGGAGGCCGGCCCATCAACCGGAGAGAGCGAAACCAAAGAAATGAAATCGAAAAAAAAATAAACCTAACATAAGGAAAAGCTATGAATTACGGCTTTATTATAGATAACCGTAAATGTATCGGCTGCCATGCCTGTACGGTAGCCTGCAAATCCGAGCATGACGTGGCCATCGGTGTTAACCGCACCTGGGTGAAGTATGTGGAGAAAGGGGAATACCCCAATACCCGCCGGCTCTTTTCCGTGATGCGCTGCAACCACTGCGAGGATGCGCCCTGCGTGGAGATTTGTCCCGTGGAAGCCCTGCATATCCGCGACGACGGTATTGTGGACTTTGACAACCGGCGCTGTATCGGCTGTAAATCCTGTATGCAGGCCTGTCCCTATAACGCCCTGTATATCGATCCGGTCACCCATACGGCGGCCAAGTGCAACTACTGCGCCCACCGTATAGATATCGGACTGGAACCGGCCTGCGTCAATGTGTGCCCGGAACACGCCATCATTTCCGGAGACATGGATAATCCGGCCACGGAGATCGCCCAATTGCTCTCCCGTGAGGCGGTCAAGGTGCGCAAGCCGGAAAAAGGCACCCGCCCCAAGCTTTTCTATATCGATGCCGACGAAGCTTCGCTCACCCCTTCCGAGACGGAGACATCAGACAGTTATATGTGGAGTTCACAAAGCAGCGGCGTAGGGCATTACGCCAAATATGCCGAAGGGCTGATCGCCAAAAACAGTCCGGTGGACATGTACAAGGAACTGGCCCGTCTGAAAGAGATGCCGGAGAAAGTGATCATCGGCGGAGATAACACCATCCAAAAACCGGACGGCATTTTAAAACGCACTATCCGCCGCGCCTACGACGCCCCTTCCAAGGGGGTGCTGTGGGGCTGGGAGGTATCGGCCTACGTGATGACCAAGGCCATTGCCGCCGGCGCCGTACTGTTGCCTTTTTTGGCCCTGCTCTTCGGCGTCCCCGTGGGCGATTCCCTGCTCTATGGCAGTTTGATCAGCGGACTGATTTTTCTGGGGCTGACCGGCGCGCTGCTGGTTAAAGACCTGGATAAACCGACCCGTTTTGCCTATGTGATTCTGCGGCCGCAATGGAATTCCTGGCTGGTGCGCGGCGGCTACGCCATCACCGTCTTTGGCGGTCTGGTCACCCTGTGGCTGGCGGCCCGCTTTCTCGGCCTGAGCGCCCTGGAGCCCATCGCCATGTGGGGCAGCGGACTGTTTGCCCTGGTGGTAGCCGTTTATACCGCCTTCCTCTTTGCCCAGGCCAAGGGACGTGACTTCTGGCAAAGTCCGGCGCTGATCCTGCACATGCTGGCCCATCCCTTTGTGGGCGGCGGCGCCCTCTTTGCCCTGGCGGCCCCTTTTACGGCCTCCGCCGGTGACTGGAACGGATTTATCCACACCGTGCTGATCGGCGCCCTGGCGGTCAATCTGCTGATCCTCTTCGCCGAACTGACCATTACCCACCCCACGGTGGACGCCAAAAAGGCGGCACACATGATCACCGCCGGTTCCTATGCGCCCTTGTTCTGGCTGGGAAGCATTATACTGGGCAATATCCTGCCCCTGCTCATCTTGCTGTGGTCGCCCGCCTGGATGGTGAGCGTTGCCGCCGTGCTGATCCTGGCCGGTTTGTATATCACCGAACACCTCTGGGTTCGGGTACCGCAACTGATCAACCTGAGTTAGGAAAAGGAAGTACCCGGCGGTGAGTGGATTTAATCTGAAAACAAAAACAAAACCATGCCCGGCATGGCCAATGAAATAGGGAGGAAAGATGGCAACCCGTCATAAACCCGGACTGATTGAAAACATCGCGGAAAAGCTGCGGCTGATTCCGCAACTGCATAATGAGGCGAAAGGCCTTGAGCGTGTGAGCGAACCCGGCACGCAAAACAGCTACCCGCCGCCCGAGAAATGGAACGACTGGGAGGAGTACGAAGCCACCAGCAATCATGAGCGGAAAAAGCGAAAATATATGATTGTACCCACCAACTGCTTTAATTGCGAGGCCGGCTGCGGTCTGTTAAGCTACATCGACAAAGAGACGATGAAAATCCGCAAATTCGAGGGCAACCCCTATCACCCCGGCAGCCGGGGACGCAACTGCGCCAAGGGACCGGCCACCATCAACCAGATCACCGACCCCGACCGCATCCTGTATCCGCTGAGGCGCAAGGGAGAACGGGGCTCCGGCGAGTGGGAACGGGTAAGCTGGGACGAGGTGCTGGATGACATCGCCGCCCGTCTGCGCAAGGCCCTGCAGGAAAAACGTAACAACGAAATCGCCTATCATGTGGGCCGTCCCGGTCATGAGGGCTATATCGACCGGGTGCTGCAGTCCTGGAATGTGGACGGTCATAATAGCCATACCAACGTCTGTTCCTCCGGAGCGCGCTTCGGTTATGCCCTGTGGCACGGCTATGACCGGCCCTCGCCGGATTACGCCAACACCAGGTTCATTTTACTGATCTCCGCCCATCTGGAATCGGGACACTACTTTAATCCCCACGCCCAGCGCATCATCGAAGGGATGATGAAAGGGGCCGGGCTGGCGGTAATGGACCCCCGGCTTTCCAACACGGCCTCCATGGCCGACCACTGGCTGCCCACCTACCCCGGCAGCGAGGCGGCGGTGTTGCTGGCCATGGCCAGGGTGATCCTCGACGAGGGGCTGTATAACGAGAAGTTCCTGCGCGACTGGACCAACTGGCGGGAATACCTGCAAAAGGAGCACCCGCAAAGGGAAGTCACCTTTGAAAATTATATCGCGGCCATGCGCGAGGCCTATGCCGAATACACGCCGGAATTTGCCGCCGCCGAGGCGCAGATCGACGCCGCGACCATCGTGGAGGTGGCCCGGAAAATCGGCGAGGCGGGCGAGCGTTTTGCCACCCACAACTGGCGCAGCGCCGGCAGCGGCAATCTGGGCGGCTGGGCCGTGGCCCGCTGTCTGCACTTTTTGAGCGTGCTTACCGGCAGCGTGGGCACCGTGGGCGGTACCTCGCCCAGCGCCTGGAACAAGTTTAAACCCACCGTGCCCCATAAACCGGCGGCGCAAACCTTTTGGAACGAATTGCATTTCCCCAACGATTACCCGCTGGCCTTTTTTGAAATGAGCTTTTTGCTGCCCCACTTTTTAAAAGAAGGCCGCGGCAAGCTGGATGTTTACTTTACCCGCGTCTTCAACCCGGTGTGGACCTATCCCGACGGTTTTAGCTGGATCGAGGTATTGCGCGACGCCGAAAAGATCGGCATGCACATCGCCCTGACGCCCACCTGGAACGAAACGGCCTATTATGCCGATTATGTGCTGCCCATGGGTCACAGTAACGAACGGCATGACATCATCAGCTACGAAACCCACTCCGGCAAGTGGATGGGCTTCCGCCAGCCGGTATTGCGCGAGGCGCGCCGCCGCATGGGCGACCCGGTGGAGTTTACCTACCAGGCCAACCCCGGCGAGGTGTGGGAAGAGGATGAGTTCTGGATTGAACTGAGCTGGCGCATCGATCCCGACGGCAGCCTGGGCATCAAAAAGCATTTTATGTCGCCCTACCGCGAAGGGGAAAAGATGACCATCGAGGAGTATTACCAATACGCCTTTGAGCGCATCCCGGCCCTGGTGAAAAAGGCGGAGGCCGAGGGCAAGACGCCGCTGGAATATATGCGCACCTATGGCGCGGTGGAGCTGGAAACCAACGCCTATGCCAAACACATGGATGTGCTGAGCGAGGATGAGATGAAGGGCGCCGAAATCCGTGACGACGGTTCCGTGGTCAAAGCGGGCAAGGTTATCGGCGTAATGATCGACGGCAAGCCGCGCGTCGGCTTCCCCACCCCCTCGCGGCGGCAGGAGTTTTACTCGCAAACCATCGTGGACTGGAAATGGCCGGAGTACAAAATCCCCAAATATATCAAAAGCCACATCCATGAGGAAAACATGGAACGGGACAAGGGCGATTTTCCGCTGGTGCCCACCTTCCGCCTGCCCACGCTGATCCACTCCCGCTCGGGGAACGCCAAGTGGCTGACGGAGATATCCAACCGCAATCCCATCTGGATGCACACCAGCGACGCCGAACGGCTGGGTATCCGCAGCGATGACCTGGTAAGGGTCAATACGGGTATCGGTTATTTTGTGGACAAGGTATGGGTCACCGAGGGGATGAAGCCCGGCGTGGTGGCCTGTTCGCACCATATCGGCCGCTGGCGCCGCCCGGAAGACAAAACGGGTAACCGCTGGGCCAGCAACACGGTTAAGCTGGAGCAGGAAGGCAGTGTGTGGAAGATGAAGGTCATCGACGGCATACGACCCTACAAGAGCAGCGACCCCGACAGCAGCCGCATCTTTTGGAGCGACGGCGGCGTGCACCAGAACATCACCCACGAGGTGCACCCCGATCCCATCAGCGGCATGCATTGCTGGCATCAGAAGGTACGCATCGAAAAGGCCCATCCCGGCGATCGCTATGGCGACGTGGCCGTGGATACGGAGAAATCCTTTCAGGTATACAAAAAGTGGCTGGGGATGACCCGCCCCGCTCCCGGTCCGGACAACCTGCGCCGGCCGCTGTGGTTCGGCCGCCCGGTGCGTCCCGTGGAAGAGACCTTTTATCTGAAATAAAGCCAATACACAAAAGCCCCGCGCACCAAACGCGGGGTTTTTTATATTTCCGAAGCTCACTAAATTTTTTTACACAGATTTCTACAAAACCGGAATAATTATGCACTTTAAAGATAAAGCGACCGAAAATCCGCATATTAAGCTGCGGACAACCGTTATTAGCGACCTGGAAACCCTGTTTGTTTTTCAGCGCGACAAAGAGGCCGTCCGCATGGCGGCTTTTACTTCCGCCGATGCTGATGACAGGAAAAAATATATGGCCAAGTGGATGCGTCTTCTCTATGACAAGAGCGTAAACTGCGCAACCATTTTGTTTGAAGGGATGATCGCCGGAAGCATCGCCAAATATGAAATGAACGGCAGAGCCGAAATCACCTACCATACAGGAAAAGCCTTTTGGGGCAAAGGTCTGGCCACCGCCGCCCTGAAGCTGTTTTTAACGCGCGAAGCGGCCCGACCGCTCTTTGGTCGAACAGCCTTTGATAATATCGCTTCACAAAGGGTTTTGGAGAAATGCGGATTTAAAAAAGTGGGAACGGACAGGGGATTCGCCAACGCGCGGGGCCGGGAAATCGAAGAATATATTTATCGATACGATGGATCATGATAACAGTCATTTAAACCCAGTCATTTAAACCTTCCAGGTCTTGCAGACCTGGAAGGTTTGAGTACCCTTTTAAGCGGAAAAGTACCCGCCTAAACCGCTATTGAATCAGATAAGGCCCGCATTTATATTACCCGGCCATACACACTCCCGGAAGGTATCCATGAATATTGTAATTTCCGAAACCCGAGACATAAAGATCGGGGATATTATCTCCCTGTACAAGGCTAATCACTGGAGTTCCGCCGATAAGCCCGATGAGCTTTACCAGGCATTGATGCATGCCCACAGCCTGATCAGCGCCTGGGATGACGGGAAGCTGGTGGGATTGGGCAATGCCATATCCGACGGCTATCTGGTGGTTTACTATCCCCATCTTCTCGTGCATCCTCAATATCAGGGAAAAGGAGTCGGGCGCAAAATCATGGAGCGCCTGCGGGAAAAATACAGGAACTTCCATATGCAGATTTTAACGGCCGACGCCAAGGCCGTGGAATTTTATAAAAAAGCCGGGTTCCGCAAGGCGGGAAAAACGGAAGCGATGTGGATATACAAGGGCAACGAACATTAGGAGTGATGACGATGATAGCAAGAATCTGGCATGGTATGACCCGTGGCGAGGATTTTGAGGAGTACACTGCTTTTCTCAGGGAGAGGGCCATACCGGACTATAAAGGCACGGCCGGTTTTATAAGGCTGACTTTTCTGCGCTCCCTAAAGGAGAATAGAGGCCATTTCACGCTGATTACCTTTTGGGAGAACCTTGAAACCATTAAAAATTTTGCCGGAGAAGATTTCGAAAAGGCCAAATATTATCCGGAGGATACGCGCTATCTGCTGGAGTTTGAAGAAAAGGTAAGCCACTATGAACTCTTTGCCGAAGAATAGGCGGCCATGCGCAATCGCCCCCGTGCCGGCCACCGAACAAAGGTAATCCCGGCCTGTCCGCCCTACCCTTCCTTTTGCGCGAACCAGTGTTTCAGGTCGGCGATATGACTCTCCGCGTCAAAATAGGTTTGCGCCTCCACCGGCAGGCTGTTTAAAAACTGTTGCCCGTATTTCATGCGGCTCAGCCGGTTATCACAGGCGATGACCGCGCCATAATCCGACTGGGCGCGGATCAGCCGTCCGAAACCCTGCTTAAATTTAATAATGGCCTCGGGCACGGAATACTCAAAAAAGGGATTGCCGCCCCGCTCCTTGATCTCCTCCATGCGCGCGGCGATGATGGGATCGGTGGGTACGTCAAAGGGCAGCTTGGGTATAATCAGCAGTTGCAAGGCCTCGCCGGGAATATCCACCCCTTCCCAAAAACTGTCCGTGCCCAGTAAAACGGAATCGCGATTCTCCCTGAACTGCCCCACCATCTGGTTGCGGCTGCCGCTTTTACCCTGGGCCAGCAACAGAATGCGATCGGCGTCCAGGGCCGGTTTCATCAGGGCATGGATGCGGTTCAGCAGCGCATAGCTGGTAAAGAGGATCATCATGCCCCGGCGCTCGGAACGATGCAGGTCGATTAAAAAACCGGCCAGCCTTTCCGCGTATTCGGCATTGCGCGGATCGGGTAAAAAATCGGTTACGGAGAGATGAATCTGATCATTGTAATTAAAGGGCGAACCGAAGATTTGGGACATCACCGGCTTGTCACCCAGCAAATCCAGACCGACACGGTTTTTAAAATAATCGAATTTCTTATTCACCGAAAGCGTGGCAGAGGTCAGCGCCGCGGAACGGATACGGCTAAACAGCTTTTGTTGCAGGATGTCGGCGATCTTCAGCGGCACGGCATTAAGCAGAACATCGATGTTGCGTTCGTTAAAGGGTATCTCCAGCCAGAAAACATAGTCTTTTTGGTCGGCATTCACACACAGGTTCAGCGCCTCGCCCAGCATGTTCAGGTCCTGCAACAGGGCCGTCAACTCCCTGTAAATCTGATCCTGAAACTCAAAGCTGTTCGGGGGCAGGTCTAAAACATATTCGGCCAGGTTGTTCAGCGCCTTGCCCAGCTTGTTCATCGTTTCGCGGATTTCATCGATCTGCTCTTCATTCTCGCGGAAATAGCGGAAATTTTTATGATAGCGCACACGCAGGGAATCGCCGCCCTCCTTGCCCTTTTTGCTCAACTGTTCGCGCATATAGTGGTTAAAGAGGGTGTAAAACCGCGAAACATTCTGCTTTAAGGCCAGACTACCCTGTTTGACTTTGGCGATGTGACGGAAAAGCTCGGAGGCCACATTGTCTTTCAGCTTCGATTTGGCCAGGCGGAACTCCATCTGGTAAATCGTACCCGTTTTGCGCGGTTCATCCTCATACAAACGATGGTAAAAATTGCGAAACGACCAATAACTGAGACGTACCCCCAGGTGATCGGCGGCCGTCTTTTCCATATTATGGGCCTCGTCCACCACCAGATTGCTGAATTCCCCCAGGATGGAGTTTTCCGAAGCCAGATCGGAAAAAAGCAGGGCATGGTTGACCACGATAACGTCGGCCCGGCGGGCATGGGCGCGGGCCTTCATCAAAAAACAGTCCCCGTAAAACTTGCAGTTTTTGCCGGGACAGTAGGAAGGTTCGGCGATAAACTTTTGCCACAGGCCGCGGTTGTTTTCCAGTTGAAAGCCGGCATTTTCGGCAATATCGCCCGTGCGGGTCTGACGGGCCCATAAAACCAGCGGTAACATGCGCGCCCGTTCATCCTGGGAAAGGCGCTGGTTCATATCGGTCATCACCGTGCGCCATTTGTCGATGCACAGGTAATTGGAACGTCCCTTAAGCAGCACGGCCTTAAAATCCCCCTTGCGGGCGGAAAACAGGGCCGGGATATCCTTGTAGAAAAGCTGTTCCTGCAAATTTTTGGTATTGGTGGATATGACCACCCGCTGACCGGCATTGCGGTTTTGAACGGCCCATTCCACGGCCGGCATCATATAGGC
>WGCN01000119.1 GCA_015493745.1 Calditrichales bacterium
CTGGCACGCACGGAGGATGAGATCGGATTGATCCTGCGGCTCTACTGCCAGCAGGGAGGCATAGATTTTTCGGCCATCAAGGGGGTTTGCATTTCCAGTGTGGTGCCCGACTTAACCGATTCTCATGTGCGTATGAGCCAGAAGTATCTGGGAATAAGGGCGTTGGTCATCCATTCGGGGCTGAAGATGGATATGCGGGTTTTGTATAAAGACCCCGGTACGGTGGGGGCCGACCGCCTGTGCAATGCCGTGGCCGGAGTGAGGAAAATGGGCAGTCCGCTGATCGTGCTGGATTTCGGCACGGCCACCACCTTCGACTGCATCGACCGGGAGGGCAACTATCTGGGCGGCGTAATCGCGCCGGGTATCGAGACCTCCATCCGCGCCCTGCATATGAAAGCGGCCAAGCTGCCCCAGGTGGAGCTGCGCATCCCCCGCAGGATGGTGGGCCGTACCACGACGGAAAGTATACAGATCGGCATCATTAAGGGGGCCATCCATACGGTAAACGGACTGGTGGCCGATATTAAGAAGGAATTGGGAGAACGGACACAGGTGATCGCCACCGGTGGATTGGCGGAAGTGATTGCCAGGGAAACCGATGTGATCACCCGCGTGGAACCGTTTTTAAGCCTGGAAGGCATGGCCTTGATTTATGAAATGAACAGACCGGAAGCGTAATATGATCTACAAAAAGAAAATCCTCCTGTTGCATAAGGATAAAATCCGCCGTGAGCGTATCGCGGCCTATTTCCGGGAACTGGACTTTGCCGTGCTGGTGGCTCAAAGCATGGATATGGCGCGCGGACTGGCCGAAAGCACGAAGCCCGATGTGATTTTATGGGGCGAGGCCCTGACCCGGGAAGCCAAAATGATGATCCGTGAGCTGAAGGATGACGGCCAAAAACATAAAATACCCGTAATCGCCATGCTAAGTGATGTGGAGTTGTTTGACCGCATCATGCTGGAAAAATCCGGTGTCAATGATGTCATCAATGATGATCCGACCCTGGCCGAATTACGCATCAAGGTCAATCTGCATATTGATATATATCAGCGGGAGAAAGCCTTCTCGCGTGAAATCCAGCGTCTGCGCACCATTTCCGAGTTGCAGTATAATCTGGCCATTGTCAACGACATCCAACGGCTGAGTGAACTCCTGGATGATCATCTGTGGGCCGATTATCCCTTTGACTTTGCCCTGCATCTGGTATACAACAGCAAGAGCGGAAACTTTGATTACGAAAGCGTGCTCATGCGCGAACCCAATGATCATGTGAACCGCGTTGCCGTGCTGAGCCAGCCGGTATGGAAGGATTATTTTTTTAACGGCACCCCCATTACGCCGGATAAAATAACCGACCGGCGCCTGCTTTCGGTTTTGCGCAACCTGAAGCTGAAAAGTGAGCTCTATTACCAGTTTCCCATGTATGCCCATAAAAAGACCATAGGCGTCGTCATTGCCGGACTGAGCATCAAGCAGCATTTAAAGGAACGGGTTTTTAAGGATTTGGCCGTGCTGATCAACAATGTCGGCCATCGGATTTTCGATCTGCGTAAGGTCTATTCGGGAGAACCGGCCCCCGAGGTTAAAAACAGTGCCGAGATGCACACCCTTTTTCAGCGCTATAATGAGGAACAGGTTTTTGAATTTCTGACCCGTCAGATTCTCAATAAACTTAAAACGGATGTCTGTATCTATTTTAACTACAACAAGGGTTTTCATTTTCTTTATCCGCAGTATTGCTTTCAGGCGGACAGCGATATAAATCTTTTTGAGGATGAGAAACCGCCGGTACTGATGACGCGCGACTATCCCAATTTTGAGAAGTTTACCCAATCGAAGGCCCGTAGCGTTATACACAATTTAACCAAGAACCCCGCGCCCGATCTGGCGGCCATGGCCGGCCTGGCCGGGGGCGTCTACAACTCCATCGTCTTGTTCTCGGTGGAGATCGCCAATGAGGTAAAGGGTTACATCCTTACCGCCAATGAGAACAGCATGAAGCGCTTTCCCAGCGCCCTGATCCGCGAGGCGGAGAAACTGGTGGAAAACGCCGGCGAGGTGTTGATGGAAAGCCGTTTGGTCAAGCAGGCGCAGCAGACCATTAAACAACTGGATCGCGTTTTTGCCCTGGGCAAGGATATAACGCTGGAAAAGCATATCGATGAACTGCTGCCCAAAATTGCCGGCGCCATCCGCCGCACGCTGGGCTGGAATATCGTTATTATCGATAAGCGTGACGCCCATACCGGCCGGTTCGAAAATGTCTGTTACTACGGCATACAACCCAAGGTCTATGAAAGCATCGCTGCCAAATATCCCGATACCATGTACAGCTATCTGAAAGACCGCTGCTTTAAACAAAGCAATTCCTATTTTCTGGATCATAAGTTTGTACAGTTCCAGATTCGTGAATCGGACCGGCATCAGTTTGAGATGAAAATCGGCAAGGAATGGCATGACCGTGACTGGCTGTTCATCCCCATTAAAAGTCACGGCCGTGAGCTGGGGGTCATCTCCGTCAATGATCCGGTGGACCGCATCCGGCCCAATGAAGAAAAGGTGCGCAGCCTGGAATATTTCGCCAATCAGGCGGCGGTGGCCCTGGAAAATGACGCCTTGTATCAGGAACTGAAAATCTCGGAAACCAAATACCGCGCCCTGGCGGAAACCATGCCCATGGGTCTGCTGACCTTAAAGGATGACGGAACCATTGTTTATAATAACCGCAGTTTTGCCGCGTTCATGCTGTACAGCAATGCCGAAAGCCTGAACGGCCGCAATATATATGACTTTATGAACGAGACGGGACACAAGGCGCTGGAGCGCTATCTGTATGTTACCGCCCATCCGCAGGAAGCCGGCGATCAGGATCGTTTTGATAACGGTTTGGAGATTGAACTGCTGGCCAATGACAACAGCTATATGCCGTTTAAGATCTATCTCTCGCCCAGTGGCAGTAAAAGCAGCGCCTCGTCGTTTATCGGCGTTTTGGCCGATTTACGCCCGCAGAAACGGATCGAGCGTTTAAAATCCGATTTCAACTCCATGGTGGTGCATGACCTGCGCTCACCGCTGAATATCGTACAGGGGTATATCGACATCGTGCGCAGCAAGGTGGTGGGTGATATCAGTGAAGAGCAGGCGGAACTGCTGGGTATCGCCAAGGAGAACTCCCTGAAGGTCTTAAAGCTGGTGGATAATTTTCTGATCGCCTCCAAGCTGGAGGTGGGACAGTTTGAGGTGGAACGCGAGGTCAATGCCCTGAATACCCTGATCGAAACCGTTTTTGAAACCCAGCGCATCCTGTCCGACAAAAAGCAGATTACTCTCAGCAAGAAGCTGGATGAGAATATTCCTTTGCTCTTTTTTGATAAGTTGCGCATCGAGCAGGTGTTGACCAATTACATGAGCAACGCCATCAAGTTTACCCCGGAAAAGGGAACCATCGAGGTGGGCAGCCGGCTGGTAAAAAACAAACACACGCAAAACGGTGACAGCGGCGATGAGGTTCATGTATGGGTCAGGGACAGCGGTGTCGGCATCCCCGGGGATGAGTTGAAAAAGGTATTCAACAAGTATGAGCAAACCGAAGCCGGTAAGGATGCTTCCCTGAAAGGCACCGGTCTGGGTTTGGCTATTTGCAAGGAAATCATCACGCTTCACGATGGCAAGGTTTGGGTGGAAAGCCGGGAAAACGAAGGCGCCACATTCTATTTTAGTCTTCCCGTAAAAAAAGAGCCGGTCACCGGGGCCGTAAAATAAATCATACCGTTTTTTTAGCGCCGGGGAAGATAATTTGCCCGCCGGCGCTTATATTCCGGACAGGCCAACAACTTAACGGTACTCGCATGTCACGTCTGTTTTTATTCTTGATTCTGATCAGCGCATTGGGCGCCCAGGAAAAAAGGGGACTCTCTTCCCTGGAAAAAGATATCCGTTTTTTGGGCAGTGACAGCCTGCGCGGGCGGGCCACCGGCAGCCCGGGGTTAAAGAAAGCCGCCGCTTACATCGCGGCCCGCTTTCGCGAAGCCGGACTGCTTAAAATGGGAAATAACAACAGCTACCTGCAATCCGTGCCCCTGCACGGGCAAACCATCCTTCCGTCCACCATGCTCACCTTGTCCTCCCCCGGGAACGGCATGCACCTTAAATATGGCCGCGATTTTTTATTGATCCGCACCGGAGAACTGAGTCTGCTGACAAGACCGACGCCGATGGTTTTTGCCGGTTACGGTATCAACGCCCCCGAGTATGAATACAATGATTACCGCAATATTAACGCTGCCGGAAAGGTGGTGGTGGTTTTGGAAGGGGAACCTTTTTCCCCGGCGGACAGCAGCTATTTTGCCGGTGCCCTTCCTTCCGTCTACAGTTCGCCGGAGTCCAAGCTGAGACTGGCGCTGGCCAACGGGGCTTTCGGGATGATCATCATTCCCGGATCGGCCTGGAACTGGACCCGTCTTAAACGGGAATACAGCTTTGAAGACGTCAGTCTGCCGGGAGCGGTAAGCAGTACCACCGGTCTTTTTGTCACCGATTCCGTATCCCATCTGCTTTTTTCCGGTGAAAAAGAAGCCTATGCGGAGCTGCTGGCCAAAGCCGGGAATAACCTGCTGAGCGCGTTTGATTTAAAAAAAACCATCAGTCTGCACAGTACCGTGCAACGCAGGGAGTTTATATCCCAAAATGTTGCCGGACTTTTGCCGGGGGGAGATGAAGAGCTGAAGGACAGTTATGTGCTGGTCAGCGCGCATTACGACCATCTCGGTATCGGCCCGGCGGTAGAGGGCGACTCCATCTATAACGGTGTTAGCGATAATGCCGTGGGTAGCGCCGTTGTGCTTGAACTGGCCCGCCGATTTAGCAGGCTGGACTACCGGCCCCGGCGTTCGATACTCTTTCTGCTGTTGACCGGGGAAGAAAAGGGCCTGCTGGGCTCCCGCTACTATACGAAACATCCGTTGGTGCCTTTGTATAAAACGGTTGCCGCCTTTAATGTGGATGGTCTGGCCGCCATGGGTGAATTTCAGGATATTTACGCCATTGGTGCCGGACAATCGCAGCTTAAAACTCTTATCCGGGATGTGGCGGCGGAAAACGGTTTCCGGCTTGCCCCCTTGCGTTACCGGCGGCAGTTATGGGAGCTTTTTGCCCGTTCCGATCAGATCAGCTTTGCCCGCGGCGGCATACCGTCAACCATCATCATTGAGGCCCTGACCTATAAGGATATTCCATTGGATCAGGTTCTGCAACGGCTGGATCATTGGTATCAAAAACGCTATCACACCCCGTTTGATGATCTTGAGCAGCCCCTTGATCCGGGGTCCCTGGAGCGCTATGTCTCCCTGTTGTTTCACATTGTTAACCGGGTGGCCAATATGAGCGCGGCACCCCAATGGAATGCCGGAGCCCCCTATTTGAACCGTCGTCTGCAAACCCGGGCGGAGAAACGCTAATGGGTAAAAGATATCTTTTCATACTGGCTCTATGGGGAATGCTGGCCGTGTCATGCGGCCCGCCACCCGCGGAGAACACACCTATTATCCGCCTGAAAGGCTCCGACACCATGGTTCAACTGGCGCGTATGTGGGCGCAGGCCTATATGATACGCACGCCCCGGGTGTCCGTTTATGTCGAGGGTGGGGGGAGTTCCACCGGTATAAAAGCTCTGCTGGAGGGTACCACCGATATTGCCATGACCTCCAGACTGATTATCCCGGGTGAAGCCAGTAAACTGGCCCGAAAGTTTAAAAGTCTGGGTATTTCTTACCTGGTGGCTAAGGACGCCATAAGTTTTTATGTCCATCCCGCAAATCCCGTCAAGAATTTTTCCCTGGATCAAATCCGGGATATCTTCAACGGAAGGATAGATAACTGGGCCGCACTGGGAGGCGATTCGGCAAAAATTACCGTCGTACTGCGTCCGCCCACATCGGGAACCTACTGGTATTTAAAAAATCACATCCTCAAACCTTATGACTATGGCGGGGATGTGATTTTTCTGCCCACCACCCAGGAAGTTGTTAATTATATAGAAAACCATACTCACGCCATTGGCTTTGGCGGTATCGGCTACGGGCAACAGATCTACCATGCCCGCGTAAACGGTGTAAGCCCCACGGAAGATACCATCCGGAATGATCAGTATCCGGTGGCCCGATACCTCTATCTCTATACGGTCGATACCCCCAATCGGCCCCTGTCACGTTTTATTGACTGGGTGGTAAGCCCGGCGGGGCAGCGTATTGTACGCGAAACGGGTTATACCCCCTTGTGGCCGTAAGCCTTCTCCATTCCCTGTGGCTGTTGAAGGAAGCCGCTTTTGGTCAGAGCCCGCCATATCTTTTTCGCGAAAGACTAATTTTGGCCTAACAAATCTCTAATATATCCTCCTTAAGATAAGGCACTTCAGGCGGCGCCTTGCCGCGTATTGTGATGATCCATATAAAAAAGAAGTTCCGGAGGAAATTTATAAATGAAAAAGTACATATTATTCCCGGTAATCCTATTGATGCTGATTGTACCGCTTGCGGCCCGGGAAACCGGGAAACTGACCGGTTCCGTTATTGACGGACAAACCGGAGAGGGGCTGATCGGCGCCAACGTCTACCTGGAAGGTACCGCCTTTGGCGCGGCCACCGATATGGATGGCGGCTATGTTATTTTAAACATCACTCCCGGTAATTATGAACTTGTGGTGATGATGATCGGCTATGCCGAACTGCGGGTGAAAAATGTTGAGATTAAGGGTAATGAGCTGGTAAAGCTTAACCTGACCCTGCAGCCGGAATTGCTGGAAACCGAGGTGGTGACGGTTGAGGCCAAAGCCATCAGCAACACCAGCGCCGCTTTGTTGAAAAAGAGGCAGAAGGCCGTTGCCGTCAGTGACGCGGTCAGCGCCCAGGCTATGTCCCGCGCCGGAAGCGGCAGCGCGGCCGAAGCCATGAAACAGGTGACGGGCGCTTCGGTGGTCGATGGAAAATATGTTTACATTCGCGGTTTGGGGGACCGGTACACCAGCACCCAGCTCAACGGCGCGGAACTGCCCAGCACCAATCCCTATAAGCGGGCGGCGGCCATTGACCTCATTCCCGGCAGCCTGGTAGATAATATTGTGACACTAAAAAGCTTTACGCCGGATAAACCGGGTAATTTTTCCGGTGGTGCGGTGGATATCAATACCCGGGATTTCCCGGACAAGTTGGAGATCAACGTATCCACGTCCAGCTCCTTTAACCCGCAAATTAATCTGAAGAATGACGGGTTTCTGGCATCGGCCGGCAGCCGCACCGATTGGCTCGGTTTTGATGACGGCCGGCGCGCCCTGCCCGGGATACTAAACGATCCTTCCGTGGTAACGCCGGATCAGGGCGAGGCGCGTACCGATTACGCCAAGGCCGAGTTGCTGGATAAAATCACCCGTGGTTTTAATCCGGAAATGACCCCGGTGAAGGCCACCGCGCCCTTAAATCAAAGCTATTCGCTTTCCATGGGTAACCAGATACAATTGTTTGACCGCCCCCTGGGGCTGATCGGCAGCTTTTCCTATGCCCATAAATTCAGCGGTTATAGCAATGGCCTGCAGGGGAAGTGGTTCCTCACCGGTGATCCGTTGAGTATGGACTCCACCCAGTACTTGCGTGATACCCGTTCCACGGCGGAAACCCTGTGGGGCGGGTTGTTCAAGGCTTCCTATAAACTTACCCCCAACAACATGGTAAGCTTTAACCTGATGGTTAATCAAAACGGCGAGGACATCGCCCAAAGCCTCAGCGGCTATTTTGAAGCCTATGAACCGGACATATTTAAAACAACCCTGTTGGGCTATAAACAGAGAAACTTGCAGTCCTATCAGTTTAAGGGCGAACATTTCCTGCCCGGACTTTTGGAGTCCAAGATTGAATGGTCGGCCTCTTTCATGAACTCGACCCAGGATGAGCCCGATTACCGAAACATGGCCTACGGGGTGGGTTCAAAAAACGGGAACAGAACCTATACCATCAAGGTAAACACCCCTCCGGCGCGCTATTTTAAAAACCTGAATGAAAGCCGCAATACCTTTACCCTGGACTGGAGCCTGCCTTTTAAACAGTGGAACGGCCTGCACGGGAAAATAAAAGCCGGCACCTATGGCAGTCAGCGGGAGCGACGCTACCGGGAACGTCTGTTTAAATATGCCACCCCCTCTTCCTTTAATCAGGGTGGTTTTAATCAAAATGGTAATCCCGACTCACTTTTTGCCGGCAGCGAGGTGGGGCTGATAGATTCCACATCCGTTACCATTGCCGGGAAAACCTACAAATATAACCGGATCGGCCTGTCCATCTTCGAGGTGAAAAAGCCGCAAAATTCCTATCGCGGGCAGGAGGATATCGCCGCCGGTTATATGATGCTGGAACTACCGCTGACCTCATCGCTGAAATTTGTCGGCGGGGCGCGCTTTGAGCAAACGGAAAGCATGGTACTGACCGGGGACTCCACCATACAAAAGGGTTTTATACCGCTTGAGTCCAGAATAAAAGAGAATGACTGGCTGCCCAGCATCAACCTGGTGTACAATGTTATGAAGGATATGAACCTGCGTGCCGCCTATACCAAAACCCTGGCCCGTCCCTCCATGCGCGAAATGGCACCTTACGCCTCGGAAGATTATATCGGCAGTTATGTATATATCGGTAACGACAGTCTGCAGCGTACCCTGATCAGCAACTATGACCTGCGTTGGGAGTGGTTCTCCCGTCCGGGTGAGATTTATGCCGTCAGCGCCTTTTACAAGGATTTTAAGAATCCCATCGAACCGGTGATCTTCGGAAACAATCGTGAGCGCACCTGGGAATCGGTAAAACAGGCGCGGGTGATGGGGCTGGAGTTTGAAGCCCGCAAGCGCCTGGATATTATACACCCGGTTTTAGGCAATTTTACTGTCGGCGCCAATCTTTCACTAATCCATTCGCAGGTGGACATCTCCAAAACACAGCAGTTACAAAAATCCGATACCACCCTCACCAGTCGTCCGCTGCAGGGGCAGTCGCCTTATATTGTTAATATGACCCTAAATTATGATAACATGGCGCATGGCATCCACGCCACCTTGTACTATAATATCTTTGGTGAACGCCTAAGCGATGTGGGGCAGCGCTTTACGCCCGATGTTTATGAACAGCCATTTGAGCTGCTGAACTTTACCTTTAACTGGGAGATCACCGAACAGATTGCCTTTAAAGTTTCCGCGAGCAATCTGCTGGATTCCGAAGTGAAGAAAGTTCATAAATTCAAAGGCCGGGAGTATATCGAGTCTTCCTTTAAGCCGGGACGGATTTTCTCATTCGGTCTGGGGTATAAACTGTAACGCTCCGGGCAAATCGGCGGCCTGGCATTTTCAGCCCTTTCCTTAGGCGGGAAGGGCTTTTTTTAATGGGGCATCAAAGAACAGCCGGTTTTTTACATAACCCTAATGTGCCGTTAATCCGTTCTTAACACTTGAGCTGTTACTTGCGGTCATCTTAATGATACAATTGAGAAAAGTAAGGCACATTCATATACACAGGAGAGTTTTCCATGAGTTTTAATTTGATACGCCAAAGCCTGCTGCTGTTATTGCTGGCAACAGGTATGACCTTTGCCGTGAACAACGGTTTTACAAAAGTGGATTATAAAGGGGCCTTTGGCCTGACCAACTGGGCGGCCAACTGGACAGCGCTGCAATCCTATGGAATCTTGAAAACCCCGTCCCCGGCGGTCAACACGGTTACCGTCAGTGATGATGATATCGTTTCCGGAAACAGCTACTACTGGACCGCCGATAATACCTACCTGCTGGATGGCAAGGTGTTTATCGAGGACGGCGCCACGCTCTATATTGAGGCCGGAACGGTCATCAAGGGCAAGCCGGGCAGCGGTGAACAGGCCAGCGCCCTGATCGTGGCCCGCGGCGGAAAAATATATGCCGAGGGTACCGCCGACCGGCCGATCATCTTTACCTCGGAATCCGATGATGTCAACAATCCCATCGATGTGGCTTATGACACCCAGGGATTATGGGGCGGTCTGATCGTTCTGGGTAAGGCCACCATCAATGTGGTGGGCGGCGAGAATAACATCGAAGGCATTCCCACCACGGAGCCGCGCGGATTATACGGCGGCAATGATGATGACGACGACAGCGGCGTTATCCGCTATGTCTCCATCCGCCACGGCGGGGCCGAGATAGGCGAGGGCAACGAAATCAACGGCCTGACCATGGGCGGCGTCGGTCGCGGCACCACCATAGAATATGTGGAGGTGTATGCCAACAAGGATGACGGTTTTGAATGGTTCGGCGGCACGGTGAATGCCAAACATCTGATCGCCGCCTTTTGCGGCGATGATGGTTTTGATATGGATGAGGGCTACCGGGGCAAGCTGCAGTTTGTGTTTGCCATCCAGCATCCCGATTTCGGCAATTACTGCGGCGAACATGACGGCGCCCCCAAAAGCGACGTGGCCGCCGAGCCCAAAGCCTATGCCCAGGTGTATAACGCCACCTACCTGGGATCGGGAAAAACATCCTCCAACGGGGATCAGGTGGCGGTGCTGCGTCTGCGTGAAAACTGGGGCGGTTATTACCGTAACAGTATCTTTGGTGACTATAACGGCCATGGTGTGCGTATTGACGATAAAACCAGTCCCGACTCCCGAGCCCGACTTGAGGCCGGTGAGTTGTTGCTTGAAAACAATATCTGGTTCGATCTGAACGGCTACACCCTTGCCGATTCCGTCGGCATGGAAAGCTACACCCAGGCTTATCTGCAAAACAGCGCCAACGGCAATGTGGAAAGTGATCCGCTTTTTTCAGGCATTGGCCGTTCACAGGCGGCGCTTCTTGATCCCCGTGTTTCCATCGACGGCCCGACCTTTACCGATCTGGCCTCCTATCCGGCCGGGGATGACTTTTTTACACATGTTCAGTATAAAGGGGCCTTTGGCGCCACCAACTGGGCGGCCGGTTGGACGGCTCTGTCCGCCTACGGTGTGATGAAGAGCCCCGTTGAACCCGGTCAGCAAACCGTGACGGTAAGCGATGGCGATATTCAGGCCGGTGGTACCTATGTGTGGACGGCGGATAAAACCTATCTGCTGGATGGCAAGGTTTTTGTCGATGCCGGTGCCACGCTTTATATCGAAGCGGGAACAGTCATCAAGGGCAAGCCCGGCAGCGGCGAGCAGGCCAGCGCCCTGATCGTGGCCCGCGGCGCCAAAATCTACGCCGAGGGTACCGCCGACCGGCCGATCATCTTCACCTCGGAATCCGATGACGTTAACAATCCCATCGATGTGGCCTATGACACGCAGGGGCTGTGGGGCGGTCTGATCATTCTGGGTAAGGCCACCATCAATGTGGTAGGCGGCGAGAATAACATCGAAGGCATTCCCACCACGGAGCCGCGCGGGTTATACGGCGGCAATGATGATGACGACGACAGCGGCGTTATCCGCTATGTCTCCATCCGCCACGGCGGGGCCGAGATAGGCGAGGGCAACGAAATCAACGGCCTGACCATGGGCGGCGTCGGTCGCGGCACCACCATAGAATA
>WGCN01000120.1 GCA_015493745.1 Calditrichales bacterium
CAAAATGTTTTTCTTGCCCATGGCATCCAACTCCCCCGGGACGCCCGTCAACAGGCGCTTAAGGGTGAGGCGGTGGAACCGGGCGCGGATTTTTCCAACCTGCGCCCCGGCGATCTGCTCTTTTTCGGCAAGCCGGGTAAAATCACCCACGTGGGCATCAGTCTGGGCGGCGCGCGCTATATTCATCAGGCGGGCGATGTCCATATCTCCAGCTTTGATCCTCGGGACAAGGAGTACAGCGCCGATCGCCGCAAAAGTTTTCAGTTTGCCCGGCGCGTTCTAAAATAAAGGGGCATGCGGGTATAAAGCCCGCGCGAAGATACTAAGGAACTAAGGATTTTTAGAATATCTGTTTGGGTTAAATGGGCGCTGTGTTCGCTGTAAAAAAGATTTAGTTCTTTGTGACTTTGTGTTTTGGTGTGAGAAAATGAAAACCCCACAAGGACGCGGAGACAGGAATAAGGTTGGTTTTATTAGGAAGTTATATTTCTACTAAGGTTGGGAGAGAGAAATAAGCTCTTTCGGCGCCTGGGAGGAAAGATAAACTCACACAAAGGCTCTAAAAGATTTTATAACAACGGTTACAGCTAAGGCACTGATTTATCAGGTATTAAACACCAAGTCCTTTGTGGCTTGGTGTGATAAAAACGTATAAGCACCGGTTTTTTTTGTGATTACAACAACGCGGAGTCCGGTGTTAAGAAAAATAAAATCGTTGTGGCTTTGGGAGTAAAACCAATACCCGCAAAACCGCAAGTCAGGAGTTGAGCATGTCCTTTAAATTACACATAGAAACCCGGCGTCTGAACCTGGCCCATACCTGGACCATCGCCCGCAATTCCAGCGATTATAAGGACAATGTCTTTGTCGCCCTGGAAAAGGAGGGCATCACCGGTTTGGGCGAGGCGGCCCCCAATGTGCGCTATAATGAAACCGCCGCCCTTACCACCGAACATATACGCTCCGTGGAAGATTTTTTGGCCGGCTACGATTTCTTTCACTATGAAAATCTGATCAACGGGCTGCGCGAACGCATCACCGGCCAAAACTGCGCCGTGGCCGCGCTGGACATGGCCCTGATGGACTGGCTGGGCAAGGCCCTCAAGGCGCCGCTCTATAAAATATGGGGACTTAACCCCGCCGACGCGCCGTCCACCTCCTATTCCATCGGCATCGACAGTCCGGAGCAGATGCAGCAACGGGTGCGCGAACGGCAGGATATGGAAATATTCAAAATCAAGCTGGGCAAGGAAAACGACCGTGAGATCATCCGCGCCATACGCGAGGTGACCGCCCGGCCCATCCGCGTGGACGCCAATGAAGGATGGAAGGATAAGCACCTGGCCCTGGAACAGATCGAATGGCTGGCCGGGCAAAACGTACAGTATGTGGAACAACCCATGCCCGCCGGTCAGCATGAAGACATGGTCTGGCTAAAACAGCGCTCCCCCCTGCCCCTGTTTGCCGATGAGGCCCTGCATACCGGCAGCGACATTCCGCGCATCGCCGACGGCTATCACGGCATCAATATCAAGCTGATGAAATCCATGGGCCTGGTGGAGGCGCGACGCATGATACACACCGCCCGCGCCCTGGATATGCAGGTGATGCTGGGCTGCATGGTGGAAAGCTCCCTGGGTATCAGCGCCGGCGTTCACCTTTCGCCGCTGGTCGACCATGTCGATCTGGACGGCCACATGCTGCTGGCCAACGACCCCTTCCGGGGCCTGAGCCTGCAAAAGGGCCGGGTGGTGCCGGCCAACGCGCCGGGCCTGGGCGTGGAAACCGTTAAATAAGCCGACCGTGTAAACAAAACCGCGAAGCGTTTTCAATTGCTTTTCATTTAAGATTGTGTTATCTAAACCCAGGCTGCGCCACCGGCAGCCCCCGTTGGATTAAAAGCTGAAAAGACCGTGCCACGCAACCGCTTAACCGTTATATTCATCATTGCCTTTCTGAACCTGGTCGGTTTCGGGATCATCATCCCCATACTGCCCTATTACGCGGCGGAATTTGGCCTGAACACGGCGATGATCGGCGTGCTGATCGGGGTTTACCCCGCCGCGCAGCTTGTCTCCGCTCCGCTTCTGGGGCGTCTTTCCGACCGTTTTGGCCGCCGGCCCCTGTTGATGATTACCGTGTTGATCAATACCGCCGCTTTTCTGGTTTTTGCCCTGGCCACCAACGCCACCGTGCTTTTTATCAGCCGTATCCTGGCCGGCCTGGCCATGGGCAACGGCTCCGTTTTGCAGGCCTATGTCACCGACCTTACCGAAGGCCCCGAACGCACCTATTGTCTGGGACGTATCGGCGCGGCCCTGGGCCTGGGCTTTATCGTCGGCCCGGCGCTGGGCGGGCTCTTTTCTTCATCGGGATACGCGCTGCCCGCTTTTTTGGCCGCTTTTCTCAGCTTGTTGAACCTGTTGGCCATCTATTTCTGGTTGCCGGAATCCCTGAAAGCCGGGGAAAGGATCCAAAGCGCCAGGTTGTGGTCCCTGCACAGTATGAAAAACATTTTCCGCCAGCCGCTGATCGCCAACCTGCTGAACACCCGTTTTTTCTTTAGTCTGGCCTTTTCCACCTTTACCACCATTTTTGCCCTGTACGCCCAGGATATTCTGCGCCTAAGCTCCGCGCAAACGGGCTATATTCTGGCCTATGCCGGTTTCCTGATCATTCTGGTTCAGGGAGTGATGGTGGAACAACTGGTAAAGCACATTAATGAGGGCAGCCTGCTTTTTTACTCCATGGTTCTGATGGTGCTGGCCCTGATCGGCTGGGCCTTTTCCGATTCCGTGTTCAAGGTAATGCTGGCACTGATTCCTCTCTCCGTGGCCAGCGGCGTATTCCGCACGGTAATCACCAGCACCCTGACCCGGGCCGGGCGCCCGGAAGAGATCGGCGGCATTTTGGGGCTTTCCCTTTCGGCGGACAGTTTAACGCGGGTGATTGCCCCCTCCCTGGGCGGCATTCTGCTGGCCTCCCTCGGCCCGGCCTGGCCCGCCCTAAGCGGCGCTTTTTTACTTTTATTGATCGTACCCGGCGCCTATAAGCGCTATTTAAAATCCGACAACCCGGTTTTTCACACCCATTGTGTCAAAACGGAAAATTGTCCACCCATGGAAACCGAAATCTAAACAAAGAGGAAGAAGATGTCTCACTATGAATGCGCCATAATCGGCGCGGGAAATATCGGCCTGGCCATTGCCGGAGGGCTGGTGGAAAAAGGGATTTACACGCCCGGACAAATCATGCTAACCCGTCGTCACGATAAATATTTACAACCGTGGCGGGAAAAGGGCTATGGCGCCGGCAGCGACAATCTGGCGGCGGTCCGGCAGGGCGCCGTGATCATCGTGGCCGTGGAGCCCGCCCAGATCGACCGCCTGCTGGAAGAGATCGCCGGAGAGCTCAGGGAGGGGCGGCATACGCTCATCTCCGTGGTCACCGGTGTTTCCACGGAACATATCCGCGACGTCATAAAAAAAGATGTGCCGGTGGTGCGGGCCATGCCCAACACGGCTATCGCCATCGGCCAGTCCATGACCTGCCTGTGCGCCCAACCCGCGGATCGCACGGCCCTGGAGGAGGCCGCGCGGCTTTTCCGGGCGGTTGGCCAAACGGAAATTATCGATGAAGAACTGATGGGATCGGCCACGGCCCTGGCCGCCTGCGGCCTGGCTTTTTTTATGCGCGCCATCCGCGCCGCCTCCCAGGGCGGGGTGGAGATCGGCTTTCATGCCAGCCAGGCGCTGCGTATTGCCGCCCAAACCGCCAGGGGCGCCTCCAGCCTGCTTCTGGAAAACAAACACCACCCCGAGTTTGAAATCGACAAGGTGACCACGCCGCGCGGCGTTACCATCTCCGGTCTGAACCAGATGGAACACGACGGTTTCAGCTCGGCCATGATCAAGGGCATCGTCACCTCGGCCGAAAAAGCGGCCCGGCTTCATAAAAAACAAAACGACTAGGAAAACAGCATGAACCTTTTTAAAACCACCGCCATCATCACGCTGGCCATACTGTCTCTTTCCGCCCCTGCTCGCGCGGGCAGCATCAACAGCCATCTGCCGGCGACCCTGGATACCGGCGGTCGCTATCTGTTTTATCTCCATGGCCGCATCATCGAGGTACAGGGCAAGCGGCCGGTCAGCCCCCGTTTTGGCGTTTATGAATATGAAAAGATCCTGCGCACCTTTGCCGACAGCGGCTTTACGGTGATCAGCGAAGCGCGTCCCGCCGACACCCGGCCGGCGCCCTACGCCCAAAAGGTGGCCGCGCAAATCGACTCCCTGCTAACGGCCGGCGTTCCGGCGCGGCACATCAGCGTCATCGGCGCCTCCAAGGGGGCGGGCATCTCCGTATTGATATCCAACACTCTTAAAAACCCGGATATAAACTTTGTGCTGCTGGCCATATGCAATCGGGGCATGGCCGCCTTTTGGAAAAAGAACCATATACAGCTTTGGGGCCGGGTGCTTTACCTTTATGACCGCGCCGATACCATCGCCGGAAGCTGCCGGGATTATATGCCGTTTTTAAAAAGCCCGGGGCTGAGCGCCTTTAAGGAGATAAAAACCGAACTGGACCTGGGCCACGGCCTGCTTTTCCGGCCCATAAAAGCCTGGGTATCGCCGGCCCTGAGCTGGATTCGCGGGGAGTAGTTTTATTCCCGCCCTTCACTCGCAATACCGGACAAAAAAACTTATATTACGATCAACTTTATAACCAAAAACAGACTTTAAATGAAAACCACCCATAAAATAATTAACGGTGATTGTCGCCAAATGAATCTCGTGGCCGACAAGTCCGTTCAGTTGATAGTAACGTCCCCTCCATACTGGCAACTGAAAGATTATGGCTCGGACAAGCAGATCGGATATCACGAGGATTATGAAACCTATATAAACAACCTGAACCTTGTTTGGAAAGAGTGTTACCGGGTTTTAGACAACGGATGCCGCCTGTGCGTAAATATCGGGGATCAGTTTGCCCGGGCCGTATATTACGGCAGATATAAAGTTATTCCCATAAGAACGGAAATTATCAAATTTTGTGAAGCCATCGGTTTTGATTATATGGGGGCCATTATCTGGCAAAAGCAAACCACAACCAATACAACCGGCGGCGCCTCCCTGATGGGCAGCTTTCCCACTCCCAGAAACGGTATCCTTTCCATCGATTATGAATTTATTCTGATCTTTAAAAAGCTGGGCAAGCCCGGCGTGGCGGTTAGCCGGGAAGTTAAGGAACAATCCAAAATGACCACGGAGGAGTGGCGGGAATATTTTTCCGGTCATTGGACTTTTGGCGGCGCAAGGCAGGATGGACACATTGCCATGTTTCCCGAGGAGCTGCCCAAAAGATTGATAAAAATGTTTGCCTTTAAGGGAGAAACCGTTTTAGACCCCTTCATGGGCAGCGGAACCACCGCCCTGGCGGCCAGAAATCTGGAGAGGAACTCCATCGGTTATGAAATCAACCCTGAGTTTATTGAAATTGCCCGACGCAAGCTCAATGTGGGCCAGGCGGATATTTCCGGCACCCGCTATGAGTTTTTAAGGGATACGCTTAACCTTGACCTGGAAAAGGAATTGGGCAAGCTGCCCTATCGCTTTACTGATTTTCAGAATTTAGATAAGAAAACAGACCCTAAAAAATTGACCTTCGGCTCCAAAATTGATAAAGACAGTGGTCAACGGGAAGAATACTTTTCCGTAAAAGAGGTTATCAGCCCGGTGCTTTTAAAACTCAGCAACGGCCTTATCATAAGGCTACTCGGTATCCGTGAAAAGAAAAGCGCCAATGGTTCCGCTAAAAAATTCTTATATGAAAAAACACGGGGCCAAAAGGTTTTTATGCGATTTGACCAACAAAAGTATGACGATCAAAATAATTTGATGTGTTACCTCTATCTGAAAAACAAAACACTTCTAAACGCGCATCTTATCAGGGAAGGTCTGGCAATTACCGACCGGACAATGAGCTTTAAATACAAAAAAAAGTTTTCTGCCCTGGAATCTGACAACGGCGGATAATTATGGCAAAGGAATGGATATTAAACAGCGCGATGAATCGCTTCCAGTTAAACTTTAAGCGAAATGTCGGCCCCACATCCGAAAGTATACGGCAATGTGAACCCAAAACCGTTGAAGAGTGGCGTGAATATTATTTTTCAAATGTCCGGCCCAGGGAACATATCGTTGAACTCGGGAAAAGGCTGTATATCAAAATCACCGAAGTCATTTCGGCGGAAGTAGAAGAAATTACGGAACAAGATTGTATTGACTATATGCTTCAGCTTGTTATAGACCGTACCTTTAGCGGATACAGGACAGAAATAAAAACCATTTACGGGCAGCTTGAACAAGAACTCGGCTATAAGATTGAACCCGCCCCGGACAAATGGGACCGGATTTATAATGTTGATTTTTTTATTAACATTAAAAACCGTTTTATCGGTCTGCAAATTAAGCCCGTAAATCAGAGCATCCAGCTTTCTCAAATCTTTAAGGAGAAAAAAATTCAACAAAAAACACATAAAGCGTTTGAGGAAGAATTCGGCGGTAAGGTGTTTTATATTTTTTCTTCCACCGATAACAGAAAAAAAGTGATCCGAAATCCGCAAGTAATAGAAGAAATCCGCCAGGAAATAAACCGGCTTGAACAATAGTCTCCTCTGATGATGAAGCCGTGCCCGGCCCCTTATTCCAACGGAAAACGCTTTTTTATCTCTTCGATCAGCGTTTCATAATAGTCGCGGATTTTATCCAGCCCCTCCCGGTCAAACTCCAGCGTATGGGTCTTGTCGATCTTCAGAAAGTAGAGGGTCACGCGGAAACGTTCCTGTTCGGGAAAAAGGCTGCCCAGTAACAGCGCGTATATTTCCATCTGCACATCATAGCTTTCCGCCGTTTTTTTCAGCCGGGCTTCCGTGATGTTGTTGCTCTTATAGTCGATCACTTCCCATATCCCCCGCTCGTCGCATTGCAAGCGGTCAAAAGCACCGGTGATATAGTCCCGGCCCAGGGCCATGCTGACACTGACCTCGTTTTTATATTCCCGGGCCGCGCGCAGCCGGCGGGCAAATTCCGATTTATGGAAAGTGCCTTTAATCTCTTCCAGCCAGCGGCCCAGTTCGGCCTTGCGTTCATCGTCAAAAATTTCCTGTTCAAACAAAACCCGGTCGATCAGGGCCTGGTCATCGCCTTCACTCTCCCGCAGTTCAAGAAAACGGTGGATAAGCGTCCCTTTAAGCAGGTTATCGTCCTCCGGTTCCAGTTCCCGCATTTCGAAGGCGGTATAATCGCCCTCAAAAAATCCCAGCATATAACGCCGGTAATATTCATCCGGTTTTTCCAGAAAGGTTTTCAGCGCCGTGGCCGAATAGACCCGGCCGTGCAAAACCGTTGCGGACGCGGCTTCCCCGGCCCCGGAGGGGCTGTTTTCAAAGAGCTCTTCCCACCGTTTCAGCCTTTGTTCAAAACTCACGGTGCCGCTTTTCTTTTGCCAAAGGATGGGGTAAGCCCGGCCGACATGCAGACGAAAACCCTCGTAGGGATAGGTACCGCCCCGCGGAAGCGCCCCTGTTTCCAGCCCGGGAAAGAGCACCGGCAACATACGGCCGATCATACTTTCGCTTTTTACCTTTTCCCGTTTATGAATGGCGGAAAGAAAAAGATGATCGCTGGCCCGGGAAAAGGCCACGTAAAAAATACGCTTATATTCGGCCCGCTCTTTTTCCAGCGCCTGGTTTTTTAACAGGGCCGCCAGGGTATGGTCCGTATTTTCTTCCTGTGGGAAAAGAGGCTTCAGGGCGATGCTCATACCCAGCTCGGGATCGCGCAGGATGGGGGCTCTCACGGCGGGCGCCGAATGCAGGCCGGGCACAAAAACCACCGGAAACTGCAAGCCCTTGGAGACATGGATGGTCATAATCTTTACACTATGGGCGTCATTCAGATCGATCAGGGCCTGGGCTTCGCGCACCTCATCGCGG
>WGCN01000121.1 GCA_015493745.1 Calditrichales bacterium
GTCATAAACCACCAACTTCACTTTTTGTGCCGCGGGCAGACTGTAGCGTATGGTGGTGGAGGGGTTGAACGGATTGGGATAGTTGGCGTACAGCCTGAATCCCAGCGGTGTTGAGTTCCGCTTGTTCAGGTTGGTAATGACGGTAGTATCTCCGTACAGTTTTCCATCGATAACGGCGCCAGTTAACTGCAATGAAGAAGCGCCCTGTTGCTGTCCGGAAGAGCGGGAGATCATACCAATGCCCCAGGCTAATTGGCTGTTTATCTCACTTTCATCAACAAGGGTCGTGTATTGGCGAACAACGCGTTCCCTGTCGGAATCAAACACGGTTTTCAGAGCTTCTCCCTTTTGCCGGAATTCCTTTATCCCGGCGGCCGGGTCGTTCAGGGGATAGTAGCCATGGGCCGAATCGTTGGGCGCCGTGGATAAATCCAGCCAAACGTTTTCCTTCTCCGTATCGGGAAAGTATTCATAAATCCGCGCGCTACGGGAGTCCCGGCGTAAATAACGGGTTTCGCTCCCATCCATGCTATATTGAACCATATAGGTATGACCGTTTATTTGCCGGTCGCCGGTAATGGTTACATCAACATAAGTGGTGTCGTTACCCTGTTGGCCGGCGGTAACTTTCCGGTAAACCCATCGATCGCCCAAATTCATGGGGAAAAAGTTTACCAAACCGGAGATATCGCGGCTGTGTATCAGGGTGGTATCGCCGTTAATAAAACTAAAAAAACGATAGGCGTCCGTAAAATAGAGAGAATCGCCCAGCGCTTCCATTCCGCTAATACGGGAATCATGGCGATAAAGAACGGTAAAGCTCTCGCCGAAATCCTCGCTCTTTAAAAGGGCTCTGTGGTAGGCGGCAAACAAAACGCCGGGTGTGGTTCCTGCCTTTACGATTAAAGGCGTTTCCGGCAGTGAACCGGTGGTAATAAAGGGAGACCATGCCGCGGTTTCCCGCCAACTGCCGGGCAGGCCAAGGCTGTCGGAACGGTAAAGCAGGGGGCCGCTGTCGTAAATGCTGAAGGGGGCATATACATGCTTTTTGTCGGAGTCAAAGATAAGGGTGCTGCTTGACCAATTATAGATGCTGTCGCTTACCATCCAGGTGGAACCACTGTCACCGGAGACCAGGGCGCGGCCTTCATAATCCGAGGCATAGCGCATGTGTGGATATCCGGGCGCTTCACCCAGATAGCCTGCCACACCGTCGCCTGGTTCGAAGGTATAGCCGCTGTCCGCTGAAATGAAGTTTTGCAGATAGACCCGGGTGGGATCGTTGGGAGAAATGTGTATTTGCGGCAGATCATAATCTGCCGGCATGCCCCAATCGACCTCTCCGTTAAATCGGCGGGCATAGTACCAGTTGTCCGTGTTGATATCCTCGCCAACGCGTATCCAGCGCAGGGTATCATCATTCCAGAAGGCGATATTGCCAAAATAGTCGCCAACACGACCATTGCCATAATCCATGAGATAGCTGTTATAATAAAGGGCATAGGAAGACGTCCGGGAATCATAGATATCCACCGAGGCGTTGAATCGGTTTATGGCGGAACTCTGCCAGGCACGTTGCTCGTATACGGAACTGTGCTTTAGAAAGAAAACGGGATGACCCTGCTGACGCACACCCTGTACATCCACATAATAATCGGGAATTTCTCCGGCGTGCAACACGGGTATAATAAAAAACAAAAAAGAAATTAAAATTATACGCATGACTTACTCCTGGGGAATTGGGATTGTCAGTCCTAAACTAACGGACTTTTGGAGCGTAGTCAAATTATTTTATATTAAACATACGACGTTATAAAATGAGTGCCGTTTCCGGGATATATTTGTTTGAATGGCATGTATCTCTTCTTAAACAGTCCATCCTTTTTTTCTTTGTACCTCTCTTATGAAATTTTTCGCTAAGCCCTTTATTCCAAAAAGCGGTCAGGAAAAAGGTAGAACCCGGTTAGAAGACCTCACTTTATAAAATACAGATATTAAAATTTTATAAGTGTATAATAAATAGTCATTTATATCCTAAATATTTAGTGAAAAACTTAAAAAATAACCTTATAGTCCGGCCGTGTATATCCGATATAAAATAATTGAGCGTACCTGTTTCTGTTTAAAAAAAAGAGAATAAGGAGAAGAGTTGAGCGCTACCCGGGTATTCTTGTTTTTTTAAAGAAGATATGCGTGGCTTAAAAGCTTTAAAGTGTAACTTTTTGCCCTCTTTTATTTCTAATTATTTGTCCGCGGTAATTAGATACAGGGAAATGCGGACATAAAATAAAAAGGAATTTTCAGCCATGGAACGGCAGTCAAAGCAGATAGTGTACAGCAGGCCTGTATTTCGATCCGCGCGAGAAATGTACAAGCCCTTTGTATCTCACCATCCCCCTTCCGTTCACACTCTCTCTGAGAGGCAC
>WGCN01000122.1 GCA_015493745.1 Calditrichales bacterium
GTCATTGGCGGCATACACCGCGCCCCAGTGAAGTTCGTTGTTGGGGGCGAATTCTTCCGGTAATTTCAGTTGCCAGTTTTCACCCCGGAAAAAAAAGGCAAACAGGGTCAGCAGGCCGTATAAAAGCACGGAGACGGTCAGGGTGCTTTTTATTCTTTGGCGCGCGGATGGACTGAATTCCGGCAACAGGCCAAAGAGAAGCAGCAACAGGGACAGTCCGCCAACGGCCCAAAGCGGTTGCGAAAGGAGGTGCAGGATTTCCTGGAAAGCAAGAAAATACCACGGGCCCCTGATGATGGGGTCAAAGGCGGTTTTTAATAGCGGTGTGAGAAACAGGCTAAGCGGGACAACCAGCGCCAGTGCATATAAAAAGGTTTTGGCCTTGCCCCAGATAATCTTTGAGTGATCGTATAATATGACAAACAGGAAGATGGTGGCCGTGGCGATATGGTGGACATAAAGCAATTGCAGGCTGCCGTTATCGCCGATGAATAAATCCAACATATAGGAGCCGGCCAGGGGTATGAGGGAAAACAGGGCGCGCAAGATTCGGTCCGCCTGTTGGGCGTCGGCATCGCCCCTTAAAATAAAACCGCTGATCATCACATAAAAAATGAAAAACAAAGCGGCTGACAGTCGCAGCCAAACGGCGCGGCGTATTTTCTTCTCGGTGCCTTTAACAAAGTGTTCCCAGATATGAAGCAGGGTGAATACGAGGAAAAGCTGGGCGCTCCAGTAGTGCATATTCCGTAAAAAGGAGGCGGCCGGGTTGCTTAATAAAATCAGCGAAAGCGACTGTTGGGCCTGTTGCACATTAAAGGAGGGCGCCAGCACGATACCGCTTGCGGCGGCGATGAGCAGCATGGCCACGGCAAAATAGCCGAAGGTATCCAGCTTCCATAGTTTAAGGAAGCGTCTGTAAATACCGGAACTAAACATATCAGACCCTGATCCGCACGCTGTCGCCGGTTTTACTAAAGGCAAGCTCCCGTAAGTCGCGCGCGGCCGGCCCGCGGCTGACCTTGCCTTCGCGGGTGAATTCCGAGCCATGACAGGGACAGACATAGCCGTCACCCTTAGCGTGAATGCGGCAACCCAGATGGGTGCACTCCCTGGAGAGGACGGTCAGCCGCTCCTTGTCTTTCAGGATGATAACCGTGTCAAAATCATTTTGCCCGGGCCGGATGTCCTTTAAAGGGATGTTAAGAATACGGTTTTCATTCCAACGCCGGGCAGTGTCGGCGGCGTTTTTGCCAAGATAGAGAAAGGGCAGGGAGAGAAAGCCTAAAAATGATTTTAAAAAGAGACGTCTGCTTTTTTTGGTCATGATTGTGTCCGCCATAGGCCGAGGTTCCCGTTATTGTAAGGACGTGATAAATATAGCCAATAGTTTTTATGTAAAGAATTAAAAAAGGATACAAAAAGACGGAGGCTTTTATATTACTTGATTGGTGAAATATATTTTATTATAGTTAGACATACTGTTTTTTAAAGAAAAAAAGGGCGAGGTATGATACGTATTTTGATTATGGCCGCCATGGTTCTCATGTGGGGGTGCGCGGGGCAGGAGGCGGAAGACTCCGCTAAAGTTGAAGGGGTTTGGCAGGAGTCCTTTACCTATCGCTCCCTGATACCGCTCCCTGAAGATGAGACGACCCCGGAGGTTGTTGCCGAACTGGCGTTGGATAACGGCCGTTTTAGCGTAAGTTTTTTCCCGTTTGATTCCATTTTGGCTCATAGCTTCGATTTCCCGGATTCCCTGGTTAAGGATAGTACCAACGCCTATATAATTGCCGATAGCGTCTATATGTCTTACCTGACCAATCCGGCCGTATTGCCGCTGAAGCCCGTTTACAAAGGCCGTTATACCCTCCGGGAAGATATCATCACTTTTATAACCGATGACTATGATTTTGAGCGGGAATACCGTTTTCGCGTAAGCGACGATGAACTGATGTTGGAAATCTGGCCGGTCAGCCTGACCCTGGCGGAATTTATCTGGGCCAACAGCGCTTTTAAAAGCAGCGGTGTTTTTAAGAAGAAATAATGGAGTTAGATGGCAATCCGGGCCGCACCGGGCTTTTGCAGTGCCACAAAGTTTTTGAGTTGAAATTTGTTTTTATTTTGGCATACCCTTCCGGTAAAGGATTGTACAATAAAAAAGGCCGCTACACAATTGTAGCGGCCTTTTGATTTTTTTATCCGCAAGGTTTAGTTGCCCAGATAGGCGCGCATCATCCAGTGATCCTTTTCCTGTTCGTTGATCAGGCGGGTCATCAGGTCCGCGGTGCCGTCATCATTCTGCTCCGAGGCCATGGCCAGAATTTCTCTTTCCAAAATAAGCAGGGTGCTGATGTTGTCCGAAACTACTTTTACCGCTTCCTTGTCCCCGGCTACATTTTTACTGCTGGCAATGCGGCTGTTGGACAGCAGGTCTTCCAGGGTATGCAGCGGTTTGCCGTTCAGGGTCAGAATGCGCTCGGCGATATCATCCACCGAAACGGCGGTACGGGTGTAGAGCAGCTCAAACTGGGCATGCAACTGAAAAAAAGCCGGTCCGCTGATATTCCAGTGCAGTCCCCGCAAGTTTTGGTAGTAAACGGACGAGGATGAGAGTAACTGATTCAGCTTTTCCGAAACTTTACTGCTATAGGCCGAGTCTAAACCGATGGGATTTAATTGTTTTGTTTCCATTTTGTTCTCCTTGTTTTTAAATTCAGTATGATTTTAAGACAAAAAGGTCTATAATTCAAATTGATAATATTTATAAACGCATAAATAAAAATTATGACACTACAACAACTTCATTATATCATCGCTCTGGATATCGAGCGCAATTTTGTTAAAGCGGCGGAACGCTGTTATGTGACCCAGCCGGCGCTAACCGTACAAATCCAAAAGCTGGAAGAAGAGCTGGGGGCCATTATTTTTGATCGCAGTAAAAAACCGCTCATTCCCACGGATTTAGGCGTGAAGCTCATAGAGCAGGCCCGACAGGTAATACAGGAAATGGAAAAGCTGAAGGATATCGTTCACGAATATGAGGGCGATGTCAGCGGCGCTCTGCGTCTTGGTGTGCTGCCAACCATCGGCCAGTATCTTTTGCCCCATTTTGTGCAGGACTTCATCAGCCAATATCCCCGGGTCTACCTGCATGTGGAAGAAGGACAGACCGAAGAGCTGATAACCGGTCTGAAAAACGGAACCCTGGACGCTGCTATTTTTGCCACGCCGGTTGAAGATCAAAATATTGCGGGGCGGCCCTTGTATTATGAGGAAATGCTGGTTTTTGTTTCTCCCGAACATCCCTATGCCGTTAAAAAACAAATTGAACCGGATGAGCTTACGGTGGATGAACTGTGGCTGCTCAGCATGGGTAACTGTTTCCGCAATCAGGTGGTCAATATCTGTAACCGGGAACAAACGGAGAATGAAGATATCCACTTTACCTATGAGAGCGACTCCATCGAATCCCTGAAACGTATCGTCAAGCTACAGAAGGGCTTAACGGTAATTCCGGAGATGGCCGGTTGGGATTTGCAGGAGTCCGAGAAGAAAATGCTTAAACCCTTTGCCCATATGACGCCGGTTCGGGAAATAAGCCTGGTGGTAAACCGCACCTTTTTAAAGAAAAAGCTGATAGATACTTTGCATCAGACCATTACCGGCAGCCTGCCCGCACATATGCTGAAAATAAACGGCCGCTCGCTGATAGAACCCTATTGACCCTTTATTTCCCGGTAAAATTCCGATAGCGGTACCTCTGTGCTTTTGTTTTATTTTACTAAATGATTTTGTAGCTTTCTGCCCTAAACATTACCGGAGTTATGCCATGAAAAAGTATATTGCCATAGGATTTCTCATCTTTCTGATTCCATCTTTCCTGATGGCTCAGATATCCATACCCAGGGTGCATACCAATATGGGTGTGGAGGGAGAACGTATGTATATGGAGATCAATGGGGAGCGCTTTTACCAAAAGGAACGCGCACCGCGCTACACGCTGGAACAGATGCGGGGTCGTCCGTCCGGTACCGATGACGGCCTGGCTTTTGATTTTGGCGAGGGATTGCTGGGCACTCTTTATTATGGCCTGATAGACTATGGCGACAGCAAACATCCCTCGCCGGTTTATTTTCGCCGAACCGCGGCCATAGAAAAGGGTCGGGCCCATATTCCCATAAAAGGTAATCTGGACGGCCGGTACGATATGGTCGGCTGGGAGAAAAGCGGCAAGGGCGTGCTGGGTTACCGGGTGGTAAACCACGAAGGCCGGATTTTGTATGACGGTAAAATCGGTTTTAAGGGCCACGGACCCTTTGAAGTGGATGATACCATCATCGAAGGCCCCTTTGTGCATTTGCTGCGCCCCTTTGGCGCCACCATCTCCTTTGATACCAACCGTCCCATCGTGGCTCATGTGCTGGTGAACGGACAAACGGTATCCGGTACAAAGCCTCAAACCCATCATGAGTTGCCCATAGACGGCCTGGAACCCAATACCAGCTACCGCTATACCATTCGTTATGGAGAAAATGAGCAAAGCTATCGTTTTAAAACGGCGCCCCGCCCCGGCAGCCGTACTGCTTTCAGCTTCTCCTATGCCTCCGATTCAAGGTCGGGGCAGGGTGGCGGAGAGCGCGATCTGTTTGGCACCAACTTTTATGTAATGCGCAAAATGATGGCCCTCAACAGCCAGGAAGGAGTGGCCTTTGCCCAGTTTACGGGAGATATGATTAACGGCTATCTGAGCAATCGCGGGGAAATGGACTTACAGTACGCCAACTGGAAACGCTCCTTTGAGCCCTATGCCCATTACTTTCCCGTTATACCGGCCATGGGCAACCATGAGGCTTTTGTGCGTGTCTTTGATGACGGCTCCCGTTACGGGCTCTCCGTGGATCGTTTTCCCTATGCCAGCGAATCCGCGGAAAAGGTTTTTGCCGATCATTTCGTTAACCCGCACAACGGGCCGGTCAGCGAAGATGGCGCGGTCTATGATCCCGATCCCGAAACCATGGACTTTCCTTCCTATAAGGAGAATGCCTATTTTTATATATATGATAACGTGGCGGTTATCGTCATGAACTCGGACTACTGGTATTCCCCCTCGCGCAAGTCCATTCCCCATGTGGGCGGCGGTATCCACGGCTATATCATGGATCAGCAGTTGGCCTGGTTTAAAAAGACCCTGTTTGAGTTGGAAGCCAACCCCGATATCGATCATATTTTTGTAACCGAGCATACGCCTTTTTTCCCCAACGGCGGACATTCGGGAGATGATATGTGGTATAAGGGCAATAATGACATCCGCCCCTTTGTCGCGGGCCAGCCCCTGAAATACGGCATAATAGAACGCCGGGATCAGCTTTTGGATTTAATCGTCAATAAAAGCAAGAAAGTGGTGGCCATCCTGACCGGCGATGAACACAATTATAACAAGCTGGAGATCGGCCCCAAAACGCCCATCTACCCGGAGAACTGGCCCAACGATAAAAAACTGACCCTGAAGCGCACCGTTTACCAGATAAACAATGGAGCGGCGGGCGCCCCCTACTATGCCCAGGAAAAGCTGCCCTGGTCTGCCTTTGTCAGCGGGTTTTCCACGCAGAACGCTTTGGTTATTTTTAAAGTACGTGGCCGGCGCATCAAGATGGTGGTCAAGAATCCCGACACGCTTGAAAAAGTAGACGAACTGCAACTGCGATGAAAAGGGTAGAATGGATTTTACGGGTGGGCATCTTTCTGACCTTTATCGGTCACGGCAGTTTTGCCTGGCAGGTACGCCCCTCGTGGCTGGTCTATCTGACCACCGTTGGTTTTTCCATCGATCAGGCCCGTCTGTTAATGCCCATGATCGGCGCCCTGGATTTTCTGGTGGCCTTTGCGGTGTTGCTGCGCCCCGTGCGGCTGGTACTGATCTGGGCGGTGATCTGGACGTTTTCCACGGCGTTGATCCGGCCCCTGGCCGGGTTACCGCTATGGGATTTTGTGGAGCGCGGCGCCAACTGGGCGGCGCCGCTGGCTCTGTTGATGATAAGAGGCTGGCCAAAGTCGGCCAGGGACTTGTTTAAATAATATCTGTTGTATATCTATCCGGAGTTATTGCCAATGACGATTGAAGAGAAAATTGAAGAATATGCCGAGACCTTTGACTTTCTGGAAGGTCTGGATAAGATGGAATATCTGGTGGACCTGGCTAAAAAGTCACCCGGCCTGCCGGCGGAAGAAAAAAATGATGAAAACCGCGTTGACGGCTGTGCCTCGGAAACCTGGGTAAAAGTGCAGGGAAGTCCCGATGATGTGGAAGTGCTGGGCGACTCCGAAGCGCAGATCGTTAAGGGCATGCTCTATCTGTTAAGCGACACGGTAAATCATCACAGCCGTGATGAAATCCTTGCTTTGGATGAACAAAAGCTGCTGGAAAGCTATGGTCTGGGCGGCTCCATAACCAATAAGCGCATGAATGGTTTTGCCAGCGCCCTGCAAAAGATCAAACAAAAACTATTGCTCTTAAAATAACCGGCATTGCGACATATGGTCGCGTTTATGTGCCATATCTTCCGCTTATATCAAAATTTCATATCTTGTCATAAAAAAACGTTTTAGACAAAAAAGCGCCTAAACCCTTGTTTTTCAAGTAAATACACCATTTATAGAAAATTGGCACGTCCTTTGTATTAATAATGGGCAAATTGAAACAACAAACAAAACACTAAAAAAGGAGGTGTTACTATGTTAGTAAAATGGAATCCTCGTCGCAGTCTCTTAAACATCAATGATGATCTTGACCGGATGTTTGAAGAGTTCATGAGTACCCGGATGCTCGAGCCGACCACCATGGAAATCAGTCCGCGGGTAAACGTTGAAGAAAACGACAACGAGTGGATACTGACGGCCGAACTGCCGGGCGTAACCAAGGACGATATTGAGCTGAATTTCCGTGACAATATTCTGACGCTCAGCGGTGAGAAGAAAATCGAAAAAGAAGACAAGAAGAAAAATTATCACCACATCGAGCGTAGCTATGGCCGGTTCAGCCGTTCCTTTGCCATCAACAGCTCTATCGTAACCGATAAGATTGAAGCTAAGTTTAAGGACGGTATCCTGACCGTCGTTCTGCCGAAAGCAGAAGAAGAAAAACCGAAGCTGATTGACATCAAAGTCAAATAA
>WGCN01000123.1 GCA_015493745.1 Calditrichales bacterium
CCCCACCATATCGGCATTGGGATAATTGATCAGGATAAAGGCGTATGGATTATCCTCCAGCAATTCCAACAGCTTTTTATTGATTCCCACCGCTTCCATTTGCGGATAGGTGGCGTATTCGGCGGGGTCGATGCTGCTTTTTATCTCCACCCATTGCTCTCCGGGGCTGGGCGTGGTGCTCTTGCCGTTAAAAAAACTGGTTACGTGGGGAAACTTTTGGGTTTCCGAAAGGCGCAGCTGTTTCAGGCCGGCCGCGGATATGACCTGCCCCAGCAGGTTATCCATGCTGCCCCCGCTGCCCATTACACCCATTAAGTACTGCTCAAGCTCATCGTAATAGCGGGTAAAGCCCAGATAGGTCACCTTTGGGCGCGCACGCCGCTTTCCGGGATAGTTCTCCTCCACAAAGGCCATGGTCAGCTGACGGGCGCGATCCTGGCGGTAGTTAAAATGAAAAACACAGTCCCCATCTTTTATGCCGTCGTAACCGGGCATGATGTGCGGCGGAATGTATTCATCAAACATGGCCACCCCGTCGGGTGTTTTATCATTTTTGTAGGAGTTTTCTATAACCTGCTCGGCGGAACTCCCTTGCGGCGCCTCGGCCAGGGTAAGGGTATGGTAGGCCCTGTCCGTAATCGGCCAGTCCCTGGCCCGGTCCATGGCATAGTAGCGGCCCATTACCGTGCCGATGCGGCAGTGCCCTACTTCGTCCATCACCTCGCGGAGCTGGGCTATAAACTCCAGGGCGCTTTTGGGGGCGCTGTCCCGGCCGTCCAGAAAGGGATGGATGACCATTTCGCCTTGCGGATTTTCCCGGCGGGCCTCGCGCATCAGTTTAAACAGATGATCCTGGTGGGCATGCACCCCTTCGTTCTGCAACAGACCCATAAAATGCAGGCGGGACTTATTCCGTTTCCAGTCCTCAATCATCGAAAGCCATTTTTCTTTTTTAAAAAGAGAGCCGTCCTTAAAAGCCTCGTCTATGCGTTTCAACTCCTGCACCACGATGCGTCCGGCGCCCATGTTCAGGTGGCCCACTTCGCTGGAGCCCATAAAGCCCTCGGGCAAGCCCACCGCTTCTCCGGAAGTCCGGATCAGCGTCCAGGGATATTCTTTTTTGTAGCGATCCACATTGGGGGTATGGGCCGCCATAACGGCATTACCCCTGGGGTTTTCATTGTAGCCCCAACCATCACGAACTATTATCATTACAGGACGCATTTTCTCTCCTCGGTTTTTGTCTGAAAAGGGAAGTTAGGCCAATTGTCGTAACAATGCCATAAAGCATAAAAAATATTTAAAACGCTGGTTTTATATTGTGCTTTAAGCTATCATAGGACAGTTAAATCAACACATGTTCACAATGTCCTTTCAACGTTCCATCTCCTTGTGGCTGCCGGCGGCCCTGTTGATGCTCCTCATCTACGGCGCCTGGCAATTCAACCGTTTCACGCGGGAAACAAAAAGCCTGCAAATCAGCCAGCTCGGCAAAACGGATACCCCGGACCCCCGGCGCCTGGTATCGCTCAGCGACAGCTATAAAAAATTTTTAATCCAAACCGATCTCTCATCCGCGCCCCGCACGGTGGCCCGGCTGGATACACAATTTCAGCGCTACAACGCTTTACTGCTGGAAAAAAGCCAAAAGCCCCCCCTGACAAGGGTTCAAAACGATTCCCTGATGCGTCTTTCCATAGATATTTTTTCTTTTCTTAAAAAGATCGGGGAGCGGCACAGCGAAAGGGTGCGTCTAAGGGAAGCAGCCCTGGAGGCGGCGCGCGCGGCCTTTGTGTACCGCTCGGCCGCGGCCCTGGGTATATTTTTGGCCCTGGCCGTCGCGGGGCTGCTCTCTTACCGGAACACTAAAAAAAGACGCGCGCAACAATTGAAACGCAGCCTGAAAAGTCTGCATGACGGTTCGCGCTTTGTCGAATTCAACGATGACGGCGACGACCTGTTTGCCGCCCTGGCCATCGAGTTTAACCACATTAAAAAGAAACTGGACGCCTACGAGAGCTACCCCCTGCCGGAGCTGATCCTGGACCGCCCCGCCGCCGGAAAGATTGCTTCTCCCATCAACATGGGGCTGATGGTGCTGGACGTACACGGCCGGGATATTCTGCGCTTTTCGCCTTCCGTTCCCCGCCTGCTACAGGTTCCGCCCGCGGACAGCAGCCCGCCCCTGCCGCTTAATCTTTTTATGAACAACTCTCCCTATGCCTCGCTGTTGCCTGATTTTACGGCGGAAAACGGGAAGTCGGTCATTCTCAATCCCGGAAAGGGAGGCCTGCTGGCCCTGTTCACCTTTAAATACAGCGACGGCCTCTATGTCATCGTCCAGGACCTCTCCTTTTTAAAGATTCAGGAGTTGGCGCGCAAGGAGTTTATCGCCTATATTTCGCATGAAATTAAAACGCCGCTCACCTCCATGTCCCTGGCCGTTCATAATTTGCAGAAGGAGGCGCTTGCCCCGGAACGACTGCGCGAGATCAGCCTGCTTTTAAAGGATGATCTGTTTCGCCTGAAGCAATTTACCGGAAACATGCTGCTTATCGCCATGCTGGAGGATGAGAACGACCGGCCCGCCATGGAAGCAACCGACCTCTCGCAATTGCTGGGCGAAGTCAGCGACACGCTATCGCCGATGGCCGGCCGGAAAGGGATATCCGTGGTTTTGACGGCCCCCGGGAACGTCCGGGCCGTCGTAAATCCCGTTTTAATACGCCACGCCCTGATAAATATAACACACAATGCCCTGCGCTTCGCTCCCGCCGGTTCCCAAATAGACCTCCGGCTGACCGAAGAAAAAAAGCAAATTCTTATCGAGGTACGCGACCGGGGGGCGGGGCTGGAGGAAGAACTGATAAACACGCTGAATGAGGGCCGTCTAAACTACAGCCTGAGGGAAGAGCACAATGAAGCCCATTTCGGGCTGGGTTTTTACCTGAGCGCGCGCATCGCCGGGCGGCACGGCGGCCGTCTGTCGATCCGGAACAGCAATCCGGGCGCCTGTGTAACCCTGCGACTGCCCAGGGAGGAAGATAATGAATGACCGTCCCCTGAAACTCATTGTGGTGGATGATGAGCAAAATATTTTACAATCGCTGAAAATGGCCCTGGAAGATACCCCCCTCTTCCGCGCCGTCTTTTTCAGCGACCCCCGTGAGGCGCTGAAGGATCTGATTGCCGACGTCCCCGCGCTGGCCCTGCTCGACCTGAAGATGCGGCCCCTGGATGGCCTGGAACTTCTCGGAAAGATCAGAAGCCTCAGCCCGGAAACCATCGTCATCCTGATGACAGCCCGCGGCTCCGTGGCCACCGCCGTGCGGGCCATTAAATCCGGCGCATACGATTACATAGA
>WGCN01000124.1 GCA_015493745.1 Calditrichales bacterium
AGCTGCAGAAAGGAGGCGGTGATAATCAGTAGGACCGCCAGGGCGACCATGCCGCGCGTTCCTTTTGTGTATGTACCGATGCGTTTTATCAGTCGCGTGTCATATACTTTTCCGCTAATATCGTCAGATTGCATCCTGCTCCTACCGGTTTAATACCGTTTTAAAACGCATAAGCGCCTCATCCATATCCTCGATGGTTTGATAGCGGTTATAACTTACGCGGATCGTGCTGTTTACAATTGTCTCATCTTCGCTGATGGCCCGGATAACATGTGAGGGCTTAATACTGCCGGAGCTGCACGCGGAACCGACGCTGACAGCCACGCCCTGCAAGTCCAGATTGAGCAGCAGGCTTTGATTATCGATTCCCGGCAGGGCAATGGCCGAAATGTAGGGCGAGCGAAGGGTCTGTTCGCCCAAGATCAGCGCCCTGGGATATATTTCCCGCAGACCCTGTTCAAAGTGTTTTTGCAGCCGCCGCGCCTGCCGCCGGTGCTCCGGCCTTTCCCGGCAAAGCTCAATGGCCTTGTGCAGGCCGGCAATCCCGGAGATGTTTTCCGTGCCCGCCCGCCGGTTGGCCTCCTGCCCGCCGCCGACGGCCCGCGGACGGAATGGGGTACCGTGCCTGAGAAACAGGCCGCCGATCCCTTTGGGCCCGTGGATTTTATGGGCGGAAAAGGAAAGGGCGTCGCAGGGCAGGCTGTGTACATCAAAGTCCAGCTTGCCAAAGGCCTGCACGGCGTCCACATGGAACAGCGCCCGGTGGCCGGCCAGCATCCCTGCCATTTCCCGCACCGGGTGAATAATACCCGTTTCGTTGTTAACATACATTACGGATACCAGAATGGTATCGTCCCGCAGCAGGCTGTTCAATGAGGCGGGGGCAATGTTGCCGTCCGCTCCCGGTTTGAGATATTCGACGGAAAAGCCCTCTTTTTCCAGCGCTTCCAGCGCGGCCCGCACCGAAGGATGCTCCACCGGGGTGGATATGATGTGCCGGCCGTGATTTTGCATGGCCCGGGCCATGCCCATCAGCGCACTGTTATTGGCCTCGGTGCCGCCGCTGGTAAAAAAGATATCGCGGCTTTCGCTGCCCAGCATGGCGGCCGCGGCGTCCCGGGCTTCCTCGATGATAATGCGCGCCTGCTGCCCCTCGTGGTGCGGGCTGGAGGGATTGCCGGGCGTTTCGACCAGGATTTTCATCATGTGCCGGGCCACGCGCTCATCCAGCGGCGTGCTGGCGGCATTATCCAGATAGATTCTCTTGTTTATCATAGTGTGCTAACGGAATTTTAATAGCGATTTATCTTTCGGGCGCTTATATTTTAAGCACCATAGTGAAAAATTCAAACTACAAAAAAATACGGAAACGGTTCAATCTAAATGCAGGTAAGGAAAAATATCGCCCTGGTGGCCCACGATAACCGCAAAGAGGATATGATGGAATATGTGGGCTGGAACGCCGAGATTCTGGCCCGGCACAACCTGATTTGCACGGGTACCACCGGCCGCCTGGTAAAGGAGACTCTGGAGAACACGCTGAAACGACCGCTTGATGAGAAAATCACTCTGCTTAAATCCGGGCCGCTCGGGGGAGACCAGCAATTGGGGGCGGCCATTGCCGAGGGACGGGTGGATATGGTCTTTTTTTTATGGGACCCGATGAGCCCGCATCCGCATGATGTGGATGTTAAGGCTCTGTTGCGCATAGCCATCGTATATAACGTACCTATTGCCTGCAACCGGGCCACGGCCGATTTTATGATCACATCGCCCCTGATGGAAAAGGAGTATGCTCCGAGCATTAAGGATTACTCGGCCTATATTCAAAGGGAAGTATAAAAAAAGCCCGGAAGAGGAGTCCGGGCTTCGTTCAGGTATACAATTAGGAGGTCCTGAGCTGTATGCTGTCATAACACGAAAAATAAGTGGAAATGTTCCCTAAAATGTTTCGGAAGTTTAAAAAAATATCACTTTTTTTTATTGTGTTAAGCCTGTGGGGGCAGGATGTTCAGGCTGCTTTTGAACCCAGGCCCCTGGGCGCCTGGCAACGTGCCCTGGGTAACGCGGGATTGGCCTCGGTTTACTCCGGCTTTGCCGCCTACAACAATCCGGCCCTTCTGGCGGGGAAGGGCGGCCCGGCGCTATCCCTGTTATATCAAAATTTTTTCGGTCTGGCTGATCTCAACCAGATAGCCCTCTCTGTTTCAGCGCCCCTTTATGGTTTGGGCCTGGGCCTGGATGTACTGCGGCTGGGCAACACGACCTATTCGGAAACTACCTTCTCCGCGGCGGCGGCCATGCGCTTAACGCCCTCGCTTGTGCTGGGTGTGGGGGTGAACAGTTATCTGCTGGAAATTAAAAGCTACGGCCGGGATGTGGCTTTCGGTCTGCAACTGGCCCTGCGGTATCAACTAAGAGAAGGGTTGGAGATGGCCGTGGTGGCCGCCAATGTCAATGAGCCGGTTATGGGCCGGGCCCGGGAAGCGCTGCCTGTTTTCGGCAGGGCGGGGCTGCTTTGGCGGCCGGTGGAGCAGGTGACCCTTTATGCCGACGCCCTTTATGAACAGGAGTGGGATGCTTTTTTTGGTCTCGGCTATCGCCTGAACGATCACCTGAGTTTGATGACCGGGACGCAGAGCCTGAACAACAGTTTCTCCGCCGGGTTTTTGTTGAGCCTGGACAATATTCGCCTGGGCTACGCTCTGGAGGTGCATCCCGAACTTAACTACAGTCATACCGTGGATATCCGCTATGAATTTTAAATATCTGTTTTTGTTGCTGTTGCCTGTTTTTTTGGCGGCTCAGGGTACTGTCGATCGGGAACTGAGTTCAAACCGCGGCCGGCTTAACGAGTTGCGCCGGGAGATAAGCCAATTGCGCGGCCAGTTGGCGGATATGCAAAAAAAGGCCCACTCCGTGCAGGATCAATTGCAGCTAATAGAAAAGCAGATGGGATTGATTGCCCAATCGAAAGGTCTGTTGCTCAAACAGCAGCAATTACTGGAAAAGCGGGCCCGCCAAAACCGCGAAGAGCTGATAAACACGCGCAAGACCTTGAAACGTCTGAAAACGCTCTATGCCGACCGTATGCGCTATATGTACAAATACGGACGGATTAAGGAGCTGGAAACGGTGCTGACATCCGAATCGCTGAACCAGGCCTTTGTGCGCCTGCGCTATCTGAACCGCATCGCCGACTATGACAAAAAGACGATCCAATCCATCGAAAAAAAACAGCGCCGCATAGAGAAACTTCAACAACAGATGGCGGCGGACCTCAAGGAGAAGCAGCGCAGTCTGCAACAAAAACGCCTTGAGGAACAGATATTCGCCCAAAAGCGCCGGGAGCGCAACACGCTGCTGGCCCAAATCGAAAAGGATTCCCGTTTTTACAAAAGACAGATTGATCTCAAGGAGAAGGAGCGCAAGCGGCTCTCCGGTCTGATTGCCGCCCTGGAACAAAAGCGTAAGGCCCGCGACATGGAGCGCCGCGAAACCAACGAGCCGCCGCCGATTGATTTTGATGATTTTAAAAAGGGCCGGGGCAAGCTGCCCTGGCCGGTAAGGGGCAAGGTTGTCAGCAATTACGGCAAGGATTACGATCCCAAAACCAAAACCTATGTCACCAACTCCGGCATTGAAATAAGCAGTGCCATCGGCACGCCGGTAAAATGCGTCTTTACCGGCGTGGTCAGTCTGATCACCTATATGTCCGGTTACGGCAATACCATCATCATCGACCACGGTCACGGTTATTACACCGTCTACTCCCATCTGGGTGAAATCTATGTGCAAAAGGGAGATGTGGTGGATGGTAACCAGATCATCGCCCTGATCGGCGACTCCGGTTCCCTGGCCGGCTCCAAGCTGCATTTTGAAATTTACGCCGGCAACAAGGCCAGCAACCCCCGCCTGTGGCTGCGTTAAGGTCTTAGTTGTTTTTTCCTTCGAGAAATATAACACAGACCGTTAAAGCCTTGTCCCCCATTATATATCAGAATATAAAATCGTTAATATGAGGGGCAAATGCCTTGAAAAAGGCAGTCTTAGGCATTATCTTGTTTTTTCAATGTTCTTTTCTTTCCGTTATAATTTTGGAGTGATATGATGGCCAAAATAAAAAAATTCTCTATAGCTCTGATTCTCTTTCTTCTGTCATGTACGTCCGGTACCGGTCCGGATCTGTACGCTCCCCCGGATATGGAGCTGATTGTCAATGTGCCCTGGAACCTGACGGAGATAAAACCGGCCCCGGCCAATGTTTCCCTCGATGATATGCGGCCCTTTGCGCTTTACTTTGGTTCCGATACACTGCTGTTTGCCCATAACGGTTGTAACACTTTTTTCGGCCCTTTCACCATTGAGGGGGACAGTTTGAAGCTGCGGGGTTTCGGCTCCACGTTGATAGGATGTCCGTCCCATGATTTCTTTGACACCAATGCCCTGTTGAAAACCTCGAAAATAACAATACATAACGGCAATCTGGAAATGAGCCATGACGACACCACCTTGATATTTACCTCCAAATTTTATACTCCCTTGCCGGAAACGGCCGTTTTAAATAAAACGATGACCCTCGTTTCATCTAACGATCCCCAAATGGCTTACTATGACTCCATTCAGTCTTATCC
>WGCN01000125.1 GCA_015493745.1 Calditrichales bacterium
CTTTACTGGTATGGGGGGAATATCAGTTTTAGCGGTACCGGCAGTCCCTTGCTGACCAATCGCGACACCTTTCATATCGTAACAAAATATACCGACGAGTTGAAAATGTATTCCAATTTAAAAAATGAAAGCGGCGGAGTGGTCATAAAGTCTTCCCCGGCGCCGGTACGTTTTAAAAACTGGTTTAACAGCTTTTACAGCTACGGACATATAGATGTGCGCGCGGGTCTGTTTGATATAAGCGTACCGGGCATCGTTTCCGGCAGTGTGGCGGTTTCGGATTCAGGAGAGTTCTATATAAGCAGTACCAATCAGATAACTTTGTCCGACATAGATATCAGCGGGCCGGGGAAAGTTACTTTTGGCCGAACAATAAACTCCAATTACATAACGCTGTCAGGTGACAATTATATAGACAAACTCTATATGGAGGGGCCCGAGCTTGGCGGCACGGGTACCCTGACTATCCGCGATTCGATGAGAGTTAATGTACGAAGCAGTCTCTATAATCGAATAGTTACCATCCTGCCTCAGGCCGTGTTACGCCTCGATGAAGAATTGGGAAATAGCGGCAATGGCAATGTTCTGGACACCCTTTACCTGCTGGGCCGCGCGGAATTTTCCACGAAAGGGAGTTTCGGCGGCAGCAGGAATGGAATTATCCTGAATCGTGGTGTAATGGATATTAAAGGCGATAAATCAAAGTATGTTATCAGTTCTTCCCGGTTAATCCATGACAGTACCGGAATAATAAACATAGATGTTCCTTCCGGCGAATATGCCACATTTTATGCCATTGATGGTTACGGGGATGTTTATCTCTCATCCGGAACCATGCGTATTAGGGACGAAATGACTGTTTACTCGGGAATATGGGATTTAGCGCCGGGAACAACGGTGTTAACCAGTAATGCCCTTTGGGGGGGCAGTTCTCTACTGTTGGCCCGGGGAACCATACAGGCCGAAACCGGAGTGCTGCGCTTTAACGGCGATCTTATGCCCGGCGGTAAGGATCCCGGCCGCCTTACCCTTATACCGAATCGGGATGTCGATTTTTGGGGAAATTCCAGGCTTATCATTCAATTGGGCGGAAACACGCCCGGTACGGAATATGATCGGATTGACGTCACGGAACGCGTTTCCTATGGCCGGCTCAATCTGAACGGCACGCTGGATGTGCGTCTGGTGAATGACTTTGCCCCCGCTCCGGGCGATACCTTTGTTGTCATCCGCCATCTTAACGGTTATAGCGGCGCCTTTTCCGATACCCTGTTGCCCGAGCTGCCCGATCCGGGATTACGCCTGGAGTTACTGCAAACAGACACCACGCTTAGTCTTGTGGTAAGCGGCACACCAACCGGTATAGAAAACGGCGGGGAAGAGGAGAACCTACCCCTGCATTTTGCTCTGGAACAAAATTATCCCAATCCCTTCAATCCGCAAACCACTATCCGTTATGCGCTACCCCGCGCGGCAAAGGTTACACTGGAAATATTTGACATGCTGGGTCAGCGGGTGGCCACGCCGGTAAAAGGGGTGCAACGGCCGGGCGTTCACAGCGTGCGCTGGGAGGCGGGCAATCAACCCAGCGGCGTTTATATTTACCGTCTGCGCGCCGGAAAATTCATGGAGACAAAAAAGATGATATTGCTGCGCTAATGTTTGGGATTCCCGTTGGCTGATCCCGGAGGGAAATCCTGACGGATAACGCCAATGGGTTCTAATGGGATCGGCGTAAATACCCGCCCTGGGCCGCCTACTCCCTAAATTTTAACAGAGAAAAGGAAATGGGCAGCTCGGCAATATACTGAAAACTCCAGACGGTGCTTGTCGTATAGCCGGTCGATAGAGCCAGAGCGCTTTCATCATGGAAAGGGTTGATATTAAACCGCATAATAAACAGAGGCGCCTTGCCGTGAGGCTTAACCGTAAGGCTAAGATCATTATAGGCAAGGCTTGTGTCCGGCAAGAGCTGCTTATAGTCAAAGCTGTATTCCGGCAATAAGATCAGGCTATTGGTTTGGCTCATAAACGAAAGGGTATCCGTAACGTTGTCGGTTTTTATTTCCAGATCAACGGAGATATTCCCGCCCGTCATCTCTTCATCGGCGATGAACAGGGGGAGCAGCGTTCCGCTAAGTTTTTTTTTCCGGCCAGAGGACCAGCCGGTGTTTGCCTGGTGATAGTCAATAACATGACTGATATCATCCCGGGAGATGATAAAAATAAATAACCGGCCCTTAATGTCGTCGATATCCGTTAATACCGTTGTGCTAAAGTTGGCTGTGGTGAAATTGACGGGAAATGTCGAAAACGACGCCATATCCACCTCTTCAATTTCAGGGAACAATTTAAAAACGGTATCCTTTTGGGCCGTGGTCGTGTATTTAAAAATCATTTCAAGCTCGGGGTCGTTCTGTTCGTCCGCGCAGGCAATAAAGATTGAAAAAGATATTATAAGGAGGAAAAGTACTTTCATATCAGCCTCGCTTTTATAACTTTTACAATTATATCATACTCTAAGAATAAGGCAATACAAATACAAGTCCTTTTGGAAGGGAGTTAGGTTGACAATCCTTTTTGTCCCGTTGCCGGAAAGAAAACCTGTCAGAACCCATATCCTGCCCACACATCCCGGATTTTGTTTCCCAGGTCGGCAGTTATTGTAATTTTTTAGGTAACAAGTTTTTATCGATCAGTTTGGGCTCATAGCCGGCAATCATGGTTTGGGGGATTACAATTCCACCACGTATAAGCATATTGGAGCAATTCACTCCTGTGGTTTTTTCCGCTTGAATCTGTAAGAATATGATTACAATCTGGAAATATTTTAACGGTAAGATTATGCTTATGTAATTTTTTGAAGGCATCAGCCATAAAGTTTACTGATTCAATCGGAACCTTTTCATCCTTTTCCCCAATGGCTACCAATATTGGTATGTCTATTTTTTTTAAGTAGTCCATCGGGTCAACAGGCAACACAGATGCCCAATATTTGTATGTTTGGCCAATACCTCGTTTTTCTATACTTTCAGGATATTTCTGCATTTCTTGATAAAATTTGTCAAAATCAACATTGTTGTTTTTCCCCCATATCCTAAATTCATCAATACCCTTCATACTCCCACCTCCAAGAATAATCAAGTGAGTTATTTGTGATATCTCTGAGGCTAAGGCCGCGGCGACATTCCCTCCTTCGGAAACACCAAACATTACGATGTTTTTATCCGGATTACCATGATTGTCAAGCATCCGTTTAACAAACTCCTTTTGATCTTTGAGCCATTGAGAGAAATAGTTGTATTGATGAAATTTTTTTGAAGCTTCAAACAATCCGGTTTCTCTATGCTCTATATAGCGTTTTTGCAAGGCATAAATTTCTATATTTCCATCCAGTCCTTTGAAGTATGATCTAACCTGAAAAATTCATAAAAAAAGCTGTTTACTCTAATAAGTTATTGTTTTATAATCTTTTAGCAAAAAAAAACAAACAAAACAAAATTAGAGAAACAGCTATGGGAAAACATACAAAACAAACGATGTTATTCAAAGACTTTTCAAACAAAAAAGTAGAAGTTGACTTTGACGGTGGAGAGATTACCTCCGACGCGGGCATTCTGTTTTTACGGGAAACCGAATCTCAAACCGGAATTATTGACACTGTCTGCAAAGTTCTAAATGATAAAAGAAATCCATCCTATGTGAAACACAACATTCGGCAACTTCTTAGCCAACGCGTGTTTCAAATTGCCGCCGGATATGAAGACGGTAACGACTGTAATGAGCTCAGGAACGATCCCATTTATAAAATAAGCTGCGACAGTGAACAGGCCCTGGCCAGCCAACCCACCACGTGCCGTTTTGAAAACAGCATCTCGCGTGGTACGCTCTACCGTATTGCCCGCGCTCTTGTCGACGCATTTATCGCTTCCTACGACAAGGCGCCGCCGGCAATAATACTGGATATTGACGATACGGCCGCCCCTGTATACGGCGGACAGCAGCTATCGCTTTTCAATGCCTACCACGGCTGCCATTGCTATATGCCCATCCATATTTACGAAGGCCACAGCGGTCGACTGATCAGCACCATTTTGCGTCCGGGAAAAAGACCCGGCGGCAAGGAGATCGTTTCCATATTAAAGCGGATTATAGGACATATCCGCAAGCGTTGGCCCCATGTGGCTATTCTTTTGCGCGGCGACGGCCATTACAGCTGTCCGGAAGTGTTTGATTATTGTGCGGAAAATAATCTTAAATATGTTTTTGGCTTTAGAAGCTATCCCACGGTTATGCGGAAAGCCGCCGCGCTGTGC
>WGCN01000126.1 GCA_015493745.1 Calditrichales bacterium
ATCGCACGGGTAAAAGCTACGCGCTTTACAGGGCACCCTATTGGATTCCGGATAACTACTTTCTTCTGCATGACGAAGGCACTACCTACAATGGTTTCCAACCGACGTTTGAGACCAATATTTTCGACGCCCAGTTTACCACGGGTTTCAAGTCTCAAAAAGCGGGCTGGCAATATGACCTGAGTTATACCTATGGCAGCAACGCGGTGGACTATACCATCGGCAATACCCTGAACCTGGATTTGGGCGCCCAAAGCCCGACACAGTTCTATGCCGGCGGTTATACTTTTAATAACCATGTCATCAACTTTGACATGACCAAAATGTTTTTTGACAAGCTGGCCGTTAACGTGGGTACCGAGTTCCGTCAGGAAAACTTTATCGCCCGCGCCGGGGAAGAAGCCTCCTATTTTGGCGGCGGTGCTCAGTCCTTTCCCGGTCTGCAGCCGCAGAATGCCGTGGATGCCAAGCGTACCAATATCGGCGCCTATCTTGACCTGGGTCTTGATCTGACGGAAAACTTTTTCGTCGGCGCCGCCACCCGTGTGGAACGCTACAGTGATTTCGGTAACAGCACCACATATAAACTGAACGGCCGTCTTAAAACAAGCGATAACAAGTATAGTGTTCGTGCTTCCGTATCCACCGGCTTCCGTGCCCCGTCCTTGCATCAGATTTATCTGAGCAACATCCAGACGCTGGTCTCCGGCGGTACCATCAGTAACCAGGGTACGTTCAACAATAACAGCCCGATACTTAGAAAACTGGGCGTGGATAAATTGAAACAGGAAAAATCTCAAAACTTTACGCTGGGTGTTGCCGGCCGTCCCTTTGAGGGCTTTTATATAAGCGCCGACCTTTTCCGCATCAACCTGGATGATCGTATCGTTTATTCCAGCTCCATTGCATCCAGCGATACCAACAGCACGGTGGGCCGCATCCTGAAGGATAACAACATCACCAGTCTCAAGTTCTTTATCAATGCCGTAAATACACTCAGCCAGGGTGTGGATATTGTGGGTACCTACACTATCGATCAGTTCCGCTTTAATCTGGCGGCCACCTTTGCCAAGCATTCCATAGAGGGAAAGATCAACACGCCCGACGTTTTGGCTAAGGACGGCATCGACATCTTTGACCGCAAGGAACAGTCCCGTATTCTGACCTCCCGTCCCACCACCAAGGTTGTGGTTGGCGGTCAGTATACCTTCGACGCTTTCCGGGTGGGCGCCAACGCGACCTATTTTGGCGAAGTGACCTGGCAGCACGCCTCGGATCCGGCCAAGGATCAGACCTTTTCCGCTAAAACGCTGGTTGATCTTAATCTGAACTACAAGGTTAACAGTGCCTTGTCCTTCAGCCTGCTGGTGAACAACGTTTTTAATGTCTATCCGGATGTGATTGACACCAAGGGTGATTTTGTAACCGACCTCGGCGGTCGTTTTAAGTATCCCTGGGAAGTCAACCAGTTTGGATTTAACGGCACCACCTATTATTTAACCGCCAATATCAATCTGTAATAAAACAGTTTGAGGATAAAAGCCCCGTTATTTATAGCGGGGCTTTTTTTATTATGGGGCCTTTGTAAGGTGAATCGTAACAGAAGGGGAAAGTGATATTTTATTTGAATCCGGTTATAATTTTTGTTACATCTTAAGCATACGCGGAGAGCTAAATGGATGTAAACACGATTCTCATTGTCGGCGCCGGAAAGGGTGGCCGCAAGTTGTTGGAGCTTTTTTACAATCAATCCGACTGGCGGATTGTGGCCGTTGTCGATAAAAAGGACGACACCCAGGGGCTGCGCCTGGCGCGTCAGCTCAATATTCCCATTGCCCATGACTATGAGTCTTTTCTGAAGATGGATATCGACCTGATCTTTAATGTGACCAAGAGCGAGGCCGTTCAGCATGACCTGATCCGCCGCAAGGGAGAAAACACGGAGATCGTTGGCGGAAAGGCGGCTCGTTTTTTTTGGGAGCTGCGCGAGGAGCGCATCCGCAATGCCGGGGAAGGGCGGCTTGACGGCAGCGCCCCGGAGCACTTTGTGGTGGGTAACGATCCGCGCATGCTGGAACTGGAAGAGATGATCCGCAAGGTAGCGCCCACCGACTCACCCGTGTTGATATTCGGGGAGACCGGCACGGGCAAGGAGATGGTCGCCCGGGCGGTACATCATTTGAGTTCGGTGGCCGACAAGCCCTTTGTGGCCATCAATTGCACCGCCCTGCCGTTCAATCTTTTCGAAAGCGAGTTTTTCGGCCATAAAAAGGGCGCCTTTACCGGAGCCGCCTCCGATAAACTGGGGCTGGTGGAGCAGGCCGACGGCGGAACGCTGTTCCTGGATGAGATCGGCGATCTGCCGCTGGAGATGCAGGTTAAGCTGCTACGCTTTCTGCAATCCGGTGAATTCCGTCCGGTGGGCTCAACGGAACCGCGCCGGGTGAAGGTGCGCATACTGGCGGCCACCAACCGTGACCTGGAAAGAGCGATTGCCGAAGAACGTTTTCGTTCCGATCTGTTTTACCGGCTTAGCGTCTTTACCCTGCATCTGCCCGCCCTGCGTGAACGGCGGGGGGATATTCCTCTTTATGCCTATCAGTTTCTTAAGCAATCCATGGTACGCATCAATAAGCGGGTGGAGTCGATCTCGTCCGCCGCCATGGGCGCGCTTACCGCTTATGACTGGCCCGGTAACCTGCGCGAACTGCAGGGGGTAATCGACCGCGCCGTGATCCTGGCCTCCCACCGTCAAATCGATCTGGAACACCTGCCTTTTCCCATGCGCGGGGAGGTTGAGCAGGATGACACATTGCTTAGCCTGGCCGAGGCCCGCCGGCAAATGCTGGAGGTTTTCGAAAGGCGCATGCTGAAGCGCTACCTGCAACAGGCCGGGCAAAATGTAAGCAAAGCCGCCGAGTTGGCGGGCATGCCCCGGCGCACTTTTTACCGGCTTATGCAAAAGCTGGATATAAAGAAAGAGAAAAATGTGTCATGATTGGCTCAATCCGCCCTATTTGTGTGCCATTTGTGGCAAAGGTCGGCGCGCGTAGGGCAGCTTCTTCGTAAAGATAAAAACGTTTTTCCGTAGCGTTGCATTATAAGTGCAATAAATATAGCTATTTAAAGGATTGATCTTCTTTCTATGACAGAGCGGCGGCCCCCGGGAACATTGGCTGCCTGTTCTAATTTGTCCTTCCTTAAGGTTACTGAAATATTCTTTTTTATATGGATTGTGCCATCCGTGGCAAAAATAGAGATTCCGCTCTTTTGCGGCCTCTGCAAGGTAACTTTATAAAATACACTGTGTTAGCGTTCTCTCTTTTTGTATGGGTGCTTTTTGGCACGCTTATTGACCTGTAAAGGGACATTCTCATTGCAATGTCAACAAAACAAAAGGAGAGATTCCATGGCAGAGAAGCAGAAAGATATGGGATTTGACGCCGGCGTCCGGGAGTACAGCGAGGCCGGACGCTATTACTACGATCCCGACTATACGCCAAAAGAGACGGAAGTGCTGGCGGCCTTCCGCGTAACCCCCCAGGAAGGCGTACCCTGGCAGGAAGCCGCCGCCGCCGTCGCCGCGGAATCCTCCTCCGGTACCTGGACGACGGTTTGGTCCGATTTGCTGACCAATCAGGAACGTTATGCCGGGCGTACCTATAAGATTGAAGAGATTCCCGGACATCCCGACCAGTTTATGGCCTACATCGCCTATCCGTTGGATCTGTTCGAGGAAGGTTCCATGGCCAACCTGATGTCTTCCATTGTGGGTAATGTATTCGGCTTTAAGGCCCTGCGCGCGCTGCGGCTGGAAGATATCCGCATACCCTCTGTTTTGCTGCGCACCTTTCAGGGACCGCCGCACGGCATTCAGGTGGAGCGTGACCGGTTGAATAAATACGGCCGTCCCCTGCTGGGGGCCACCATGAAGCCCAAGCTGGGACTTTCGGCCAAAAACTATGGCCGGGTGGTATACGAGGCCCTGGCCGG
>WGCN01000127.1 GCA_015493745.1 Calditrichales bacterium
GCGATATGCACAAATATCCAGATCAGCCAGGCGGGCCAGCCCGAAAGCTGCCGTCCGTGCAACCAGGCCACGGCCGCCTTACGCCCGATAACGGCCAGACTGCCCTTATCCCGGTATTTGAAAGGGTCGGTTTTTTTGCCTTCCAGTCCGGTCAGAATATCCCTGGCCACATAGCGCCCCTGCTGCATGGCCACCGGCGCCACGCCGGGAAGCGGATTGCCTGCCTCATCCTTAAAGTGGGCCAGGTCGCCTATAACAAAGATGTTGGGGTGTTGCGGCAGCCGGCAGTGGTCATCCACCATAATGCGTCCGATACGGTCGGTATCCGCCCCGGCGCCCTGTTGCACAATACGGGCGGCGTCGCCCGCCGTTACGCCCGCCGCCCATAAAACGGTGCGGCTCTCCAGCCGTTTTTCCCCGTCGGGACTCTTAATCCGTACATGGCGATCATCGAGATCCACCACGGTACTGTTCAGATGAATTCGCACATTGAGCCGCTCCAGTTGTTCCCGCGCCTTACGGGAAAGTTTTTGGGGAAAGGATTTAAGCAGACTGTGGTGGGCTTCCACCAGGTGAATTTCCGTCAACAGGGGATTGACCCGGCGAAAATCCCGTAAAATGGTTTGGTAAGCCAGTTCGGCCAGGGCCCCGGCCAATTCCACTCCGGTGGGGCCGCCGCCAACGATGACAAAGCGTTGCCAGGCGCAACGTTCCTTTTCATCATCGCTCCACTCGGCCTGCTCAAAGGCATACATGATCCGCTTGCGGATGCGCAGGGCGTCTTCGATGGTTTTCAGTCCCCCGGCATATTTTTCCCACGCGTCATGACCGAAATAATGATGCCGCACGCCGGTGGCCACAATCAGTGAATTGTATGCAAAGCGGCGTCCTCCGGCCAGGATAAAATTTTCTCCGGCATGAATCTCCTCGAGCAGGGCCTGAATCACGCGGATGTTGGGGGCGTGGGCAAAGGTGGCCCGGATGGGTGAGGCGATATCACCCGGGGAAAGACCGCCCGTGGCCACCTGATAGAGCAGCGGCTGAAAGAGATGGAAATTACGACGGTCGATCAGGGTGACGTCCACTTCACGGTTGGCCAGGCTGCGCGCGGCGTACAAGCCGCCAAAACCGCCGCCGATGATGATAACTTTATGCATTTGTGATATCCCGCTTTTCTGGTATAGGATTAATTTGGTCCGGCTTAGAGATCGTTTATGGAGGAAGCATGGAAAATATTAGACGGAGCTTCCGGCAGACGGATATCTTTTTACCGGCCATGCTTAATTTACGGAACATATTTATAACGATTCCTTCAATTCCGGAAGACAAAAGACGGATGTTGGGGTAACATTAAGGCCGGGTCTATATAAACCGCTATGTTGTCGCGATTTGCGCCCCTGCCAAGAACTGACTGTCAGACTTTTTGAATGCTTTTCAGGGGGGCTGTTAACTTCTTCCCACGGTTTTATACGCGGGAAATAAAAACCCGTAAATTAAGACCCAGGGCTTTAACATAATTCCTTAAGGTGGACAGGCGTATATCTTCCGAGTGGTTTTCCATGCGCGAGATGGCGGATTTTTTTGTGTTAAGCCTGCGGGCCAGTTCTTCCTGTGTTATCCCGGCTTCTTTTCTTGCCTGACGAAGAAGCACCCCAATTTTAAAAGCATCATATCCAGCTTCGAACTCCCTGGCAAAGTCGGGATTGTTTTTTTTTCTTTTAGCTATATATTTTTCCAAATCATCCATTATTGTTTCCTGATTAAATAATCTCGTTTACGTCTTTCAGCCAATTCTATTTCGGTTCTCGGTACCTTTTGAGACTTCCTGGCAACCCATTGGTTAAAATGATTAGCGTGTTTCCGAAGTTGAAGCCCAAAAGTCTGAAAATATTGTTACCCGTTCGATACGTATTTCCCATATATCATCGGTATTTCTTAATTTCTTATAATATTCCCGGGGAATAGGGTCCAATTCTTTTATTAGTCTTAATACCCAGCCAACCTTCTCAAACTGTTTGTCGGCAAGGGTGTCAAGAAAATCCTCAACCGGACATTTACCGGTTTTAGTGCGATAAAACTCGATTTTTCTCACAAAACAAGTTAACAAACAGGTGAACGATGTCAAGAGATGATTCGGAAATTATCATACCCGAATCGTCTGTGTAATACGTAAGCAAAAGACCGAAACCATACATCCGCGGCCTTACCAAAAAACCACTATCCTGTTTGGTTTTGTTTGAGGTAACGGCTAACTTACGGCGTCACTAAACAACGCTTCTTTAACCATCGGAGTCAACAATGGAAATACTCATCCTCGGCGCGGGGCGCATGTCGCAAGGGCTGGTTTACGATTTTTTGAAAAATGAAGGTATTCGCAAAATCCATATTGCCGACCGCGACCCGGCCGCCTTGCGGGCGATGCAGGGCCGTTTTGATGACCCGCGGCTGACCCCCCACCACATGGCGGCTGACGACCTGAAAGCGCTGGCGCCGCTGGTAAAACGGGTGCGGGGTATGGTCAGCGCCGTCCCTTATGACTACAACGTGGCTCTTACCGAACTGGCCATTGAAAACGGCACGCACATGGTCGACCTGGGTGGTAACAACAGCGTGGTGCAACAGCAGCTGCATATGAACGAACAGGCGCGGACGGCGGATGTGGCCGTTATTCCCGATTGCGGACTGGCCCCGGGTATGGTTTCGGTGATCGCCGCCTATGGCATCGACCAACTGGCACGCGCCGACGAGGTGAACATCCGCGTGGGCGGGCTGCCGGTGAATCCGCAAACCCCGTTGAACTATAAGCTGGTCTTTTCCGTCCACGGACTGATCAATGAATACATCGAACCGGCGGTGATTCTGCGCAACGGCCACCGGGCCATCGTCGACTCCATGGAGGGGCTGGAGGCGCTTTCCTTTCCGCGGCCGTTTCAAAACCTGGAAGCCTTTTACACCAGCGGCGGTACTTCTACCCTGCCGGATACCTTTGAAGGGCAGATCAACCATCTGGACTATAAAACCATCCGCTATCCGGGCCACGCCGCGCTGATGAAGGCCATGATGCAACTGGGCTTTACCGACGGGCAAAGGGAGATCGATCTGGACGGGAAAAAAGTAAGCGCCCGCCAGGCCTTTGAGGCGCTGCTGGACGCCGGCCTGCACTATGAAAGCGACGACGTGGTGCTGATCCGCGTTACCGTAAAAGGACGCAAGGAAGGCAGCGATAAAACCCTGGTCTACGAAGCGGTGGAGTATGGCGATCCCCGGGCCGGGCTGACGGCCATGATGCGCACCACCGCCTTTCCCGTGGCCATCACCCTGCAAATGATTCTCGACGGTAAAATAAATGATCGCGGTGTGCTGAAACAGGAACTCAGCGTTCCCGGCTGGGAATATATGTGGGAACTGAAGAAACGTGATATTGATATCCGGGAAAGCTGACACGCCGGCCGGTATATAAAATTTTTTTAGGATGATGCTCCATGATACGTTTTTGGATGTTTTTATTTGCCGCGCTTATAACGTCGCTGACGGCGGGAGACGCCCTTGAGAACTGGGTGGCCCGGCAAAAACAGGCGCCCGCGCTGAAACATGCCCAGTGGTCGCTTTTCGCCGCCTATGTGGATGACGGCCGGGCTATTTTGGAACGGAATGCCGGAGAGGCCCTGGCTCCGGCATCGGGTTTTAAGCTGTTTACAAGCGCCCTGGCCTTAAGCGCTCTGGGAACGGACTTCCGTTTTACGACAGAGCTGGGCTACCGCGGAAATATCGATGAGAACGGCGTTTTAAGGGGAGAGCTGATTTTAACCGGCGGGGGCGACCCCACGCTGGGCAGTACGCGCATTGACGGCAATCCGGGTCTGGACAGCCTGATGATCCTTTTATCCGCCGCCGTTGAAAAGGCGGGTATCCAATCGGTTTCCGGCGATCTGGTGGCCGATCTCTCGCTTTTTCCGGAGCAGCGCACGCCGGGCGGCTGGAACTGGATGGATCTGGGCAATTACTACGGCGCCGGGGCCGGGGCGCTGAATATCAACGATAACCTTTACCGGCTCTATTTTGAGCCGGGCAGACCGGGCGAAAAGGCCCGCGTGGCCGGAACCGATCCGGCCGTTCCGGGGCTGACCTTTGTCAATCACATGAAAACCGGCGCCCGGGGCAGCGGCGACCAGGGCTATATCTATGCCGCTCCGGGCCAATGGCAGGCCACGCTGCGCGGCAGCATCCCCGCCGGAGGGCGCTTTGCCATTAAGGGCACCCTGCCCGATCCGGCTTTGTTTGCCCTGCAAAGGGTAAAAAAAGCTCTTGCGGAAAAGGGTATTCCGGTTACGGGTACCCTGCGCAAAAGCCACCGGGCCGTACCCGCCAACACCCGGCCGGTATTGCGCCTCACCTCACCGCCTTTGGGGGAGATTGTTACCGTAATCCACCGCCGTAGTTTTAACCTGTATGCCGAAGCTGCCGGGAAAATGGCCGCCCGCGCCCTGGGCTTTGAGGCCGGGAGCGCCGGTTTTGATAAGGCGCTGCATCAATTTCTGGAAGAGCGGCATATAGATACGGAAGCCCTGACGGCGGCCGATGCCTGCGGCCTGTCGGCCACCAACGCCATTACCACGCGCATGATGGTGGAACTGCTAAAAAGCCTGCCGGCGGAAAAGTGGTTTGATCTCTATTACAATACCCTATCC
>WGCN01000128.1 GCA_015493745.1 Calditrichales bacterium
GGTTTGGCCAGGCTGTCCGGGGCGGCGCTGATTTCAAAATCGGTCTTTTTCAGGGCCTCTTCTATTTTTCCGGCATTAGTGACGGCCGGATCGAATTCCACCATGGCCATGTTCTCCTTGAGCTTGACGTCATATTTTATTACGCCGTCGATACCGGACAGGGTCTCTTCAACCGTGGCCACGCAACCCTCGCAGGTCATGCCGTTTACGGTAAAGGTGACCGGAATCCCGGTGGTGGCTGTTTTCTGCTGTTTATCGCAGGCCGTTAAGGTTAATAGGACGCCCAGTAACAGAGCTGTAAAAAACTTCATGTTCTCTCCTCTCATATGATAAAGTAATATTGATTTAACAGATAGAGACCGCTAAGCAACAAAAGGATGCCGCCGCCCCGTTCAAAGGCTTTTTGCCATTTAGTGAAAAAAGTCAGGGATTCCAGCCAGGCCATGCTCCAGGCGCCCAAAAGAACGGGAATGCTGCGTCCCAGGGCAAAGGAGAGTAGCAACAGAACGCCAAAGCCCAGGGAGCCGATAGCGGCACTGGCGGTCAGCATAACCAGCAGGGCCGGGGAGCAAAAGGGACAAACGGCAATGGCAAAGGGTATGCCCAGCAGAAAGGCGCCCCAAAGCGAGCCTGCTTTTTGGGCCGTTAAACCGAACCAGGGCAGATTGATTTTCAGCCAGCCGGCCCAAAGCAGGCCCAGCAAAATTAAAATCACTCCCAGGACGGCCGCCCATTCCCGGCCGAGCAGACCTTTTACCCACTCTCCCCCGGCGGCGGCGATCAGCCCCAGTAAAACATGGGTCAGGATCAGTCCGCCCACAAAAGCCAGTCCCATAACCCGGGCGCGTTCTTTTTTATGGGCACGGGTCACATAAGCCAGGGCCACCGGAATGGCGGCAAAGGAGACCGGATTAAAGCTAAAGATCAATCCGGCAACAAAGCCGATGAACAGGGCGGGCAGCGAGGGGCGGGCCATGATTTGCTCCAGGGCCGCTTTATTCAGTTCCATCTCCGGCAGTAAAAGAAACAGGGCGGCTCCCAGAAAAAGAACCGCGCTGATATAGGGCGTTACACCGGCGATGCGGCTTAAAAACTCACGTTGGGAAGGTGACACCCCTTTCACCGCGGAAAAAATAGTGGGCAGGGAGAAAAAGAGGGTGAACAGCAGGGCCGCCCATATGCCCTGAGCCCATTGGTGTACCGTTACGGCAAGACCGGCCACGGTTAAAAACAGGGGAATGGTGCAGGCGGGCAGGGTCAGCCCCAGTTGCAGGGCGTCCGGCAGGCGCCTTCCTCCCGGCAGGAGACGGTAAAAGGCCAGGTGCGGTATGGGAATGTATATTTTCCGGGAGAGCACATAGATCACGGCGATAAGCCCAAGAATAACGGAAGCGGTGTAGCCTGTCCATTGTGGTGGTTCGCTGAAATAGATGGCGGCTCCGATTATAAACGTACTGAGCAGAAAACGGCTGCCAAGCAGTTGCCAAAGGGCCTTGCGCCGCGCCGCCTTTCCCTGTTGTCCGGCGCGGACGGCAAACAGGGTGTGCGTGGCAATGGTGCAGGGTTCAAAAAAAGCCAGAAAACCGAGCAGGGCGCTTACGGATAAAAGAAGGATTGTCATGTTTTTACTGCTCTCCGGTTAAAAGCCTGTTTTGAATAAAGCTTTGCAGGGTGTCCAGGGAGGGCAACCCTTTAAACTCCAGCTTTCCGTCCACGGCGATGGCCGGAGTGGAGAGCACGCCCAGTTCCACGGCATAATCCAGCTCTTCCATAATATTCACTTCCCGCCATTCCAATTGGCCGGGGAAACGTTCCTTGGCCAGCCGTTTTAAACGTTCCCGTGCCTGGCTGCATTTGGTACATCCGGGCGAGGAGAGTATTTCTATCTTAAGGGGCATGACAGGATTCCTTTTGTGTTACATGTGGCTTATGTGGCGCAGCAGCTCAGCTCTTCCACGCTTTTAGTAAAGGTGATGGCCGCCAGCTTAACGCCTTCGCCAAGGGTGAGATAAGGATGAAACATCTCCCGCAGCTGTTCGCTGGTAATGCCGAACCTGATGGCCATGGCGATTTCCATCAGCAACTCCGAACCTTCCGGGGCCAAAATACGCGCGCCGATCAGTTTGTCTGTCTTTTTATCGCGGATCAATTGTATAAAGCCTCGGGTATCGCGGGCGGCCAGGGCGCGCGGCACATGGCTGAGGGGCAGGGTGGCGCTTTCGGCCTCGATGCCCGCTTTTAAGGCCTGCGCTTCGTCCAGGCCCACGCCGGCGATTTGCGGATCGGTAAAAACCACCCAGCCCAGGGCGCGGTAATCGGCATTTTTCTTTACGGGGTTGAACATATTATTAACGGCCAGCTTGCCCTCGTAGGCGGCGGTGTAAACAAACATGTTTTCGCCCAAAACATCGCCGGCGGCAAAAATGGTGGGCGCGGCGGTTTGCAAATGTTCGTTGACGCTAACGGCGCCATTGGATTTTAAGCTAACGCCTGCCTTTTCCAGCCCCATGTTATCCGTGTTGGGCGTGCGGCCCGTGGCTACGATCAATGCTTCCGCCTTAAAAGTGGCCGGCTCGCCGTTTACGATGGATTCCACCACAATCTGCCCGTCGCCTTGAGAAATTCGTTGCAGCCTGTTTCCCGTTACAATGCGCAGCCCTTCCTCTTCAAGATAGCCGGTCAGGCTGTCCGTCAGTTGCCTGCTTTCCGTGGGCATAATGCGCTCCGAGCGCTGCAACAGGGTTACCCTGCTGCCCAGGCGGGCAAACATCTGCGCCATCTCCAGGGCGATATAGCGCCCGCCCAGGATAATCACGGATTCCGGCAGGCTCTCCAGCTCAAAGGCGCTTTTGTTGGTAAGATAGGGCACCTCGCTCAGTCCGGGAATATCCGGTATGTGGGGCCGCGCGCCGGTGGCAACCAGGATGTGGCTGCCTTCAATGGTTTCGCCGTTCACCTCTACGCTGGTGGGTGATGAAATTGTGGCCCGGCCTTCGATCAGTCGGAAGTTGTCCATATCTTTGACTACATTGATGTATTTTTGCTGACGCAGATCAAGAACCAGATCCTGTTTCTGTTGCATCAGTGTTTTAAAGGAGCTTACCCTGCCCGAGCTTTCCATGCCGGGAAAAGGGTTGTGTTGCGCTTTATGAATGCTTTCGGCGGCGCGGATCAGGTTTTTTGACGGCACGCAGCCCACGTTAACGCAGGTGCCGCCGATGGGCAGGCCGTCGTTGATCATGGTTACCCGCGCCCCGTGTTCCCGCGCCTCGATGGTGGCGGCAAAGGCGGCCGACCCCCCGCCGATGATGATAAGATGTTTTTGCGTGCTGCCCGGGGAGGCGATCTCCGCGCTGCCGGTCACCTTGTAGTGTCCCGTGCTGTTTATCAGTTCGCTGATTTGCCCGCTGCTGATCTTTTCGGCGTCAAACGATACGACCGCGGAAGCATCGGGATAGCTTACGTTTTTATCTACAATGCCTTCGCTTTCCAGTTTTTTGGCCACTCCGGCGGCGCAGCCGTCGCAGGTCATGCCGCTGATATTCAGTTTGATGGTTTTAATTTGCATGGTTCATTCCTTTTAAAAGTTTATGCAAGCGGGCTCCGCGGCCCGTCGCCATTTTACATGCTGTCCATCCAGCGCAGGATGGGCGTTAATAAGTAAGCAAAAAACAGACCGATGCCGTAAATGGCTAAAGAGATATAGAACATGGCCCGGGA
>WGCN01000129.1 GCA_015493745.1 Calditrichales bacterium
ATCGCAAAACCCTGGATACGGTTCATGAGGAAAAGATTGGCGATCTGAAACTTTTTAATCTGACGGCCAAGTTTGAAAAGACGCCGGGGCAACTGGAAGCACCCCCGCCGCGCCTTTCGGCCCATACGGCCGAGGTGCTTGGGGAACTGGGGTATGACAAGGAAGAAATACAAAAACTTAGAAAAGATCAGGTAATCTGATTACGGTAAGTCTCTTTATCCCGACGGTTTAACTCATTACATATCATCATTTTCAAAAGGCGAATCATTGCGAAGGTAGCTGATTATTTCCCTTTCAATTTGATTCGCCGTTTCTTCACGTTGATTCAATCGATTCGCCCACGGCCTTCCCGGATGAAGAACATCCCATCGCGGACACACTCCAGCGTGTCTTCCCTTTCCGGGATCATGATTACCAAATCCGTCAACCAGCTTATTCCACAATGGATTAAATCTGGAAATGAGCAACGATTCTCCAAGAGGAATCCATATATCGTCAACAATTAAAAAGCGACAGTAAAAGTCTTCAATCCTAAGGTTTTCCGCCTGCTCAATACTTTTCCCATGTTGCTTTAGCCTGTTAAACAGAACCTTTCCAGGACTTAGTTCGTTATATATGCCTTTTCGTGATCCCTTGGGCACCGCTTTTCCCACATAAATGGGCGCCTTAAACTTATTCCCGATATTTGCGGCGGTAATTCTCGCATAAGCTTTAAAATTTCCGGTGTAGTAAATTGCATATATTCCGGCGCCATCAAATGGTTGCAGTTTCTTCATGGATAAAACAGACTGCCTCAGCATGGCTTGCCCCACGCTTTCTCCCAAATTATACTTATCGAGAGGGTTAAAAGGAATAATTTTTCCCTTGGTCATGCCATAAGCTCCGGTCTGGTATCATTAACGCGTCTGATCTCATTATGCAAAAGACCTTCGGCCACGGAAGCAATCACCCTACGGGCAAGAACAATGGGGACGGCATTGCCAAGCTGTCTCATTGTTTCCGTCCATGAACCATGAAAAACATACCCATCGGGAAATGTCTGTAGCCTGGCGGATTCACGTACCGTAAAATAGCGAACCTCCCCGCCTGGCAGGACCATCATATTCTCACCGCCCGGAACGCCATGAGCTCCCGCCTTAAGGGTTTTGGCGGGAAAGTCCACGGGGCTGCCCGTATGTCCCTTATATACTTTGGCTCCACCTTGAAACTTATGGTTGTTAAACTGCCCGGCGTCTTTCTCCCTTGGATCGGGAACATCAATCAATGCGTCCCTAACCGTCTGCCATGCCTTTTCCCGTGGCGGTATAAGCAATGTTCCCAGTTTACTTATTCTCGCCTGATACATGGAGGGCAGAGAAGGCCTCTTTGACGGCGCAATCCCATGGCGATCCCAATACTCTCCCGTAACCCATTGCGAATAAAGAAGCGCGTCGAATGAGTGCGTGGGACGAGGAAACGACCACTCCGTTTTGATATCCGCCCTAAAACCGACAATAAATACCCTCTCGCGCTTTTGGGGAGCTCCATAGTTGGCAGCATTGGCAAGGGTGGTAACGATGTTATATACCAAGCCTTTGTCCCAGCTTTTTCCTGCTGTTTTTTGCTCTTGTAATCGTCGCAGATGCTCCATCCAGGTTTCTCGGGACTTTCTGACAATCTCAGGAAATTCAAGCTGAAGCAAAATATACTGAAAATAGTTTGAAAAACTTGCCCGGGTTAATCCTTTTACATTTTCTATTACAAAAGCCTTTGGCCGCAGTTTTCGAACCACCTCCACCGTGGCGGGAAACATGTCTCTTGCGTCGCCATAAGCCTTATGCTTTCCTCCCATGGAAAATGGCTGACATGGCGGCCCTCCGGTAAGCAGATCGATTTCTCCGGATATGGTCGACCAATCAAAGCTTCTGACATCTCCTTCCCAAAGCGGCCAGTTACGAACTAACGGATAATCCCGTTTTTGATTCTCGCGGATGGTATCACAGGCCCATTTATCCCATTCAATCACCGCCAAAGGTGTAAAGCCCGCCAGCGAGGCCCCCATGCCAAGACCGCCCGCGCCGGCAAAAAGTTCAACAGACTTCATTCTTTTTCTCTCCCGGTTCTAAAAATCCAGCAACCTTGACGGACACTTTTTTTAGATCCGACATTTCACATTCCCAAACCACTAAAACGCGCCACCCCATATCTTTTAACTTACCTTGATTTTGTATATCCCTTTTTCTGTTTCCTTCCAGCTTTGGTTTCCAAAAATCCAACCTTGACTTCGGCAACCGCGCAAGCCTGCAATTTCGATGACGATGCCAAAAACATCCATGCATAAAAATTACCGCCTTTTTGGAAGCAAATACCAAATCCGGCTTTCCGGGCAGACTGGTTACATGTAATCGATATCGAAAACCCATTCCATGTATTAGCTTCCTGAGTTTTTTTTCGGGAACGGAATCCTTACCGCCTATAAGCGCCATTCGTTTGCTTCGTTCCCTTACGGATAACGTATCAGACAACCTGTTCCCCTATAACTTAATACTAATAACTTCCCGCTGATTAATTTGGTTATGCTTACTCCGAGAGCTTCATGTAAAATAAGTAAAATAGTTATCATTATCTATTTTTCATAATCACCGCATAGCTTTTTATTCCTTTTAACGCGTTAACGCCGGGTTGTGCAGAATATAGCCGTGGGCGTCGTTACGGTAGCGGCTTTTAAGTTGCAGCG
>WGCN01000130.1 GCA_015493745.1 Calditrichales bacterium
AGATGGAACTGCAGGAAATTATCGAGTTTTTAAAATTCCCCCATAAATTCCAACGGCTGGGAGGCAAAATTCCCAAAGGCGCTTTGCTGCTGGGCCCCCCGGGAACGGGAAAAACCCTTTTGGCCAAGGCCGTGGCCGGAGAGGCGGGCGTACCTTTCTTTAGCATGAGCGGCGCGGATTTTGTGGAAATGTTTGTGGGTGTGGGCGCCAGCCGTGTGCGCGATCTGTTTGAAATGGGCCGCAAGCACGCCCCTTGTATTATCTTTATCGATGAAATCGACGCTGTGGGCCGCCATCGCGGCGCGGGCCTTGGCGGAGGGCACGATGAGCGCGAGCAGACACTGAACCAACTGCTGGTGGAGATGGACGGCTTTGATACCCAGGAAGGGGTTATTCTGATCGCCGCCACCAACCGTCCCGATGTGCTGGATTCCGCCCTGTTGCGACCCGGCCGTTTTGACCGTCAGATTGTGGTTGATCGTCCCGACGTGAAAGGTCGCAAGGGGATATTGAAGGTGCATACCCGCAAGGTGCCGCTGGATGCTTCCGTGGATGTGGAGGCGCTGGCCAAGGGCACGCCGGGGCTCTCCGGCGCCGATATCGCCAATCTGGTCAATGAGGCCGCGCTGCTGGCCGCCCGCCGGGACAAGCAAAAGGTGGGTATGGATGACTTTGAGGAAGCCAAGGATAAAATTATGATGGGTATGGAACGCAAGTCCATGCTGATCACCGAGGAAGAAAAGAAAACCACGGCCTATCATGAATCGGGTCATGTGTTGGTGGCCAAGCTGATTCCCGGCATGGATCCGGTACATAAGGTGACCATCATTCCCCGTGGCCGGGCCCTGGGCGTTACCGCCTACCTGCCTATAGATGAAAAACATACCTATGCCAAGGATTACCTGGAAGGCATGCTGGCCCAGTTGTTGGGCGGGCGTGTTGCCGAGAAGCTGATTTTTAATCAGTTGACCACCGGCGCCGGCAACGATATTGAACGTGCCACCGGTCTGGCCCGCAAAATGGTTTGCGAGTGGGGCATGAGCGAGAAACTGGGCCCGATCACCTTTGGGCAAAAGGAACAGGAAATTTTCCTGGGACGTGAAATAAGCCAACACCGTGATTACAGCGAGGAGATCGCCCGGGAGATTGACCGTGAAGTGCAGTTGATCGTTACCTCCGCCCAGGAGCGTGCCGAAAAACTACTCTCGGAAAATATCGACAAACTGCATGCCATATCCAATGCCCTGCTGGAACATGAGCTATTGGATGGAGAGCAAATTGACGCTATATTACGGGGTGAATCGATAAATGCCCCCGCCTTTACTGCTCCAAGGAACGGACAGGATGATGATGATAAGGATGTAGACAGCGAAAAACCGTCAGCAAGTTCGGAGGAATCCCCGGAAAGCCCTGTATAAAGGTCAGACGTTTACCGGGCGTTTACAAAACGCATGTCACATATAATATCATTACTCTCCGGGAATATTCCCGGAGGCATCGTGTTGGCGTTGCTGGCACTGCTGTTTGTTAATCTGACCCTGCACTTTTTGGTAAAGTCCGGTCTGATCAAACAGCGTCTGCGGGAAAAATACGCCCTTTTCAACACCGTGGTGCTCCTTCTCTATTCTCTTGTTTGGTTTATAACCAGGGATGCTCCCCCCCTGGAGCGGATCGTTGTGTTGCCGACCATCGAGCAGGACTCAAGTCTTGTCATGCCGGTTCCCTTTACCTTTGCCCATCTTTTTGCCGAGAATGCGGCTCAGGTAAAAAGCGGCTATATGATACATCCTTGGTACTGGATCTATCAAACGTTGCAAAAGGATCATGATAAAGCAAAACCCTGGATGGAATTGGCGCGCAGGCTGAACCCCTCCTTTATACTTCACTCCCAAAAACGTTCTTCCGGTAAAATTTATATAGTGCTGGAGGATATGAACAACGGGCGCCGGTGGGAGAGGGAATATGAAGGCGAAGGCTGGGCGGAAAAGGCCTTCCGGGATATCAGCCGTGAGTTTGACTGGTTTAAAAAGATGACGCCGGTTCAAAATATTGAGCGCCGGGCAACTCTTTATTACCGGTTAGCGGATAAGGATTATGATAGTGTCATTGCGGAAACGGAAACCGACACGTCAAACATTTTGCTGGTGTTAAGGGCGGAAGCCTTTGTGGGCCGGGGCCTGCAAAAAGATGTGGACTATGTAAAAAAAGCCTATGTCGATGAAGTCAATGCCGATTTTGAGCAGGCTAAAAGTCTGTTGATTCCCCTAATAAAGATGCGCCGGGATGTTTATCCCGCCTCCTATCTGCTGGGACGCATGGCCATCCGCGATCAGGATTATGAAAATGCCGAAGTTTATCTGAAAAAGGCGCTTACGGACAATCCCTATGATGCCCGTATCTATTTTGCCTTAAGTTATTTACTCTCATCCCGTTTGGAAGAGTTGGGCTTGGAGAACCGCAAGGATGTTTTGCGCCGGGCCATCCGCCTGGATCCCGGCTATACCGATGCCGTTTATGAGCTGGCCAATGAATATTTTATGTCGGGTTCCGGTATTGAAAACAGCAGTGGCAGCCAAAGCGCCTTTAATGTTTTACATACCTATCTGAAAATCAATCATAAGGATCCGCGGATTTTGAGTTTGCTGGCCTCCATAGATTTAAAGCTGAGTAAGCTGGAGGAGGCCGAAGAGATATATCTGCAATTGGCGGAGCGTTTTCCGCAGGATTCCAACGCCTGGTACAATCTGGGGATTTTATATTCGGCCAAAAAAGAGTATGACAAGGCCATTGAAAATTTTGAGAAGGCCATACGGCTAAATGATAATCCGGATGCCTATCTTTATCTGGGGATCATTTATCAAAAGACGGGCGATTTTGACAAGGCCCTCTATTATTTCCGGGAACGTGTTAAACGCAAGGACGGGGAAGATGACCGTTATGCCCGGGAAGCGTTGAAGGGGATTCGTAAAGTTCTGGCCGCCCGGAGGGACTCTTCACGAACCGGAGTCGTACCCGCTCCATGAAAATGCGCATGATTTTCACAGAAAATGCGCATGTAATTCACCGTATGAAATCCATTAACGGTGATTATATTTTTCCAGAAGGATCTGCCTTTTTTTTTGAATTCAGGGATGTGGATAGTGGTGAATTGAGTGATTTATACCGATTGGCCGCGGAATCGATCTTTGAAATCTCAGACCGTCACCATCAGAAGTTGCTGCTGAGACTTCTGCGCCCCGATCTGCTGTTTAAATCGGATTTTACCGATTTTTCACCGGCTGTGCGCAGGGAATTGCTGCGTATCAAAAAGTTTTTTACACCACAAGAAAAAAAAGCCTGGCCTTTGAAGCATGGAAGCCTGAATTGGCTCTCGGGGCCTTTGGTTATGGGCATTGTCAATGTCACCCCCGATTCTTTTTCCGACGGTGGCCGCTATTTTGACCCGACCGCTGCCATGGAACATGCCCGCCGTTTGATTGATGAGGGCAGCGATGTGCTGGATATCGGCGGGGAGTCCTCCCGTCCCGGCGCGGAGCCCGTTACCGCCGGGGAAGAACTGCGCCGGGTCATTCCGGTAATCGAGGGAATACGGCGTTTTTCGGATATACCCCTGTCCATCGATACATATAAAAGCACGGTGGCCCGGGCGGCCCTGGATGCGGGAGCGGACATTATAAATGACATAAGTGGTACGGAATTTGATGTACAAATGGCAGAGCTGGTAAAGGAGAAGCGCTGTCCCATTGTGATCATGCATATGAAAGGGCAGCCGAAGACAATGCAGGATGCGCCGGAATACAGGGAGGTGGTAACCGAAGTGTATGACTATTTCGAAAAAAAAATTAAACATCTGAGCTCCCTTAACGATGGACAAATAATCCTTGATCCGGGAATCGGATTTGGAAAACGGCTGGAACACAACCTGAGCCTGATCCGCCAGATGCGGGATTTCACTTTTTGGGGCTATCCGCTGTTAACGGGAATTTCCAGAAAATCGTTTTTAGGAGAATTTTTAGGACTGAATGTGGATGAACGCAAGCATGCCAGTAAATATGTGGAACTAATAACCCTGATGAAAGGCAGCTCGATGATACGCACCCATGATGTGCGGGAAGTTGTCCAAATCCGCAAACTTTTCCGGGCTCTTTTTTAAGGGCGATGTTGTGATGCCGGTCATTGAAAAAAGAGGATTGATCAGAAAATCACACGCTAAGGATCAAAAACAGAATTTATTTAAAGAAATATGAGAACCGAACGAAAGTACCAATACTTTTATGATCTTTAAAATAGGTTTTTTGCCTGTAACCTTTATTGACGTTTTAGACGTTTTGATCGTTACAGCCATTATTTTCAAGCTGTATCAGTTTTTAAAGGGTGGCGTGGCCATACGCATGTTTGTGGGATTATTACTGATCCTGCTCTTCTCCGTGGTTGGGGAATTGATGAACATGAGCGCGCTGACCTGGATTATGTCCAGCTTGAAAACCGTCTGGGTGCTGGCCTTTGTCATCATCTTTCAGCCGGAACTCAGGAGACTGCTGATCTACCTGGGTCAAAACCGTGTGATACGCACCATCGTGCGGGTAGGCGACCTGGAGTTTATAGATCAAATCATAAAAACAGCCTTGGATCTGTCCAAAAAGAATTACGGAGCTTTGATAGTGTTAACGAGAGATATGGGATTAAAGAATATAATCGAGACCGGCATTACGGTGCAGGCCCGTTTATCGGAGCAATTGCTCAGTTCCATATTCAATCCGCGTTCTCCGTTGCATGACGGCGCCGTGGTTGTACAAAACGATATTATTCTGGCGGCCAAATGTCTGTTGCCCCTCTCTCAAAACCCGGATATCGATCCGGCCCTGGGAACGCGGCACCGGGCGGCCCTGGGCTTATCCGAGCAGTCGGACGCCCTTGTGCTCGTTGTATCGGAAGAAACCGGTATGATATCCTATGCGGAAGAAGGTAAACTGGTGCGTGGATTAACGGAAAGTTTACTGCGAAAAAAATTAAATGAAGTATTTACGGCGCAACCCGGTGAAAAAAGCGGGTGGCGCTTTAATCTTTTGACAAATAACTAAAAAGCGACACTTAATTAGGAGGAGCTTTGTAATGGGCTTTAGTTACAAGACTCAGAAGTTTAGTTTGATAAGTACGATACTTGTCGTTCTATTCGGTATACAGTTTGTGTTTGCCGCGGCGATTTCCAGTAATGGAACCGGTGGCGGTAATTGGAGCAGTACAGCAACATGGGCGGGCGGCGTTGTTCCCGGCGCGGGGGATGATGTTACCATTCTTGGTACTGACGCCGTGACGCTGGATGTGGCTTCCGCCACGGTAACCTCATTGACCATTGATGCTTCCGGCAGCTTTGATCCCAATGCCAATCAACTTACCATAAGCGGGGCGTTGACCATCAACGGTACGCTTAACGATGGTACCGGTGGCGGCCTGGTTCAGGTGGGTGGTAATTATACCATCAATTCCGGAGGTGCCTTTAATGACAACGGCAATGGCATCAGCATTGAGTTTAACGGCTCCGGTACGCAAACCATGAGCGGAACCTATGGCGGCGCCTCTCTGGAATTTTATGATTTTACCGTAAGCGGAAGCGGGGTGGTGGATAATAACCTCTCCACGAATATCATTGTTAACCGCTATCTGCAATCCGGCGGTACCTTTCAGGCGGGCACGGGAACCTATACGCTTGGTTTCAGTGGTCTGATTAACGGTTATGTATTTGATAAGAGTGGCGGTACTTTTACCGCTGAAACAAGTACGCTGAAAATCGCCAGCAGTGTAAATATTCAAATGAGAATAGATGCCAACACCAGCTTTTATGCCATAACTCATGCGCCACCGACAGGCGCCCGCGCGCTTACTTTCGATGCGGTAAATGCAGCTACGGTGTATACAATAACAAATGCATTGAATATAGACCCGAATTCCAATGGTGTCGCTTTTAGTGCAAACGCTTCCATGGCTTACTCCGGTACAACAACACTTAATTACACAACGGGGAACGATATTACTATCGGCAACGAATGGCCCTCCACAAATTCACCGACAAACATTACTATAAACTCAGCGGCCACGTTTACCCTGGGCAGCAGCAGAACGGTGACCGGTACCTTTACCCACACCGGCGGCGGTGTATTTGATGTGACCGGCGGTACCTTTCAGATAGACGGCACCTTTGCCAAGGGTTCCGGTTCCTTTACCCTGAACGGCGGCTCGCTGGCCTACGGCTCCTCCGGCTTGCTGCGTTATGACGCTACCCAGCAAGCGGGCGCGGAATGGTTGAGCACGGTTCCCAATGTGACGATCCAGTCGGGCACGGTAACCCTGGCCGCTGCCAGCGGCAACCGTACCATCACCGGTACCTTAACCGTGAACAGCACGCTTACAGCCAATGACAATGCCCTGAGCACGGGTACCTTTAATAATAATGGTGCGGTAACCACCACCAATGTGGCTGTTTCCTCTTCGGGCAATACCACATTCGGCGGATCGGCCAGCCTGGATACCGGTGGCGGTAACTTCTCCGCCGGCGGCAATCTTGACCTGGGTTCCAGCGCCGCGCTGACCACGGGTGGCGGTACGGTTTCCGTA
>WGCN01000131.1 GCA_015493745.1 Calditrichales bacterium
ACTATACCTATGAGGAACTGGCCCGGGCCGGTATTCCGCGCATTGAGGCGCGGGATGTGCTGGAAGGAAAGGTTGACCTGGAAAGCTACGATAAATACGCCATAGCCATGGCCGGTAATGAACTTACGCGCGGCGGCGGCGGCTGCCGTTGCATGACCATGCCCATCGTTCGCGGGGAATAAACGGGCCCGGGGGCCCGTCGGATAACCGGCCGTTACATAATCGGGGCGATTTTTACATTCTTCTCTTCCTTTTTCCATTCCTTAATTACGCGCAGCAGGTCGCGGCGGGTGATTTGCCCCAGAATATGATTTTCCTCATCGGCGATCACCAAACGGCGGAAAAAGTGTTTTAAAAACATGCTGGCCACGGTAAAGATATCGGTGGAAGGGGGAATGGTAACCACATGGGCGGTCATATAATCCTTCACCTGGCCGCCGGGAAGGCTATGATAGGCGCCCTTGCACAGCAAAGTCATGCAGTCCTTTTCCGAAAGGATGCCCAGTATGTGGTTCTGTTTATCCACCACCACCGCCGAGGTGATGCCTTTGTCGATCAGGATATTGATCGCCTTATAGACGTCCATGTCCGGAGAAAGGGTGGTAAAGGATTTGTCCATATAGGCACTGACGGAGGGTAAAGTGCTCATTATAATTCTCCTGGTTTAATTGTACAGACGTTCTACTAAATCTACTATAGTCAATGCGGGACTGATAGTCAAGAAAAAACTTTGTGAAACAATAAACTTTTGCTCCAATTTGCTGATAGTAGTAAGTTCTGCCACAAGTCTAATCAACATAGAATCAGAGGTGAAAAATGAGCGAAATAGTAGATATTTATGCCCGCGAGATATTGGACTCCCGCGGAAACCCCACCGTTGAAGTGGAAGTGGAACTGGATAGCGGAATCGTTGGACGCGCGGCGGTGCCTTCCGGCGCTTCCACCGGTGAGCATGAAGCCGTGGAACTGCGTGACGGCGACGCCGACCGTTTTCTGGGCAAGGGTGTTTTACGCGCCGTGCATAATGTGAACGATGTCATCGGTGATGAACTGATCGGTCTGGACGCCACCAATCAGGTGCTGATCGACAAATTGATGATTGAGATTGACGGAACGGAGAATAAAAGCAAGCTGGGCGCCAACGCCATTTTGGGGGTTTCCCTGGCCGTGGCCAAAGCGGCCGCCGAGGTGGTTGGCCTGCCGTTGTTTCAATATCTGGGCGGTGTAAACGCCAAGATGATGCCCGTGCCGATGATGAATATCTTAAACGGCGGTTCCCATGCGGATAACAATGTGGACTTGCAGGAATTTATGATTTCCCCCGCCGGAGCGGAAACCTTTCGCGAGGGACTGCGCATGGGCTCCGAGGTTTTCCATCATCTGAAAAAAGTATTGTCTTCCATGGGGCTGAACACGGCCGTGGGTGACGAGGGCGGCTTTGCCCCCGATCTGAAGTCCAATGAAGAGGCCCTGAAAGTGATCATAACGGCCATCGAAAAAGCGGGCTATAAACCCGGCGAGGATATTGTCATCTGTCTGGATCCGGCCAGCAGCGAGTTTTATAATGCCGAAACGGGACTCTATGAACTGAAATCGGAAAACAAAACACTCTCTTCGGAAGAGATGGTGGACTACTACGCCAAGTGGCTGGATAAATATCCCATCGTTTCCATCGAGGACGGTCTGGCCGAGGATGACTGGGCCGGCTGGAAGGTGATGACCGACAGGCTGGGCGACAAGATTCAACTGGTGGGTGACGATCTTTTTGTTACCAATACCGAACGTCTGGCCCGCGGTATCGATGAGGGCATTGCCAATTCCATTTTGATCAAGGTTAACCAAATCGGCACGCTGACCGAAACGCTGGACGCCATCGAGATGGCCCATAAGTCCGGTTACAGCGCCGTTATTTCCCACCGCTCCGGTGAAACGGAAGACAGCACCATTGCCGACCTGGCCGTGGCCACCAACGCCGGTCAGATTAAAACCGGCTCCGCTTCCCGCAGCGACCGCATTGCCAAATACAACCAGCTTCTGCGTTTGCAGGATATCCTGGATGAAGAAGCGGTATATCCCGGCATGGCTGTTTACAGAATCAAACAGTAAGGAAAAAATATCAAGGCCGTATCTCCGGATGCGGCCTTTTTTTAGTATGGCTAAATTGAAAACAAAAAAAACGGTAAAAAGAAGACGTCCCCCCTTGAACAGCGGTTTGTGGCTGGTGCTTTCCATAGTGGTTGTTTTAATTCTTGCTTTCATTTTTGCCGACCGCGGCATGGTAAAATACTGGCAGGCCCGTGATGAAAGGAATGAACTGCTGCGCGAAATCGAGGAACTGAAGGAACGCAAGGAACAGCTTATCCGCGAAAAGGAACTTTTGGAAAAGAACCTGCAATACATTGAAAAAGTAGCCCGGGAAAAGTATAAAATGAAGAAGCCTGGTGAAAAGGTGTATGAAGTTGCCCCCGATGAATAAATTTGCTCCGTTCCCTCTATGATACTAATATGAGCTTCCCTTTAGTGATGCCACCAAAATGAGATTTTTGCCATGCATGGAGACCTATTTTCTCCGGAGGGTGCTCTGTCACGGTTTTCCGGCCGGGGCCCATCCGCCGCACTTGTTGTAAGCCACGGCCTCTTGTCTACGGAGCATGTTTGACCTATGACAGGCTTGAGAAAACTGTTTTGGGGTACGCTTTTGGTCGGCCGCCTGCTTCAGGCCCAACCGGCGGCCGACTCCAGCCATAGCCGCGTAACAGCCAATCATGATTTTTTAAAACAAAACGCCTCCTGGATATGGCAGCAAAAATTCATGGGGGCGGGACAGACCTCCTCCTCCTGGCTCTGGCAATTTAAGGATCAGTTTCGCAGCCAGGTGTTTGCCGGTTTCGGAACCGAGAAAACCTGGAAGGATGAAAACCGTTTTTCGGCCACGCTGGATAAAGTATGGTCGCCTGTTTACAGCATGGGGATGTATGCCCGGCAATGGATACAGGCCGACCGGCAACCTTCTCTATCCAATACCTTTGCCAACTACGCGCTTGGCCTGCGCTCCAGCTTTAAACCCTTACCGGAAATCACCGTTATCCCTTATCTGGGCTATCAAAATTCCCGCAACAATAAGCTGTTGGAATGGGGATGGGATACGGGATTGGAGTTAAAGGTGGCCGATTACCGTCTGGGTAACTATACCACCCGTTTACAGGGCCGGGCGGATTATGACTTTTATGATACCCGGCGCAGTTTTGCCAATGGTGCCTCGGTACGCTTTTTTACCCGTTTTAACAAGCTGACTTCCGATTCTCTCAGCCTGAGCTGGTCGGAGTCGGTCAAACAGTTCTACAGCTCCAACGGACGCGACCTGTTAAGTGTGGAATTGTTTAATCGCCGCATTCAAAATCATCTTATCTATCGCTTATCCCCCGTAAATCGTTTGGATTTTATTACGCGCATAAATTCCCGCCATATCAACTATTTTACCAGCCGTGATATTTTCCTGATAGAAAATTTAATGCGCTATAACTATTTGGGCGCTGATATACTGTATATGCTGGAATTCAGAACGAGCGACGAGACCATTGACAATACCGGCCTGCGTACCGACAGCCAAAGCCTGCAAAGCGGGCTGAGCCTGAAAGCCTTTTGGGATATTAACGAACGGCAGAAGTTGTCAATCGATGTGAATTACAACAAGCTGCAATACGATACCCCCGATTCCCTGTTCAACCACGATGACCGTGATGAAATCCGTTTTGCCGCCAATATTCGCTACCATTACCGTTTTTCGGATTTGCTGACCGCCGAGATTCGTCTTTACGGTTATCTTTTCCGCCAGATTTATATTTACCGGGAGCAAAGTATCAATAACAACTGGAACCGGGTGATAAAATTACAACCGCGCATTGTATATAAACACGGCCCATTGCGCAACACCTTTAGCACGGCTGTGCGCGCGGATTATACCGCCTTTGACTTTGACGCCCTCAACCTGCGCCCGCATTCCTTCCTTTTTCGTGAATATATTGTCTCCGACTCGCTGAACGTACTTTTGCCCGGTCGTTTTAACCTTGGTATGCGTGGCCGGATAGAGCTGGAAGAAAAGGGCAATTTCTTTGCCCGGGAATTCGCGCAAAACATCATTCAGTCCTATAAAGTGACCTACTGGAGTGTTTTTTTACGCAAAAGTCTGTGGTATTATTTTAATGTTCAGGCCGGTTACAGCTATTTTGAGCGCCGGGAGTGGCGCTATTTTCCAGCCAGGCGACTGAACCGTGTTGTCGAAAACAGCGGACCCTTTGTCAGCGCCACATATCTTTATTCGCCGCGCTTAAGTTGGACCGCTTATGCCTCGATAAACCGGTACCGGGACAGCGCCCGGGGCCTGTCGCAAAACACCACCGGGTATCTGCGTTTTAACTATACATTATAGGAACCGCAACAAAGTGCCGGAGTAACATAGCAGCATGCTACCATCTTTTGTTATTTATCTTTACATTCCGGGATGTTAATATGGGAATAAAACACACAGAGGTGTTAATGAAAATTTTCTTTATGAGTATTGTGCTGGGATTGGGACTTTTAGCGCCGGCAACGGGCCGGGCCGCGGATCTCACCCTGCTTTCATCCCGGGATTACACCTATACCTACCGTTGGCAAATGACCGGGCTGAAGGTGGATACCTTCCGCGTTGAGGGGCAAACCTATCATAATGTCGATTTTGAAAACAGTGCGGGGCAGGCCCGCCCCGGTACCTTTTATTTACCCTTTCGTTCAATGACGTTCGGTGTGCCCGAAGAGGGAGGGCTGAAAGTTTCCATTGCGGTCATTCGCCAACGCAGCCTGGAAAACATCCGGCTTAAGGCCGGTCCCTTTGTGGTGGAAAGTGAAGAACCGGCACCGGCGGGGGAGCGCAACATAAAGCCTGAATGGCTGGAAACGGATGCGGCTTACCGTTTTCGTGACATCTATTTGCAAAAGCTGAAAATAAATCCCCTGCGTTATGATGAAAACCGCCGGCAGCTTACCGTTTTGGAGGAAGCCGTCATTACCGTTAAGATTGTGGGGAACACATCGCTGAGACGGAGTTTTCATGCCAATGGGAAATTAGACGCACTGTACAAAAACATGATGGTCAATTTTAAGGATGCCTCCGGATGGCAGATTCCCCGTCCGGCGCGCCGTTTTGCCAAGACCAATATGCTGACCCTGAAAAGCTATCTGACTTTTGATATTACGGAGAATGGCGTCTATAAAATCAGCGCTTCTGCCCTGAGGGGAATCGGCAGCGGTGACGGCATGCCGGTGGATCGTCTGCGTCTGTATAACAACGGTGGTCATCAGTTGAGCTTTGCCACCAATCAAATACGGTATAATGCTCCTTATTCTCAGGAAGTACCACTGTTTATGGTGGATGCCGATAATGACGGTTTGTTTAACAACGCCGATTATTTTGTGTTTTACGGACGCGGGGTTAACGGCTGGTTCTATGAAACGGGTAAGGCCGACTTTGAATACCAGATGCACACCTACGATACTAAAAACAGATACGTACTGGAAGTGGACGGCTCCGGCGGCAAAAGAATGACAAACGAAAATGTACCCGATCTGAGCAATCCGCAAACTGTGGATTATGGTACTTTCCGTTTTCATTATGAAAAGGATCAGTACAATCTGCTCAGTTCCGGGCCGGACTGGTACGGTTACCGTTTTTTCGGAACATCGAATAACTTCACTTTTAATTTTGAATTGCCGCCGAGAACCCTGGCCGGGAAAGACCCGACGGTTAAGGTGCGGCTGAAGGGAGCAACGGCCATCCGGTACCAGGAACCTTCGTCCACCTATTATTTTAATATGAGTATCAACAATGCCGCGGTAATCAATAATCTGCGTTTTTCCGGTGCCGCGCGTGTGGACGCCACCCGGAAACTGCCGCTGGCTTCCCTGAACAACGGGGTCAACAGCGTCTCCTTTCAATACCAGGGCAGCAAGGAAGCGGCCGTGGCTCACCTGGATGACATCAGCATTATCTATCAGGCCCGTCTGACGGCATTGGACAATATGCTGGACTTTTTCTCGACCAGGGAGAATAACAACCGCAGCTATAAGGTTAGCGGCCTGGGTGGTGGAAATGACTGGCAGATATGGAATATCAGCGATGCCGCCAATCCGCGTATCTATGCCCGGGACGTAAGCCCGCAGGCGGGAAGCCTGACGATCAATGTGGCCGCCAATCAGGCTCCTAAGGAGTGGCTGGTTTTCAGTCTTTCACAGACGGCCCTACGGGAGGTAACCGAGTTCGGCAGCTATACGCCGGAGGATGATCTGCTTTCCACCACCAATCAGGCCGACTATGTGATCGTTACCCGTCGTGAATTACGGGAGAAGGGTGAGGAGTTTGCCCGGCTCCGTCCGCATCTTACCAGCAAAGTGGTGAGCGTTGAGGATATCGAATTCTTTTTTAACAGCGGAGTGCAGGACCCCACGGCCATTCGTAATTTTTTCCGCTACGCCTATTTCAACTGGCAGTCTCCCAGCATATCCTATGTTCTTTTGTTGGGTGACGGGCACTATGACTATCGTAACATCAGTATCAGCCAGCAGAGCGTGGTACCGGTTTTCGAAATCTACAATACCAATGAACTGGACAGTCGCGAGGTCGATCTCTATTTTACCGATCTGGTCTCCAATGACAATTCAGAGTCCAAACGAAATATACGGCCTGATATCGCCATCGCCCGCATTCCCATAGAAAATGCCCGCGATGCCGATGTGATGCTGGACAAGATAAAAACCTATGAGGCCAATCCCATCAAGGAAGGCTGGCAGGTACAGGTGACTCTGGTGGCCGATGATACCACCATCAGCGCCGGAAAAACGGAGCCCTGGCTGCATCAGCCGCAAACCGAAAAATTGATCCGCGAAACGGCTATAAAAAACTTCAATATAAAAAAAATCTATCTGACCGCTTACAAGCCGGTTGCCGGAGGACGGGGAATCCTTAAACCCGGCGCTCAGCAGGATATCATTGACCAGATCAATAACGGTACCCTGCTGCTTAACTATGTGGGGCATGGTTCGCCCACCACCTGGGCCCATGAGACGGTTTTTAATTTTGACCGCGATTATGCCAGCGTGAACAACCCCGGCCGCTACACGTTCCTTGTAGCCGCCACCTGTGACTTCGGCATGTTTGACAATCCCAACCTGGTCAGTTTTACCGAAGGGCTGATCTGGAAAAAAGAGGCCGGTATCATTGGCGCCCTGGTGGCTACCCGTCTGGTTTATTCCCAGCAAAACGCCAAATTTAATCGCTTCTTTTACAAAAAACTTTTTCCCGATGGCAAACCCTCCATCGAACTGGGCGCCGCATTCCTGCAGGCTCTGCATGAGGAATCCGGCAGTAATGTCAATGATCAGAAATATCATATTCTGGGTGATCCGACCATGACGCTGATCGATCCCCGTGAAAGTATCGAGGTGACCTCCGTGCAACCGGATACGCTTAAGGCACTGAGTACCGTGGAAGTACGCGCGCGGGTAACAAAGGATGGGCAGCCGCAAGCGGATTTTAACGGCGGGGCCATTCTTATCGTAAATGACGCCATGTATGAAAATGTGAATACCGGCGGTGGTTCTTCCCTAAACTATAACCTGCAGGGGCCGTTGCTGTTTAAGGGAGAAGTAAGCGTGGAGAACGGGGAACTGGATGGTAAATTTATTGTGCCCAAGTCCATACGTTATAAAAACCGGCCCACCGGCCGCGTTAGCGTTTACGCCTGGGATGATGAAGCTAACCGCACCGCTTTTTCCTCGCGCAACGATCTGCTTTTTCTGGGTTCGGAAAATCGTACTTCCGGGGCGGGCGGGCCTGATATAGATATTTATTTTAAAAATCAGGAAAATTTCTCCTCCGGGGATCTGATTCAGGACAATCCCATCCTGGTTGTTGAGCTGGAGGATGAGAACGGGGTGAACATCACCGGGCAGGTGGGGCATCGCCTGGAGCTGAGCCTGGATGGAGGTGAAACGCGTGATGTTTCCGAGTTCTTTAAATATAACCGGAACAGCTTTACCCGGGGCCGTCTGGAGTTTCCCCTCGGTTCCCTGAAACCCGGGCAGCATACTTTGAGTTTTCGGGCCTTTGATAACCTGAACAATGCCAGCGAGCAAATTGTCGAGTTTGCCGTTACCGGCAACGAAGAGCTCTCTCTGGAGAAAGTGCTGAATTATCCCAATCCCTTTGAAAAGACAACGCGTTTTACTTTTCAGACCAACAGAGAGAACGCAGAGGTCACCATAAAAATTTATACCATGCAGGGGCGGGTCATTCAAAAACTGGAGGGCTTTGCCACCAACCTGGGCTTTAACGTTATTGAATGGGATGGCCGTGACTATGACGGCGATGAACCGGCCAACGGCGTCTATCTGTATAAGATTACCATAAAAGACGGCGATAAAAGCCGTTCGCGGATCGAGAAAATGGTTAAGGTGCGCTGAGTCCGACCGGCGCCGTGCTAAACACCGGTATCCGGATTTACCCCGTACGGAATATAAAAAAAGTCCCGCCTGAGAGACGGGACTTTTTTACGCGGAGAGGGTGGGATTCGAACCCACGATAGGATTTTGTCCTATACTCGCTTAGCAGGCGAGCGCCTTCAGCCACTCGGCCACCTCTCCTTAAAATTGTGTTTCTGGCGGAGGATGGAGGACTCGAACCCCCAAGCCCAAAGGGCGACGGTTTTCAAGACCGCTGCATTACCATTCTGCCAATCCTCCTTGTGAAAGACGCAGAATTTAATAAACTCTTTTTTTAAATCAAACATTTTCAGCTTAAAAAAAGTTTTTTCAGGGAAAAACACATTTATTTTTTTGAATGGATTATCTTAAATTAAGCCGCCCGGTGTAGAAAACGCCCTTATTGGATTTTTATCCGGCCTGCCGCCGGCTTTTACTACGGCTGTTTTGTTTAATTAAATTGTAAAGAAGTATACATGTTTATTATAATAGCCATTCTGGCTGCCATTGTAACGGGGCTTCCGCTTGTTTTATTGGTTAAACGTCTGGATATTCCCGCCCGCATGAACCGCACGGTGCTTATTGTGGCTCTGTTGTTCCTTGCGGGTAGCATGCTGCTGGTCCATTCCGCGGGTTCCTCATTGCGCTATATGGAGGTGTACCGTAACTGGCAGACGGTTAAGGGGCGTGTTGTCGAGGCGGAAATTGCCGGTAAGCGGGCTTTCCACCCCAGGGTAAAATACACCTTTCACTGGCAGGACAGCAGCTATAGCAATATCTCCGATCTGGATGCGCCGGGATTCGGTACCAAGGCGGCCCGTTTTCAGGTGGCCCGTGAGATGTTGAAAAATATACATGTCGGCGACAGCATCGATGTATGGGTCAATCCGCAAAACCCGGCGGAGAATACCCTGGTTAACCACCCCCGCTGGAACAGCTTTATGCAATATGGCGCGGGAATCTTTTTCAGCGCCCTGGCCCTGGCCTTTTTAATCAGCGCCTTGTTACAGCGCTTTACCCCTAAAAAAGAAACGCAATCCTGATGAATTATCGAAAACAGCTTTTACAGCACCTGGGCCTCAGCGAATTTGTGGTGGTCGATTTGGAAACCACGGGGCTGGATCCCCAAAATGATACCAT
>WGCN01000132.1 GCA_015493745.1 Calditrichales bacterium
CCCGGCACTGGACAGCATCGCCCTGGCCGTTGAGCAAAAAAACGAGGAACATTTCGGGACGGCTTACCGTCAATTGACCCGTTCCTGTAACGCCTGCCACCGCCAAACCCACTTTGAGTACAATGTTGTCACCCTCCCCCGACGCTCACCCTTTACAAACCAGGACTTCAGGGCGTCTGTCCCTCCAAAGTAAACCAACCGGGTTGAGCGACGGTTGCCCGGATAGCGGATATAATTTTCCCGGAGCCTCAATACCACCGCACGGCACCGGGCATGGCGGCCGCCCGCCCCATCCTTATCGCGACCCTTCTTTCTAAGCTCTCTCTTCTGGTATACCTTTTGCACAACAACATGCCGAAAACGGTTATTATAACCGGCGCCCGGTTGTTTTAATACATAACTGTCTTAAATATGTTTTATTTGTGTAAAAGAACTGCCCACATTTTCAAATCATGCTATCGGCATTGCCGCCGTTCCCGTCCTTTGCCCGGGCGATTTTTCTTTAAAGCTACAAACAAACCAAACCGTTCCATAACCGGAGGAATTATACCATGAGAGTGACAACAATCCTTACCCTATGCCTTGTTTGGGCCTGGGGCCTGTATGCCGCCACCTATAAGGTGGGACCCGGCCAGGTTTATACGGAGCTGGGCCAGGCGCCCTGGATTTCCCTGAGCGCCGGCGATACGGTGCTTATCCATTGGCGTGAGACGCCCTACGCCTCAAAAATCTTTTTGCGGGCCCAGGGTACCAAGGAAAGCCCCGTCGTCATCCGCGGGGTGCCCAACGGCAACGGCGCCCTGCCCGTCATCAGCGGTGAAAACGCCACCACCCATGCCCAGTTCTTTGGCTACTTCGACAGCTTGTGGACGGAGCACCTGGGGCTTTTTCTGATAGCCCGCGGTCCGCAGGATGATTATTACACCTATCAACCCAAAAACATTGTTTTTGAATATCTGGAGTTGACCGGGGTAAAAAAGGAGAACAGTTTCACCGATCAATACGGCCGCGTGCGCCATTACAATCCCTTTGCTTCCGCCATACACGCCCTGCTGGTGGAAGGGCTGACCGTACGCCATTGCCGTATACACGATAACGGACAGGGTATCTTTACCAACAGCAGTGACGTGGGCAACATGTCCACCGACCTGCTGGTGGAGTACAACGAAATCTGGGGCAACGGCAACGCCGATGAGGATGGCCGGGAACACAACATTTATGCCCAGTCCCTGGGTACGGTGATCCAGTACAACCGGCTGGGAAGGCTGCGTCCGGGATCGGTGGGCTCCACCCTAAAGGATCGCTCCTCGGGCACGGTGATACGTTATAACTGGATCGAAGCTTCGGGACGGGCGCTGGACCTGGTGGAAGCCGAAGACGGCTGGGAAATCACCACCGCCCGGGAGGACTACCATGACGTTTATGTCTACGGCAACATCTTCACCAACTACACCACCAAGGATCCCTATGGCGTTAACCTGATCCATTACGGCTTTGACAACTCTCCCGATATCGCCAAGGAGGGTACGCTTTACTTTTACAACAACACCGTCTACATCGAAGCGGATCAAAATGTCTACTGGTATATGCGGTTGTTTGATCTGGGCTCCAATAAGGACACGGTGGCCCTGTATAACAACATCATCAATCTGGTGGCCCCCGAGGGTGCGCAAACCCCTTCCGAGCTGCACCTGATGCGGGACTATGGCATCGCCAATATTTACGATAAAAACTGGATACAACAGGGCTATATGGCCGGGGCCGACGGATTTGCCGGCGAGCTCAACATCATCAGCGAGCCCATGACGGGAACCGCCCCCGGTTTTAACGACCCGGCAACGGAAGATTTTGGCCTGAAAAACGACTCTCCCTGTATCAACGCCTCGGCTCCCCTGCCTGCTTCCATTCTGGAAAACCATCCCCTGAATATGGAATATGTACCCCATGCCGGGGTCAGGGAGCGGCAGACCGTGGGTCCGGCTTTGGAACTGGGCGCCTTTGAAAACAATACGGTTACCGCCATCGGAAACACCGGGCAGATACCACAAAATTTCGAACTGCGTCAAAACTATCCCAACCCCTTTAATCCGGCAACGGTGATTCGTTTTACCCTGCCGCGCCGGGAACGGGTAAGCCTTGCCGTTTATGATGTCAGCGGTAACCGGGTGCGGGTTTTGCTGAACAAGGTGCTCAACCGGGGCCGGCACCAGCAGAGGTTTGACGCGGGTTCCCTGGCCAGCGGCACCTACTTTTATGTGTTGAAGGCGGGAAACCGGCAGCTAAGCAATAAGATGCTCTTGCTGCGCTAGCGTTTTTTCCCCGATTAAGGGAAGAACAGCGGGGATGTTAATCCACAGATTTTAATCATTAATAAAAGCAGGAAAGGATGCAATGAGACCAAGGTTTTTTACCATGTACACACGGATGACAAGAACAATATTCCTGATAATGGGACTGCTGTTCCCGACCCTACAGGCCGCGGGCTTACCCGTGGCCATAGAGATGGACTACCATGTCATGGCCGGACGGCAGAAGTTTATTGCCCTGGCGGCCTATTCCGGCGACATCACCTATCGTCAGGCTGCCTATGGCGACGATCCGGTAGACTTTGGCCTGCGCTACCGGCAGGCCGTAAAAAGCTGGCGCCTTGTCAGCCTGCCGGAAAACGGTACCTTGTATGAGGACACAACCGCCATCACTCAGGCGCCTTATGAACTGCAAGACCCCGACGGCCTGCTCTATGTTCCCCGGGCCTCCTTTAGCGGAGAGGATGATTTCCGTTTCGTCGTGGAAGATGATCAGGGGCAATCTCCGCCCGCCCGCATTCGCCTGATTGTGGAGGAACAGCCTTCGCTGCCGGCGGGCATGGCCCCCCTGCCGGAGATATTCTTTACCCCGGCGCCCACGCCGGCCAACGCCGGAAATAACGAAACCAATGACTGGTATATCGACAACAGCCATCCGCAAGCCACCGATGAACCCGCGGCCGGGGAAAGCGATCCGCGCCACGGCACGCCGGACAGGCCGCGGATCACCCTGCCCCCTTCGGGCTCTGAGTTTACGGCCGGTGCGCGGGTCTTTATCGCCGGCGGCATCCGGCAACCGTACAGCCTGCGCCGGGGCGTAAGCTGGCACCGCTGGCTGCTCAACGGAACGGCGCAGAAACCGGTCTATATCATCGGTGTTAACAACGGACCGCTTAAACCGGTCATCGCCAGCGGTGACAAGCATCTGCGCCTGGAAATGCAATACGCCATCATCGAGGGACTGCACATCCAGGGCTATCTGCCCCAGTACAACCAGTTGGAAGTCGCCACGGAAGGACATATCGTTATGCGTCACTGTATCATCGACCGGCTCAATCAGGGTACCAGCGGCGCGGCGCTTTCCATGAATACCGGCGATGTTAAGGTGCTTTATGACATGCATATTCGCAATGCCGGCCGCACCGAACCCGACCTGGCCGAGGAAAACGACGTGCACGGCATTCAGATTTCCAATGTGAGCCATTACTGGATTCTGGACGCGCTGATACATGACAACTCCGGAGACGCCCTGCAAATCAACGGTGAGTCGGCCCGCTTCCTCTATATAGGTCGCAATAAATTCCATTCCGACAATGAAAACGCCGTAGATTTCAAGCGCCGCTATGATATTCTCATCGTCGAAAACGATATCTGGGATTACCGGGCCATATCCTACCGCTCTTCCGGCTCCGACGGTACGCCATTGATTATTAACCAGGATACCAACGGGCAGACCCCCACCCGCTGCACCATTGCCCGTAACCGCATCTGGGATACCAACAACGGAATCCGCCATCAGGGGCACAATATCTGGAGCACGGACAATGTGCTGTGGAACCTGCACCGCAACAGCAACTCCGAATCGGCCTCCTATGCCTTCCTGGTAGGCAACAACGCCCAGGCGGATTACACCGACCGCATCACCAACAACACCATGCATCTGGTGGATGGAGGCATCTGGCTGTGGGCCGGCGCCAATCAGGGAAAGATCGATCATCGTTATGCCGGAAATATTTTCGGCAAGCTCAACGAGGATTCTTCGGAACCTCTTCACCTGAAAATATCCGTCAACCACACCGGCGGTACCTACACGGGATACAATCTGTATATGCAACCGGCGGCCATACGCTGGGGAAGTACCCTGCAGACACTGTCCGGCTATCGCCGGGATACGGGTAACGGCCAGGGGAGCATCGAGGATGGCGATCCCCTGTTTACCGGCGGGGATCATTTCGATCTGCGGCTGCAAAACGGTTCTCCGGCCATCGGGGCCAACATCGAACAGGTGACCTACGCGGAGTTTGAGTCCACATACGGCCGTTCCATCCGCTATGACGCTGCCGGACAACCCCGGCCGCAAAACGGCGCCTGGAGCATGGGCGCTTATGGCGCCGCCACCGTGACCGGCCTGGAGACCACAAGTAACGGACGCAAACGGGCGCCGGCCTTTCTGTACCCCAATCCGGTGCGCAATGAGCTTTACTTACGGGGAATGCCCGGTATAACCTCCTACCGTATATATGACGTCACCGGACGTCTGGTGCTTTCCACCCGTGGCGACGCTCCCCTCCAGGTGGCCGGTCTGGCGCCGGGGCTGTATTTATTACAGGCCGACACGGGGCGTGAAATAAAGCATTTCCGTTTTCTAAAATACTAAGGAGAAACTCCAACCCACCCCTCCAAGCTCTCTCCCGCCGGCGAATGGCCCTGCGTAAACGGCCCGCGGCGGGAGAGTTTTTTATTTTCCGATTCTTAACCGGATAAAACGGCGTCTTTTTGCGTCCCCTCGTCCGCCGGAGACAGAGCGCATCCCCTCGTTAATTCCCAACGGAGCCCTACTTGAATTGATAACCGGACTATTTGTATTATTAGCCACGGTTATGACAGATCATTGTATCTTATAATACGGTTCCGGCTGAACATTGACACCTGCCTGTCAAATCAAGCCGTAAGCTAAGCCGGTTTGGAGGTGCCCTGTCCGGCCGGCGGGAAGTGACCGGATAAAATCATAAGGACGAAAACGTGAAGAGAATAATCTTTTTGGGATTTTTCCTGTTTTACGCATTTGCAGCCGTAAACAAAGTCGCCGCTTTTCAAAGCGGGGATCAGCAGCTATGGAACACCGAAAGCATCGAAGGCGGGTTCTCCTCCCTCTGGAAGGTGAAGCTGGAGGAGGAATTCCGGTTTGGCAATAATGCGTCGGATCTCTATTACACCCATACCGATATGGGAGTGACATATAAGTTAACTACCCACCTCAGCCTTGGTGTAAATTTCCGGGAAATTTTCGAAAAGAAAAACGGGGTGCTTATCGAGGAGAACCGGCCCCACGTAAACGCCATTGTTAAATGGAAATGGCTGGATTTTAAACTAAGCGATCGCAGCCGCCTCGAATACCGTATTCTGAAAAACAAGGCCAACAGTTGGCGATACCGCAATAAACTCGGTCTGGTTTACCCCGCCAAATGGAGCGCCATGGAAATCCAACCCTATCTGGCCGATGAAATTTTTATAGATTTTGCCGCCGCGGAATATAACCGCAACCGTCTTTACGCCGGTTTTAAGGCCAGGCTTTCGGACAAGCTGGGCACGGACATTTTTTACCTGTGGCAGAGTAGCAAAAAGAATGATAGCTGGGTCAATTTTAACATTGTCGGCCTAAAACTCAAGGTTGTTTTTTAAACGACCGGACGATTTCTTCATTCCCGCAATACGCTTTCCCGGTTCCTTTTTCAGTCAAAAAGGTCTGTTGTTTCGCATGGTTTTTTTATGTATTTATAGGCCTTTAAAAACACACAATACAAAAAACCAAGGAGATACGATGAAACGACTAACCGGGTTCATAGTGAGCGCTCTATTTATGGCCCTGCTTTTCAATGCCTGCCAAACCAAGTCTTCCGACCAAAAAAAGGCTGAATTCGTGGCCGAGGGGCCCTGGCAGGTGGAGCCTGCCGCCACCACCATAAACTGGACGGCCTACAAAACCTCGGCCAAGGTACCGGTCAAGGGCACCTTTAAAGCCGACAGCAACAGCTGCTCCGCCTATGCCACCAAAACCCCCGGCGCCAAAACCGCCCTGGGCGCGGTCAACGGCCTGGAATTCCGCATCCCCGTTGCCGATATTTTTTCCGGAAATGAAGAACGTGACGGCATTCTGAAAAAATTCTTCTTTGGGCTGATGGCTAAAACCATGGATCTCAGCGGCACGATTCATCTTGACGATCAGGCAAAGAAAACGGGACGGGTCAGCCTGACCATGAACAGCGAAAGCCATGACTTCCCGGTCACCTTTACCGTTTCCGGGAATACCGTCCGCATGAACGGCACCATTAACCTGGAGCAATGGAATATCGTGGAAGCGATGAACAGCCTCAATGAACACTGTAAACTCAAGCACACCGGAGATGACGGCGTCAGTAAAACCTGGTCGGTGGTGGATATCAGCGCCGTAACGGTTGTCAGTAAAGACTAAATTTTAGTCCTTCCCTATTACAAGCGGCGGTAAAGCTCTTTTCCGCCGCTTTTTTTTATCCGTTTTCCGCTTTGGGAGCAAGACCCGTCTGTTGTATTTACCGCTACCGGGCCATCCGGTTAAGCTCATCTATCAGCTTAACCGGAGAGGACCAGCGCCAACTTATTTTTAGAACTACATTGTGAAAAACCTTAAATTCAGGTCATCGCATTAAACCATAAAGGAAGGACCATGGCACAAAATCTTATTGAAAAAATCGTTCAAAAGTATTGCCCCGATCTGGAAGAGGGACAGGAAGTACACAGCGGCGACTTTGTCACCATCCGGCCCGCGCATGTGATGACCCACGATAACACGGCGGCGGTCATGCCGAAATTTCTCAACATCGGTGTGGAGAAGGTGGCCGATCCCCGTCAGATTGTCTTTACCCTGGATCACAACGTACAGGACACCAGTGAAAAGAATCTGGCCAAATACAAAAAGATAGAGCATTTTGCCGCCACGCAGGGGATCGATTTTTACCCGGCGGGGCGCGGCATCGGTCATCAGATCATGTGCGAAGAGGGCTATGCCTGGCCCGGTACCTTTGTGGTGGCCTCGGACAGCCACTCCAATATGTACGGCGGATTGGGCTGCCTGGGTACGCCCATCGTGCGCAGCGATGCCGCCGCCGTGTGGGCCACCGGCAAAACCTGGTGGCAGATCCCCCAGGTGGCCAAAGTGGAACTGAGCGGCACCCTGGCCGAGGGCGTTACGGGAAAGGATGTCATCATCACCCTGGCCGGTTTTTTCAACAAGGATGAAGTGCTGAATCATGCCCTCGAGTTCAGCGGCGACGGCGTGGCCGCCCTCTCGCTGGATCAGCGGCTGACCATCGCCAATATGAGCACCGAATGGGGCGCCCTGGCGGCGCTGTTCCCCATAGACGACGTTACCCTGGCCTGGCTGCAGAAGCGGCTCGACCTCCTGAACAGGGAGGGCAACAGGCATCCCCGCATAAACAAAGAGCGTCTGGAGGATTTAAAAAACAATCCGCCGCAGGCCGATGACAATGCCTATTATAAAAAGACCATACGTCTGGACCTCGGCTCGGTTACCCCGCATATATCCGGTCCCAACTCCGTTAAGGTGATGCATTCCGCCCGGGAGCTGAAGGAGAAGCATATCAAAATCCATAAGGCCTATCTGGTAAGCTGCGTTAACAGCCGCGTGGAAGACCTGGCCCAGGCGGCGCGCATCGTCAAGGGCAAAAAGGTAGCCGAAGGTGTGGAGTTTTATGTTTCCGCCGCCTCCAGTGAGGTACAAAAGGAGAGCATGGCCAACGGCGACTGGCAGGCTTTGGTGGAGGCCGGCGCCCGCACCCTGCCCCCCGGATGCGGCCCCTGCATCGGCCTGGGCGCGGGATTGTTGCAGGATAACGAAGTGGGCATCTCCGCCACCAACCGCAATTTTAAAGGGCGCATGGGTTCACCCAATGCCGAAGCCTATCTCGCTTCCCCGGCGGTGGTGGCCGCCTCGGCCCTGGCCGGTTATATCACCCCGCCGATAGCGATGGAAGATATGCCGCTGCAAACGGAAGTCCGCGAGCATGCGGCCACGACCAGGACCGGCCGGGTTACCGTGTTAAGCGCTTTCCCCGCCGCCTTTAAGGGACGCGCCCTGCTCTGCCCGGCCAACAATGTAAATACCGACGGTATCTATCCGGGAAAATATACCTATCGCGAAGACCTGACCCCGGAGATGATGGCCGCCGTGGTCATGGAAAACTACGACCCCGACTTCACAAAAATCGCCCGCAAGGGCGATATCCTGTTAGCGGGATTTAATTTCGGCACCGGAAGCTCGCGGGAACAGGCCGCCACGGCACTGAAGTATTTCGGCCTCCAAATGGTGATTGCCGGCTCCTACAGCGAAACCTACAAACGCAATGCCATTAACAACGGCTTTATCCTGCTGGAGTGCCCGCAACTGATCGAAGAACTGATGGCCGCCGCGGGCAAGGAACTGACTCAGGTTCCGGGTGGTGAAATCGAAGTGTCGATGACCGATGGTCTTATCCGTTTTAACGGCCGGGATTATCCGTTTAACGCGCCCGGCCCCATAGCCCAGGAGCTGATCATAAATGACGGGCTGGAGAACTGGGTAAAAAAACAGATTGCTTAGGAAAAAGATTAAACAAAAAAAGGGAGCCGGTGGCTCCCTTTTTTATTAGAAATCGATACCTATGGAAAAATAGTGCTTGGGCAGGCTGGATTTTTCCAGGTCATATTGCCAGGCCAGATCATACTTTAATAAAAAGCCGAACAGGTAAACCCGCGCCCCGGTACCGTAGCCGATAAACAGGTCTTCCACGCGGCCGTTTTTAACCCCCCGGAATTTGAAGGGGTTATCCCAGGCGCTGCCCACATCGGTGAATAACACCCCCTGAATATAGCCGATGCTGATGGGCGGTAAACCAAGATCCAAACGCAAAATCAAGGGAAAGCGCAGCTCGGCGTTGATCAATCCGTACTGGTGGCCTACCTTTTCGTAAAAACGGGCCCCGCGCACCGGGGTGACAAACTCCGAGAAATAGACATCTTTTACCGAGTTGATATAGCGATCCAGGCCGCCGTTAAACTCGCGGTTCAACCAGTTATCGACACCGCCGAAGTAGAAGTTCTGGGCATCCCGGCCGATGCTGGCCCCGGCTGCCAGGCGGAAGGCCAGATGGTAATAATCATGCAGCTTAAAATACTTGCGCAAATCGGTCTTCACCGTGGTGAATTCCAGGCTGGCATCGCTGTACTTGGGGCTGGTGGTGATGGAAACCGAACCCCGGAAGCCATCGCGCGGACCGGTAAACCACCATTCCGAGGTATCATAAACATAACGGATACTGGGCAGAAAGCTGGAGATGCGCTGGGTAGGCACATTGATGGAGAGGTATTCCAGCTCCGCGGTCATAAAATAGATACTGGCGTCAATACGCGAGAACTTGTTAAAAGGCCGTCGAGCCAGAAAGGAGGCGCCGTAGTTACGAAAACGCGTCAGGCCGTTTCTGTAGGAAAAATAAGTATTGGAGTAATTGAAAAAGGAAACCCCATAGTCCGTGCGTTTAGGCAGGTAGAGGTATTGGGCCACGATATAACTGTTGCGCAGGTCAAAAACCAGGTTGGTACCCAGATAAATCTGATGGTTACCCAGCACATCGCTATAAGCAATCTGGGTAAAGCCCTGAAATCCCCAATAGGTGTTGTACTCGGCCTCACCGTTCACCAAATCCGCCGAGAATTTAACTTTATAATTATGAACACGAAAATCGCCGTCTTCCCGTTTATACTCTTCTTCCTTCAGGGCCACGGCCTTCTTCACCTTTTTGGTGCGGCGGTTCAGATCGGCGAATACATAATGGGTATAGTCGGTCGACTGAGGGATATTCACCTTGATTTTGGAGCTGTCTTCCTCCGCTCCGCCGGCGGCGCTGCTATCGGCGGTCAATTGATCCACCGTGCTTAACAGGCTGTTTTTATCTTCCAGTTTTTTCCGGTACTCCGTTTCCTCCAATTCGGCCCGCGGCAATTTCAGGGGATTTTTAATAGAGTAGAGATCAAAGCCCAGTTCGCTGAAGGAGGTAAAAACCAGGGTATGCCCTTCCTGATCCATGGAAAGCTGGAAGGCCCCGGAAAGCAGATTGGAGATGGGATAACTTTCACCGCTTTCAATATCGTAAACATAAATATTGGAAATACCGTTTTGGTCACTGGTATAAAGCACTTTCTTATCATCCGGCCCGAAAATGGGATCGGACTCCAGGAAGGGAGTCTGGGTAATGGCGCTGATCTCCTTCGTCCGGCGATCGACGATATAGATATCCGTATTCTTGAAGTCGTGATCGGACATTTTGAAATCCGCGGGCACATCTTCTTTTTTCAGATACTTTCCCCTTTCCGAAACAAAGGCAATTTTTGTACCGTCATTCGACCAATGGGGATAGGTATCGGAAAACTGGTCATCGGTAATTTTTTCTATCTTATCTTTTTCAATGCTGTATACATAGATATCCCCGTTGCCGTTCAGATTACCGACAAAGGCAATCTCATCACCCTGGGGCGACCAGACGGCGGAAAAAATGCCGTCCAGACCAAACTTTTTCTGGGTCACCTCCTCCGTTTTTGTATCATAGATATACAAGGCGTCTTCATCCCCGGCCTTGGCCGAAAAGGTTAACTTGGTAGCGTCGGGCGACCAGCCCATGCCGGGACTGAGCCAGTGCAGCTCTTCAAAGTCCACATCGGTTTCACCCTTTATGATTCTTTTGATGTTGCTGTTATCAAACATATCCATGATATAAATACTTTGCTTGCCATCCATATTGGAAAGGAAAGCCACCTTATCCCCTTTGGGAGAAAGGGCCGGGCTGATATTCAGATAACTGTTGGTTTCGCGATGGTTGGTCAGCCGGTGGGCAAATTCCTCGGTTTCCAGGCGGTCTTTGATATCGGGCCAGTACTCCTTACGCATTTTCTTCTGCCATTTTTCCATCAACTCATCGATCTTTAAGCCCAGGGCCGATTTAAAGACATTTTGGAAACGGATGCTGCCTTTTATTTTATGCAGGATTTCGGCGACCTTTTCATTACCGTATTCCTCGGCGATATAGCGGAAGAAGGCGTTACCGCCGAAATAGGCGCCAAAGCTGGGCAGGGCCTGCACCAGATAGTTGTTTATGGTGGCGTCGCGCACCATCATATCGGTACGTGTGTTCCAGCGTTGCGAGAAATATTCCGCCAGCCCCTCGGCAAACCAGGTGGGCACCTGCACAATTTCCCCGGAAATGATGGACTGTACGGAACCGCCGTACAGCATGTCGTTCATCACCGCGTGTACCAGTTCGTGATGAATAACATGCCGGAATTGTGAGTAGGAACCTTCAAAGGGCACCACCACACGGTTCTTGTAAAGCTCGGTCACCCCGCCCACCCCTTCGGGCAGATAGGTGGATATGACATTGGTCTGCTGAAAATCATTATGCGATTTATAGACAATAATGGAAACGCGCTTGGTAAGCTCGTAATTAAAGTCGCGCTTTAAAACCTTATAGGCCTTTTCGGCGGTATAGGCGGTAAACTCGGCCACGCTGTACCCACCGGAATAGAAGTAAATGTCAAAGTGCTCGGTTTGCAGATAATGCCAGTCAAAATCCCGGTATTGTACCTTATTTTGTCCGAAACCCTGCCCGTAGAGCTGGAAGAATCCGGAAATAAGTAAAATAAATATAAGCTTCTTAACGTGGGAAAACATTATCAACCTCCAACCTGGGCCCTGTTAATTTATAAATTGCCTTGTAATGTCTTTAGTGGCTAAATTCCAGCATGATAATCAAAAGAGTAAAACAGTTCAAACTCATTCTTTGGATAATGAGTTTTTTTTTCCTGATCATGTGTTCGGAGCAAACCGGAAATGAGGCGTCTCCTTCTCCTGAAATGCTGGCTCTTTCTCAACTTATAACCATTAATAATTTAAAAGTTTCAGATTCACTTAAAATTATATTATCAGGTAAAACGTTACAAGAATATAGCATAACTCCGTCACAAATGTATAGCTATTTAAAGAAAAATCCGCAGGATGCCCAATATTGGAAAACGCTTGCCGGAAAATTGAAAAAGATTATAAATGACGTTCAGGAAAAGCAAAAATCCGCTAAAGCCCCCAAGCCCCCGCAGCCCGGATTAAAGCCCGAAATAGACTAGCGTTCTCCGGAGACGCCGTTTTCCATCCTGAAATAGGCCCACACCACGCAGGCCAGGCTGAGTGTGGAATCGATCATGCCGCTTTGCCCCACATCTTCCATATTGTTAACCGCTTCCGGGATATGATCCAGCAGGCCGGATTGGGTAAGTTTTAACACCGGTTCAAAATATTTTTGCCATTCCCCGGCCGTGGTTCCCGGCCAGTTGTGTTTCCGGGCCGCCTCCACCAGCAGGGAGATGGTCCAGGGCCAGATCGCTCCGCTAAAATAGGCGCTGTTTTTACGGTGCAGGGCCCCGCGGACAGGGGCCGTGTTTTGCGACAGGGATTTGGCGCCATACGGGGTGATCAACTCTTCCCGTACCTTGTGCAATATTTTAACCGACGCGTCCCTATCCAGAGGTGAAAAAGGCAAAGCCAGCATCACCAGGGTATTGATGCGAAGATCGAAATTCTCCTGTTCCTGATTCACAAAATCGGCCAGACCTTTTTCCTTAATAAAGGTTTCCCTAAAAGAACGGCCCGCCTTATCGGCAATTTTTCCGTATTTGGCGGCCCACCTTTTCCGGGCGGTCTTTACGCATAACAGATTAAAGGCGCTTAAGGCGTTGTACCACAGGGCATTAATCTCCAGCAACTTACCATAACGCAACACACCACCGTCTTTATCCTTCAACGGTATCCAACTGACGCTGGTCGATTTGTCGCCGGAATAGATCAGTTTATCCTTGTCCATAAAAATATTGTACAGGGTGCCCTTTATATAGTTATCCAGGATGGAGCGGTAAATATCCATTAACTCGTTGTCAAAAAAGGAGAGGTCGTTGCTCATCTCATAGTAGAGATAGCCCAACTGAATAAACCACAGACTTATATCCGCGCTGCAGTAATGGTTTTTTTCCTGCCTGCCGGGGAGGTAGACGGGCAACAGCCCCTGGGAAAGCTCGGAAGCCAGTTCCCGGTAAACGGTTTTAAAGCGCTCGAATTTTTCATGGATCAAAAAGTGACCGGGCAGGGAAAAAAGCATATCCCGGGTGGAGAACTGATTCTCCAGAATGGAGCCGGGGATGACCTCCTTGCCTTCGATGTTCAGGATGCTTTCTTCCATGGCCTTTTCCACACGGAACAATTTGGCGTCATCGGTAAAAAAGAGGCCTTTCTTTTCGCGCCGTCTTTCCACTTCCCGGCGATAGAGCAATTCGTAACTGTCCCCCCGGATACCGGTGGCATCCTGTGAAATATATAAATCAAAGGATTGATAGGGTTCCAGTTGCACCTGAAAGAATCCGGGGTTAAACAGGGACTCGGAGTACTCCGCGTAACGCTCGCGATCCTGGATGTATTCAAAGTTTTTATACCAAAGATTGGCCGCTGTAAATTCACCCCGGTTATAAACGATGGTGGTTTCCGGCATCTCGCTCTTAAGGGCCCAACGTACAAAATGTTCACCGATGTAGCTGTCCGTGTTCAACCCCTTGGTGGCCTGAACAAGCTCGGTGGCATAACGGTCGGCCAGGAAGGGTTTAACCACCAGTTTCAGGGGTAGCCCCTTGTCAAGCAGCTCATAGCGGATAACCAGGGTGGGAGTGTCGGAAAGCAGGAAAACCGTTTTTCGCAAACGGCGGCCCTCGATATCGTATAAAAAGGTTGGGAACGGATTTTTGGTGAATTGTTGCAGATAGACATAGCCTTCGGGAAAGATTCCCGATGTGTAGCGGCTGGTGGATATTTCATGAACCCGGTTTTCTACAAAAACCGACTCCTCAAACCGGGAGAGCAAAACAATGCGCCGTTTGTTTTCATTATCGGGGACGACAAACAAACCGTGTTCACGGCGCGTATTCATGCCAACAACCGTTGAAGCGCAGTACTGGCCCAGGCTGTTTTTTTCCATCCACTCGTAGTGGCTGGCTTTTTCTAAATCCCGTAAGATGTCCTTATCAATAATCAGATCCATCGTTTCCCCTCATACCGCCACAGATCAATTCATAATAAACAGCAATAATTCGTATACCCCGTTATGTTTTAAAAGCTGTTCAGAGCCTCATCCACGGTATCAAAAATATCGAAAATACGGAAAAGACGCGTTAGTTCAAACATGGCGCGCACCGGCGGATGCAGACCGACAATCTTCAGGTCGCCACCCTTCATGGTCGTTTTTTTCAGACCGGCTACCAAAGCCCCCAAAAATGAACTATCGACAAAATCCGACTGATCAAGATTGACGATAATGTTATGATGCCCTTCATCAATCTTTGATAAGAGTTCTTCCTTCAGCTTTCCCGATATCTCAACGGTGGCGCGTTTTTCCTCAATATTAACCACAAGAACATTGTTCTTCTCTTCAAAATTAAAACTCATCTGGTAGCCCTTCCGATTTATTATATTTTACATTTATCGGAATTTTAAGTTGGGAGTAAACTATTTTTTATCATTTTCCCGAATTCTTTTCAAAGGTGATCATTCCGGCCAAAAGACTCAGCGGGTTTTCAGGAACTTTTGTCTTATATATTTTCCCGAACCGTTTGGTATCGGCGACAAACTTAACCACTTCCACCTCCCGCGCGGGCAACACTTCCAAACGACTGGCGGAGCCCGATTCCCGCAGAATGGCTTCCGCCAGTTCAAACAGGGTCGTCCCTTTTCCGGAGCCGACATTCACCGGCTGTGCCACCGCCGGATGGCCGGTCATCTCCACAAAAAGTTCCACAACCGTATCCACCCCGATAAAATCGATGACCTGTTTTCCGCCATAAATGGATAAGGTTTCATTCCGCAAGGCCTTGTTGATAAAAATAGGAATGACCCGGTCAAAATCCCTCGGGCCGTAAACATTGGCCAGGCGCAACACAAAAACGTTTAAACCGTACATCTGGCGAAAGACGTCACAGTAGCGTTCACCGCAAACCTTGCTGGCCCCGTAGGCGTTTTTTGAATTCAAAGGATGGTTTTCATCCACGGGGATGTATTGCGCTTCCCCGTAACTTTCACGGGAAGAGGCAAAGACAAAGCGGTCTACTCCGCGGTCACGGGCAAATTTAAGGGCATTATAGGTTCCGGTGACATTGGTTTGATAGGAATAGTCCAGATCGGTGACCGCGCCCATCACGTTGGATTGCGCCGCCAGGTGATAGATCATCCCGATACCGTCCGGGAGTCGTTCAAAGTCGTCATAATGGCGAATGTCGCCCTCTTCCAGCCGGAACGAGGGGTGGGTAGCGCAGCCGGCCAGATTCTCCCGCCGCCCGCGAAAAAAATTATCCATTACGGTTACCCGGTGCCCCTCCCGCAGCAGCCTCTCCACCAGATGACTACCGATAAAACCGGCTCCGCCCGTAACCAAAATATGCATCAGGAGAGCTCCACTTCCCGTCCTTCGGCCGCCGAAGTATACAGGGCCTCCATCAGCCGCATCATTTCCAGAACATCCTCCTTCTGGCTGCGTCCGCTATTTTCACCACGCACCGCTTTAATAAAGGTGTCGATCTGCCGGGTATAGGCATCCTTAAAACGGGCCCGGGAGGATGTGGCGCTTACCGGCGACACATTGACCAGATTGCCATGCAGTTCCTTGTGGATACGCAGGGGATTCAACTTGGCCGATCCCTGGCGGCCAAACACATGGGTGTAAATGGTATCCTTTTCCAGAAACATTTTCCAACTGGTTTCTATGGTGATGGACATGCCGTTCTCCGCTTCCAGGATGACCAGGGCGGCATCCTCCACCTCGATATTTTCATGAAGCTGATAAGCGTGCATGCGTACTTTTTTTATTTTGGGCATGCCGGTGATAAACAGCGCGGCATCCATAAGCTGGGTGCCCATGTCCATCAAAACACCTCCGCCGGACGACTTTTTCTCCGAATACCAACTGGTATGTATCTCTTTTTCCCAGCGACGCAGCCAGCCGGCCTTGATATAAAAGATTTCTCCCAGTTCACCGCTTTCGACAAACTGCCTTAACATCTGCACATCACTACGGTAACGGTTATACAAGGAGGTCATCAAAACCCGGCCCTGCTGATCGGCGTATTCATAAAGTTTGCGCGCTTCTTCTATCTTAAAAGAGATGGGTTTTTCCACCAGCACATGTATGCCCTTGCTCAGGGCCAGCATGGACATGGGATAGTGGTAAACGCTTGGAGTACAGATATGAATGGCGTCGGGTTTTTCCTTTTTCAGCATTTCATCGATAACAAAATACCAATGGGGGATGTTGAATTTTTCGGTGATGGCCCGGGCCTTTCCCTGATCCACATCGCAGACGGCGCACAGTTCCACATCTTCCCGTTCGGCCAGCAGGGGCAGATGGGCTATCTGGGCAATTTTTCCGGCGCCGACCACGGCTACTTTTAACTTCTTCATTGCTACTCCTTCACAAAGGCTTTAAACTGATATTCTTCCAGAACTTCGATGGCCCGCATGGCCTTTTCCATACTATCGAAAGATAAACGGAAAACTCCGCCTTCTTTCTCGCGAATTTTCAACAGCTCAATATCGCGAATATCAATATCATGTTCAAACAAAGCGTTGGATATTTTGGCGATAACGCCGCTGCGGTCGTCCACATAAACCATGATGTCCGTAAGGGGCGAGAGGAACCCTTTGTTTTGTCGGGGAATTTGCTTGCGGTAACGGTTAGCCGCGGCAAAGGAGGCCTCGAGGGAAGCCAGACGCTCCTTTTCCTCATTGAGAAAGGTGATAAACAGTTCCAGGGCTTCTTTTACATTTTCCTGATTGCTGTTTAGAATATCCTGCCAGATGGAAATGGAACTGGAGGCAATGCGTGTTAAATCCCGGAAGCCGCCGGCGGCCAGTTCGAAAAAGGGCAGCTCACCGTCATCACACTTGCCCACGGTATTGACCAGGGCTATGGCAATGAGTTGCGGCAGATGACTGATATAGGCCATCACCCGGTCATGATCGGCCGCTGAAAGAAGAAACACCCGGGCTTTAATTTTTTCCAGCAGAGGAATCAGTTTGGTGCGCACGGGTGCCCCCGGCGTCATGCCGGAACCGGTCAGGATATAGACGGCATTTTCATATAGCAGGGGATTGGCGGCATCCAGACCGCTTTTTTCCGCGCCGGTCATGGGGTGCCCGCCGGTATAACAGCCGCTGAAGGAGATGGAACGGCAATAGTCCTCAATCTCTTTTTTAGTGGAGCCCAGATCGGTGACCACCGTTTCAGCCGGCACCACACCGTTTAACTGTTTAATGTGATCGCGGATCACGGCAATGGGCGTGGCCAGGAATACGATATCGGCATCGGCGCAGTCCTCCGGCCATTGCCCGGTTTCCCGGTCGATAAGTCCCCGCTGCAAAGCTTCGGCCATCACCTCGGGGTAGTCGTATCCCCAAAGCTCACAATCATCCAGATTATTTTTTATTGCCAGGGCCAGGGAAGCTCCCATTACGCCCAGCCCGGAAATAACGATCTTCATGGTTTACAAATGCACGGGCTCGGCCACATGCCGCCCGATAACACCGGCGATAACCCTTATCTGCTCCATCAGTTCTTCAAACTGTTCGGGATAAAGGGATTGGGCCCCGTCGGACAAGGCCTTATCGGGATCGTCATGAACTTCGATCATCAAACCATGCGCTCCGGCGGCCACGGCGGCACGGGCCATGGGCAGCACCTTGTCCCGCAATCCGATGCCGTGTGAGGGATCGGCAAAGACGGGCAGATGCGAAAGTTTTTGCATAACCGGTATGGCACTGATATCCATGGTGTTGCGGGTATAGCTTTCAAAGGTACGTATGCCCCGCTCACAAAAAATGACTTTGTCATTACCACCGGCCAACAGATATTCAGCGGCCATCAACCATTCCTTAAAGGTGGCCGAGATACCCCGTTTAAAAAAGATCGGGGTACGGGTTTTCCCCAGGGCGCGGATAAAGGTGAAGTTTTGCATATTGCGCGCGCCCACCTGAATGATATCCGTGTACTGCTCCACCAGTTCGATCTGATCCTTATCCATCACCTCGGTGATCATTAAAAGACCGTATTTATCGGCGGCGGCACGCATGTATTTTAAGCCCTTTTCCCCCAGCCCCTGAAAGGCATAGGGCGAGGTACGCGGCTTAAAGGCGCCGCCACGCAATACCTTGGCCCCGGCGGCGGCCACTTTTTCGGCAATGCGCATGATCTGATCTTCCGATTCGATGGAACAGGGACCGGCCATAACCACCGTTTCCTCTCCGCCAAACTCCACCTCACCGATCCGGAACACCGTATTGTCCGGCTTAAACTCGCGGCTGACCAGCTTATAGGGGGCGGTAATGCGGTAGGCGTCGGCTACGCCCTCCATCAACTGCATGGTACGGATATCCAGGGTGGTGGTGTCTCCGATCACTCCCAGCAAAATATGTTCAATACCGGTTGAACGGTGTACATCAAAACCTAACTTATCCAACCGTTCTATCACACGCTCCACATTCACTTCCGGCGTGTTTTTCTCCATTAAGATGACCATCAGGGGACTCTCCTGTTTATTTTTTCCTTGTCAAGGTAAAGCTGCAAAATGTTTACCGCAGCCACCTGATCAATTATATTTCTGTTTTTGCTGCCTTTTTTACCCACGGCCCGCAACTGCTCCGTGGCCATTTTGGTGGTCAGGCGTTCGTCAATGGTTTCCACGGGGATGGTGAGCGCCTTTTCCAGTTCCAGCACATACTCTTTAATTTTTGCGGTCTGGACGGAGTCGGTGCCTTTCATCGTATAGGGCATGCCCACTATCAGCCGCCGCACATTTTTTTCACGGATTAAGGACTGAATTTCCCCGATGGGCAGGGTATCCTTCTTGCCCATTTTCAGGGTGGTCAGGGGATGGGCCAGCATGCCCAAACCGTCACTAACGGATACGCCAATACGAACGCTGCCAATATCCAGCGCCATTAAAATTTCTGTCATTGATTTAAAGCTAACCCCAAGAGAAGCGTCAAGATGAGTAAAATAACATTTTTTAGTATATAATGTGTGATATAGATGGGTTTCCTACCGGAAAAAAAGAAAATGACCGGCTGGTTTATTCCGGATATTCCTGTTTAAGTTCATCTTTTAAAATTTTTCCCGCTTTAAAATGTGTTTTACGACGGGCGGGGACATAGATAATTTGCCCGGTTCGCGGATTGCGGGCCTTGGGCTTGGCCTTGGTTTTCTTAACCTCAAACACACCGAAGTCGCGAATTTCGATACGTACCTCGGGGTCCGCCTCGCTTAAAATTTTACGCAGGGAAACAAAAACAGCATCCACGAATTTCTCTGCGGTATAAATTTTAACGTTTTCACCGTTACTCTCGTTGTACTCCAACGCGGTTCGCTTGGCAACATCCTTTTTTGTAACGGTTCTCATAGGCACCTCCGGAATACTTCCTGCATAAAAATGAGCTTAAAAATAAACGACCGAGCTATTCAAAGCAAGCTTTATATCTAATAATTCCAATAATTTACACAAAAACAGAAAATTGATTTCCAAACAGCTTAAACTTCGGCATTGATCGGGTGATCTTTATTGGCCGGGGGAAAAATCACGGTAAATCAGCCTCTTTTTTTACATTCCCTCTTCCCGGCGTCAAAACGGAAGCGACGGGCGGCTGTCATTTTCCGCTCATTTTTTTTAGCTCGTCCAGTTTTTGCAGGGCCTGTATCGGCGTCAGATTATTCACATCGATCTCCTTCAGGCGGGATTCAACCGCCGATGGCCGGGGCGGGGCAAACAGGTTGATCTGGTTCTGATCCACATCGCGACCCGGACGCCGCCTGGCCAGACGCGGCTTGCGCGAATGGGGATTGAGTTCGTTGGCTTCCAGGTTTTGCAGAATCTCCCTGGCCCGTTCGATCAGTTCCGGCGGCAGTCCGGCCAGCTGCGCCACATAGATGCCATAGGAATTGTCGGTGCCTCCGGGAATGATTTTGCGTAAAAATATCACCTGATCGCCATGTTCTTCCACGGCCACATTATAATTGTGTACCCGCGGCAGCAGCAGCGCCAGCTCGGTCAGTTCGTGGTAATGGGTGGCAAAAAGAGTTTTACAGCGGATGCGCGCCGTTTCATGCAGATATTCCACCACCGACCAGGCGATGGAGAGTCCGTCGAAGGTGCTGGTGCCGCGGCCGATCTCATCCAGCAGAATCAGGCTTTGCGGCGTGGCGTTGTTGAGGATATTAGCCGTTTCATTCATCTCCACCAGAAAGGTGCTTTCGCCGCGGGCCAGATTGTCGGAGGCGCCCACGCGGGTGAAGATGCGATCCACAATGCCGACGCGCGCTTCATCCGCCGGTACGTAGCTGCCGATCTGGGCCATAAGCACAATCAGGCCCACCTGGCGCAGAAAGGTGGATTTACCGGCCATATTGGGCCCGGTGATGATCCATATCTGCTGCCCGGCAGGGTCCATCGCGCAATCGTTGGCGATAAAACTTTCACCGGGGGCCAGGTTTTTCTCTACCACCGGATGGCGCCCTTCGCGGATGCTCAACGTCCGCTCTTCGTCTATTTGCGG
>WGCN01000133.1 GCA_015493745.1 Calditrichales bacterium
CCTTGGCCACCGCGTCATGATTGATATCCTTCACCCGGGTGTCGATGCCCCGGGAGGCAAACAACTGGGCGATGCCGCCGCCCATAACGCCCGCGCCCAGCACGGCTGCTTTCTTAACCGGCCGTATGTTGACCTTGCGCCTGACGCCGGTTTCCTTTTTAATCTCTTCCGTCCAGAAAAATATTCGAATCAGGTTTTTGGCAATGGGGGAAACGATCAGCTCGGCCAGGGCGCGCGCCTCCAGTTCAAAGCCTTCGCGCAGAGGACGGCCATAGCTTTTGCGGATCACCTCGATGGCTTTCAGGGGAGCGGGGTAATGCCCGCCACTTTTCTTCAGCACCATCTTTTCCGCCTGGGAAAAGATCACCGAGCGGCCGACGGCGGTTTTTTCCATCAGGGCGATGGCTCCGGCCGGGGCCCGTTTTTCCACATATTTTTCTGTTTTGCCGTCAATCACCTCCCGGGCAAAGGCCAGGGCCTTTTCTTCCAGCCATTCGGCGGCGATGATTTTATCCACCAGCCCCTGGCGCAGGGCCCGTTTGGCGTTAAAGTTGCGCCCGGTGAGGATGACGTCCAAGGCGCGTTGCAAACCGATCAGCCGCGGCAGGCGGGTGGAGCCGCCCCAGGCGGGCAGAATACCCAGATTGACCTCCGGCAGGGCGATACGGGTGGCTTTGCTGTCGCTGGCCAGGCGGAAGTCGCAGGCCAGACTGATTTCGGTGCCGCCGCCCATGCAGGCGCCGTGAATCACCGAAACCTTAGGGTAGGGCAGGCGGGCAAAAGCCTCAAAAACATCCTGCCCCTTGCGGCCCGCTTCGTAGCCTTTTTGCGGATCGCTGAGGTCTTTTATTTCGTTCACATCCGCGCCGGCGATAAAGATTTTTTCCTTACGGCTCATCAGCAGCAGGCATTTCAGTTTTTCTTTTTCCAGCGTTTTTATTTTCTCTTCCAGCTCCAGCATGATGGGCGTGGAGAACTTATTCACCTTTTCTCCGGGAACGTCAAACCAAAGGATGCCGATGCCGTCGTCCCGTTTTTCGAGTATAAACGATTCTTTCATGGTATTTTACCTTTTCATAGCTGTTTAATTGAGTCTTTCCAATACAAAGGCCGCGCCCTGGCCGCCGCCCACGCACAGGGTGGCCAGGCCCAGGCTTTTATCGCTGCGTTTCAGTTCCCGCAGCAGGGTGTGTAACAGGCGTGTGCCGGAGGAACCCACCGGGTGCCCCTGGGCGATGGCTCCGCCGTTTACGTTCAGAATCTCCGGGTCGATGGCGCCCAGAGCCTTGTCCATATCCAGATATTTTTTGCTGAGTTCCGCCGATTCGTAAAGGCGCAGGTTGGCCAGTACCTGGGCGGCAAAGGCTTCGTTCATTTCCACGCGTTCGATATCCTTCATGGTCATGCCGGCCTTTGCCAAAGCCCGTTTGGTGCTGTAGGCCGGACCCAGCCCCATGCGCGCCGGATCCAGACCGGCATAGGCAAAGGAGCGGATGCGTCCGAGCGGTTTAAAGCCCATCTCTTTGGCCTTGCTCTCCTCCATCACCAGCAGCATGGCCGCGCCGTCGGTGATCTGGCTGGCGTTACCGGCGGTGACCGTGCCGTTGTGGCGGTCGAACACCGGACGCAGCTTGGCCAGCGCCTCCATGGTCTGTCCCGGGCGCAGGCCGTTATCGCGGTCGATCACTTTTTCATATTTGGGAGGTATGGGCACGGGCATGATCTCATCCTTAAAAAAGTCCTCCTGCTGTGCCTTTTCCAGACGGTTGTGGCTGGTCATGGCAAAACGATCCTGCTCCTCGCGGGAAATTTTAAACTCCCGGGCCAGCAGTTCCGCCGTTTCGCCCATGTTCATGCCGCAAAAACCGTCGGTAAGGCCCAGTTGCAGGCCGATGACCGGCGTTAAAAAGCTGAGCTTGACCCCGGCCATGCTGGAAACCTTTTGTCCCATTCCCCTGGCCTTGTACATGTCGTTAAACCAGCGGGTGGCGCTTTCATTCCACATCAGCGGGATGCGGGTCATGTTTTCCACCCCGCCGCAGATAAAGGTGCTGCCTTCACCCGCCTGTATGCGGTACCAGGCGTCGGATACCGACTGCATGCCGCTGGAGCAGTTGCGCTGAACGCTGTAGGCCGGCACCTGTTGGGGCACCCCGGCCAGCAGGGCAATGTTGCGGGCGATGTTTGTGGCCTCGGGCGGTTGGGCCACATTGCCCACGATCACCTCGTCCAGGGTGGCCGGGTCCAGTTCCAGGCGCTCTAAAAATTCCTTTAAAACGATGGCGCCCAGTTCGTGGGCCGGAACGTCCTTAAAAGCGGTGCCCATTTTGGCGTAGGGCGTACGCAATCCGTCAACGATAACCACATTTTTCATAGGTACCTCAAAATTTGGTGAATACTTTTTCGTGTAAGATAATCATTTTTAACAACTTGTGTAAGAGGTTTCTGTTCTTTTTTCGGATGTTTTACTGCAATTGTATAATAAATAAATCAAAAATCGCTGTTTTGGCGCCGCTATCAATGTTTATTCGCCGAACAAACGAACCTCCCGGACGTCCCGTCCTTTTCCGGCCCGATTCTGTTTGTTGAATAACAGCGCCGAAATGGTTACCTTACCCGCTTTAACAAAATGAGCATAAAGGATGCCATGAGCGCCCGAATTACCGCTATCCGACAGCCCTTTGAACAGGAAATGAAAGAGTATGACAAGGTCTTTGCCAGCATCATGGCCTCGAATATTACCCTGATCGACACCATCGTTAAATACATCGTTAAGCACAAGGGAAAAAATCTGCGTCCCCTGCTGGTGATCATGTCCGCCAAGCTGATTAATCCGCCCAACCGCACGACCTATATCGTGGCCTCCATCGTGGAGATGCTGCATTCGGCCACCCTGATCCATGACGATGTGGTGGACGAGGCGGAAATCCGCCGTGGTTTTCCCTCCATCAACGCCGTCTGGAAAAACAAAATATCGGTGCTGATAGGCGACTATCTGCTCTCCAAGTGTCTGATCGGCGGCACGGAAACCGGCAGCCTGGAAGTGATGCGCCTGCTGGCCGACGCCTCCAAGCGGCTGAGCAAGGGCGAGCTGCTGCAAATAGAACGCTCGCGCACGCTGAACATCACCGAGGAGGAATTTCTGGGCATGATCGGCGATAAAACGGCCGCCCTGCTGGGCGCCGCCTCGGAACTGGGCGCCCTGTCCGTTTCCGAAAAAGAGGAAGACCGTAAAAATCTTAAGGCCTACGGCGAAAACCTGGGTATCGCCTTTCAAATCCGTGACGATCTGCTGGACTACTTCGGCTCGCAAAAACTGATCGGCAAGCCGGTGGGCAACGATTTTAAGGACAAAAAACTGACCCTGCCGCTGATCCACGCCTTCAGCAAGGCGCCGGCAAGGGAGATCAAGGCCATCAAAAAGAAAATAAAAAAAGGGGTGGGCAAGGAAGATATCCGTGAAATCATCCGCTTTGCCGGGCAGTATGGCGGCATCGATTACGCCCGCCGCATGCAAAACGAATATGCCGCCCGGGCCAAGGCGGCCATCGACGCCTACCCCGATTCGACCATTAAAAAAGCCATGATCCAGTTTGTGGATTATGTGATCGAAAGAGCCCGGTAATGTCTCCCGCGCCCTCTTTTTTAATCATCCGCTTCAGCTCCATCGGCGACATCGTTCTGACCACGGCCTTTGTGCGCCAGTTGCGCCAAAGCATCCCCGGCGCGCGCGTCACCTATGTGACCAAAAGGGAATTCAGTGATCTGCTGCGCTACAATCCCTACGTGGATCGCCTGATCGGCTATGACAGCGCCACGGGCGTGAACGGTTTGAACGCCCTGGCGGAAGAGCTTTCCGCAACCACCTTTGAGGCGGTTTTTGATCTGCACAACAACCAGCGCAGCCACTGGCTGAGCCATCATCTGAACTATAAAAAGATTAAGCGCATCGATAAAAGCCGTATCCGCCGCGCCCTGCTGGTTTATGCCAAGCTTAACGCCTACGGCGCCATGCCCTCCATCCCCGAGCGCTACCTGAAGGTAGGTGAGGAGAGCGGCGTTAAAGATGACGGCCGGGGGCTGGAACTGTTTTGGCCGGAGGAGCTGGAGAAGGGGCTGAGTGAAAAGATCGCCGAGGGCGCGCCGTTGATTTGCCTGGCGCCCGGCGCCGGTTTTTTTACCAAAATGTGGCCCATGGCCTATTGGCGGAAGCTGCTGCCGGAACTGCTGGCCAAGTATCCCCACCGCTTTGTGCTGATCGGCGGGCGGGATGAACGGAATATGGTAAAGGCACTGGAGATCGACGACCGGGTAATCAACATGGCCGGACGACTCTCCCTGCTGGAATCGGCGGCGCTGATCCGGCGGGCCGACGCCCTGATCTGCAATGATTCCGGCGTGATGCACATGGCCAGCGCCGTGGGCACGCCCATGGTGGCCATCTTCGGTTCCACCACGCGCCATCTCGGCTTTTTTCCTTTCCGCGCCCGGGTGGAAATCCTGGAAAACAACAGCCAGTGGTGCCGGCCCTGTTCCCATGTGGGGCGGCCTTCCTGCCCCTTGTTGCATTTTAACTGCATGCGCGCCATCACGCCGGACCGGGTGCAAAAGGCGCTGTTTCGTGTTTTGGAGAAACGATAAATGCGTCGGCTGTATACCTGGCTTTTTTTGCCGCTGATTGTCCTGCTGGGCAGCGCCGCGGCCTGGATGCTGCCTTCCATCCGCCGGCCTTTTTATGCCCGCTTCCGTACCTTGTCGCGCCTGTCCGGCTATGTCCGCCGTTTGGGTGACGACGGCCGTCCGCGCGTTTGGATACATGCCGCCTCCATGGGCGAGTTCGAGCATGTGAAACCGATCATCAAAAGATTTCAGCAAAGGCATGGGGCGCATATCGTCGTCTCCTTCTTTTCACCGTCCGGTTTTAACCACGTAAAGCGCTTTCCCGGGGTGGGGCTGTTTGTCTACCTGCCTTTGGATTTTCCCTTTATCTGGGAAAAAATCTATCGCCGTTTTCGCCCCGATATGGTGCTGGTATCCAAACATGACGTCTGGCCCAACCAGATTCATGTGGCCCGCAAACAAGGGGTCTACACGGCCCTGGTCAATGCTTCGCTTTCATCCTCTTCCAGCCGCACATCGCCGTGGGCGCGCGGTCTGCTGGGTCCCGTTTACCGCATGCTGGATGATGTTTTTGCCATCAGTCCGGAGGACGCCCAACGGCTGCAACAGGATTTTGGCCGCAAAAAGGTTACGGTGGTGGGCGATACAAAATTTGATCAGGTGCTGATACGCCAGGAGGAGGCCGTAAAGAAGAATCTGCTGGACCCGCACTGGCCGGAGCAGGCGCGGGTGCTGATTTTTGGCAGCCTGTGGCCGCAGGACGCGGTCCACGTTTTGGCGGATATCCGTGAAAAGCTGGAGATATTCCCCGATCTGAAAATAATTCTGGCCCCCCATGATGTTTCCGAAGCCAACCTGAAAACATTGCTGGCCATGCTGGAGGGGGTGCCCTACCGCCTTTATACGGACGGGCTGGCCCGGGTGGAAAAGCGGGTCATCGTCATCAATACCATCGGCATCCTGGCGGATATGTATAAATACGGACACATGGCCTATGTGGGGGGCAGCTTTAAACAGGGCATCCACAATGTAATGGAACCGGCCATATACGGTCTGCCGGTGATGTTTGGCCCCAAACACACCAACTCCTATGAGGCGACGGAGCTGTTGCGCGCGGGCGGCGCCCTGCCGGTTACCAACAAGGATGATTTTGATTTGCATCTGGCGCGCCTGCTACAGGATGAACGTTACCGGGAGCAAACGGGGGAAAAGGCCCGGGCCTTTGCCATGGAACGCTGCGGCGCCACCCGTAAAATCATGACCCGCCTGGAAAGCCTTTTGTAGAACGCCGGCATTTTTATGCCCGGACCCGGCGCCCTGCCGAACGCCGGTTGTGTGACGGAGCCGGGGATATGTTTTATGTAAGTCGCCGGTTTTTTGCCCCGGCATTTTCTTCCCGTACCACCAAGAGGCCTGATTTTACCTTGCGCCTTGTAGCGCGTGGATATACTTTCCCGGTCATCGCTCTTCCGTAAAAGCAAATAGCGGGAAATGTAAAAAATATTGAATTTATATTTGACTTTTCGGGGGGTAATTATATTGCGTTATACTATAAAGATTCGTAAAAAATAACAGAGAGATTATGAAAAATATGTTTCCCGGTAATAAAAGCGTCCCTGCTATATGGCTTTTTACCTTTTTCACATTGGTGACAGCCGGTAACTACGATGTAAGCCTCTCCTTACAAAAGCTTCATGAGCATGGATATCGTGTGATATTCAAGGGGGATTCTCTGATAGAAAAAGTATCTCCGAATAATAATCATCGTCGTTTGTATGATATAAGACAGAATATGAAAAAAATAAGCGCTGATGTCCAAATCATTGATTTAACAAAGGCCGACCCCGATGATTATAAGGAACTTTTTGTCAAAACCAATACATTTCCTATATCAGGTGCAAATGGTTATCCTGTGGAAATAGCTGATTTTGATGGTGATGGCTTTATTGAGTTTGCCGGGTCATATAAATGGTATAATATAGGTTCAGCTAAAACGGCTGTTTTTGAATTGGATAATACAGATGCTTTTATACCGGAAAAAATATATCAGGATTCCAACAGGGTTCAATCTCCAATTTCTTTATGTGACGCCGACAATGATGGCCTGTCCGAATATAATTTCCGAGGCGGACAGATTTTTGTTAATTACCAAAGTCCTTCCACGGGGGTATTGCCCGACAGTAGCCGCTTTACCTACACTACCTGGGAAGTTTCCGGATATACCAGTTCCGAAACATTTGGACAGTTTGACGGAGACGGACAGACCGACCTTATACACACCGGCGCTGATACGGTTGACGGGGTACATCGTTTTAAAATATATGTAGCCGAATTTGACAGCGCCTTGTTTAATTTTAGAAAAATTTTCAGTTATGGACCCTCTAATACACAGGAGTATATATCCGGTATCAGCGCCGGAGATATTGATGGCGACGGGAAAATGGAGTTTGTAACGGGCAGCATCTGGGGGTCGCTTTTTTTCTTTGAAAATATGGGCGATAATCACTATGAGCTAATTAGAAATGATACCGTATCTGCTAATAATCTTTATGTAAATGTTCATACGCGGGACATGGACGGCAATGGAAAGGAGGAATTCATACTGGGTGGCAGTTATTGGACCGACCCCGGCGGTACGATTTTTTATTGGATTGAATCCGATGGAGATAATAGTTATAAAGTAGTGCGGAAGTTTATCGTGGCCGGAGCCGATCCACTAGGTTATTCCGAAGCCTGGGCCTATGACGTGAACAATGACGGATATGATGATCTGGTTTTGCACTATTCCTATTATGTGGCCATTCTGACCTGGAATCGTAATACTCAGCAATTTGATCTTATCTATATGCGTCCATGGACTTATGAAGTGCAAAGTATCTCTATGTATGATACAAATAAAATTGGAGTTTTAGATTTGTATGTTAGCGTAAATGAGTATGATAAATCTCCAAGTTTAAAAACACATTTATATAAGAATGATTTTATATCAGGTGTTGGATCACACTTCCCTGTTCTTATAAATAACTTTTTTTTATTATCAAATTATCCCAACCCTTTTAACGGAACAACCACCATTCCCTTTAAACTAAAGATTCCGGGCAATGTTACACTTTATGTGACAGATATAACCGGAAGAAAGATCAAAACCCTGATCAGGGATGAAAAATATAGAAGCGGTTCCTATACCGTGCGTTGGAACGGTGTGGGGGACAACGGAAAGGAGGTGAGTAGTGGAGTTTATATAGTTATTTTAAAAAATGGAGCGTATAAACAATCACGGAAGATGCTCTTAATCAAATAGGATGAAAATTATGCGTAAGACTTTATTTTACAAGGTTCTGTGTTCAGCCTTTCTTATGGCGCAAAGCTGGAAACCGACCGCAGACTCCGGTATTTACTCCCGTACCGCCAAGAGGCCTGATTTTACCTTGCGCCTTGTAGCGCGTGGATATACTTTCCCGGTCATCGCTCTTCCGTAAAAGCAAATAGCGGGAAATGTAAAAAATATTAAATTTATATTTGACTTTTCTGGGGGGGTAATTATATTGCGTTATAAATAGAAAACTTTATATTCATCCCGACAGTACGGTTTGAGGGGGCCGGCTGTTTAACGGAGGTGTGATTTTATGCCGAACTCTTTTCCGCCCCTTGCAATTCAACCGGGTATGTACATCCCGCCCCTTGCGCATCGTCTGTTCAAAAAATTAGCACACCAAAACATTCTTCAGATAGGATAGCC
>WGCN01000134.1 GCA_015493745.1 Calditrichales bacterium
GCCGACAGCCTGCGCCTATCCTTTAAGCTGACATTTAAGGCCAACACCGAAAGCGACGGGCAGTTTATACTCCCTGCTTCGCTGTTCAAAAACAGGCCGCAACTGAAAACCTTTGCCGCCGGGGATCGCCGGCATCCCCTGCTCTTCCCCTCTCCCTTTAGCGTAAAGGATATACTCAAGGTGGGTTACGATCGCCGGCAATTTGAAATAGGCGACCGCCCGCGGGGACTCAGCGGACGCCAACCCTTCGGCCGGGTACGCTCACGGCTTGATTTTGTCGATGAGGGCGCCGTCTCCTATTCCATCGATTACGACATTTCAAAAAGGCAGATAGACGCCTCCGACTATGAGGACTTCCGCGGCCTGGTCAAAAATCTGGACAGCATTCAAAACATGCGCCTTGTTCTAAAAAAGAAATAAGCGCCCTGCTATGCCACTTACCCATGCGGGGGAAACTTCGCATGGGTCTTTTTCATTCTTCATCTTTGCTTCATATTGACTTTTTATAATTCCCACGAAAATTAAAACAGGAAGCAATAAAAAGGAGGAATGAAAAATGATCCATTCAAAAATCAGACAAAACAAATGGATGCTCATCGTCATGGGCGTGGTCATTGGTCTTGGACTGGGCGTAACCCTGCAAACCACGCAAGAGTCCCAGGCCAATGATGTTATAGCCACCCAGGCGACGTTGCAACCGGTTACCGGCCAGGATATTGACGTGGCCGAGCAGTTGAGCAGCGCCTTTTCCCGCGTGGCCGAGCAGGTCAACCCTTCGGTGGTGACCATCTTCACGGAGACCACCGTCAAAGGCGTTCAGGTTAACCCCTTCCCCGAGTTTTTCGGCAATGATGAATTCTTTAAGCGCTTTTTTAACGCGCCCCGCCCCCGACAACGCGATTTCAAGCAACAGGGGCTGGGTTCCGGCGTTATCGTCAGCAGTGACGGCATCATCCTTACCAACAACCATGTGGTGGAAGGCGCCGACAAAATAAAAGTGCGCCTGCTGGACGGCAACGAATATAAAGCCGAGGTAAAGGGTCGCGACAAACAGACCGACCTGGCTGTAATAAAAATCGACGCCGAAGATTTAAAGGCCATCAAGATCGGCAACTCGGACAAGGCCCGCGTGGGCCAATGGGTACTGGCCATCGGTTCGCCGCTTAGTCCCGGTCTGGATCACACGGTAACCGCCGGGATCATCAGCGCCAAGGGACGTTCCGGCGTGGGACTGAACCAGTATGAGGATTTTATACAAACCGACGCGGCCATCAACCCCGGCAACTCCGGGGGGGCCATGGTCAACCTCAAGGGCGAGCTGATCGGCATCAACGCCGCCATCGCCTCCAAGACCGGCGGTTTCATGGGCATCGGTTTTGCCATCCCCGTTAACCTGGCCAACAAAGTGATGCAGGATCTGCTGACCACGGGCAAGGTAACCCGCGGCTGGCTGGGCGTTTACATTCAAAACATCACCCCCGACCTGGCCCAGGCCATGGATATTGAAGGCGCGCGCGGCGCCATCGTCAGCAGCGTTCAGGAAGACAGCCCCGCCGAAAAGGCCGGCCTTAAGGAAGGCGACGTCATCCTTGAGTTTAACGGTAAAACCGTGGATAACACCGTTACCCTCAGCACCTGGGTTGCCGGTTCCTCGCCCGGAGACAAAATCACCCTGACCATTCTGCGCGACGGCGACCGGAAAGAGATCACGGTAAAGCTGGGCGAGCTGGACAGCAGTGTCAGCCGCGCCGCCGGCGGAGCCTCCAAATATGAACAGATGGGCCTGACCGCCCGCGATATTACGCCCGAACTGGCCCGCAAGTACCGTCTGGAAGACGCGGACGAAGGCGTGGTCATCACCGACGTTGATCCGCAAGGCGCGGCCGCCGAGGCCGGTTTGCGCGAGGGCGACATGATTCTGAAATTCAACCGCAAAACGGTAAAAACAACCGACGATCTGGATAAGCTGGTCAAGGATGTGAAAGAAGGCGACCATGTGCTGCTCTTTATCCGCCGGCAGGACGCCAACATCTTTGTAGCCTTTACCATGCCTGAAAAGTAAACGGGAAAACAACCCATCCCTCCGGGTTGAAGCGTCGCCGCAATTTTACGGCGGCGCTTTTTTTCATTAACGTCCTGTTTGCACGGAACGGATAAAAAGGGGATATTGGGATATGCGTATATTAATCGTGGAAGATGAAGAAAGCCTGGCCCGGAATATCCAGCGGCTGCTGCAGGATGAAAAGTATCACGCCGAATGCGCGCTGGATGGAAACAGCGGCCTGGAGCTGGCCCTTACCGAGGAGTACGATCTGATCATCCTGGATGTTATGCTCCCCGGCAAGGATGGTTTTGAGATTATCCGCCAACTGCGGCGGGAGGGGCTGGATGTTCCCGTGATCATGCTGACCGCGCGCAATCAGGTCGAGGACAAGGTACGCGGCCTGGATGAAGGCGCCGACGACTACCTGACCAAGCCCTTTGCCGTGCCGGAACTGTTGGCCCGGGTGCGTTCCCTGCTGCGCCGCAAAAGCGAGGTAAGCGCCTCGCTGATGGAACTGGGCGACCTGGCCATCGACACGGCGGCCAAACTGGCCCGCTACCGGGAACAGACAATTGTTCTTACTCCCAAGGAATACTCCATTCTGGAATTTCTGTTTTATAACAAAAACCGCGTCGTATCGCGCCTGTCCATCGCCGAGCATGTGTGGGGCGACCAGATGGACCTGTTCACCATGACCAACTTTGTGGATGTACATATTAAAAACCTGCGCAAAAAACTGGGCCCGGGAGCGCGATACATTCAAACCGTGCGCGGACTGGGGTACATGCTGAAGGAAGCGGAATGAAAATATCGGCCAAGATATCCCTGTGGTATGTCAGCCTGACCCTGCTGATCATGATGTTGTTCAGCACGGCCCTTTACATGGGTATGCGCGTTGTGCTCTATCAGGCGCTGGATGACGATCTGGCCATCTTCGCCAACACCATTCAGGAGAGCTACAATCCCTTTATCGGAGAATTTGAGGAGCTGCTCTTCCATCTGGAATCGGCCAACCGCTATAAGGAATTGTGGCTGGTGGTCTACGACGCCCGTGGCCGGGCCATCTACGCCAGCCCGATGACGCAGTACATCCCCCTGAAAATCCCCGTGCCGGAAGAGGCGCCCCAGGAGGGATACACCATTACCGTAAATATGAAAAAGGGGCTGCCCTGGCTGCAAGCCAACGAAAAAGGCCAGGTGACCTTTCGCGCCATTACCCGGCGCATGGCCTATAACAAGCGCCCCATCGGCTTTATCCAGGCCGCCCTGCCCATCCAGAATATCCAAAGCGAGCTGGACAGCCTTTTAAAACTGATTCTGATCGCCAATGTGCTGGCCGTTTTGCTGGTGGGCGGCAGCGGCTACTTTTTAACCCGCCGGGTGTTAAGCCCGGTAAGGACGATCGCCCGGAAAGCGCGGCAGATCAGCGAAACCAGCATGGATGAACGGCTGCCGGTGGTTAACAAGGATGATGAGATCGGCCAGTTGAGCCAGACGCTGAACAACCTGCTGGAACGGCTGCAGAAAGCCTTTCGCGCCCAGCAGGAGTTTATATCGGACATCACCCATGAGTTGAAGACGCCGCTCTCCATGATGCGCACCCACTGGGAGGCGGAAATCAACAACCCGCAATTATCCGATGAGACCAAGGAACGCATCCTGACCGATGTGGAGGCCATCAGCCGCCTGAACCGCCTGCTGAACGACCTTTCCCTGCTCAGCAAAACCGAGGAACGCCAAAACTGGCAATTGGAGCCCCTTGACGCGCGGGAAATTGTGGAAAGCGTTATCGCCGAGCTTAAACCCGTTTTTGAACTGCGCGGGCAAAAGCTGCATAGCCATTTTGAAGCAACGGCAACCGTTAACGGCGACCGCGACAAGCTGTATCAGGTCTTTTTCAATCTCCTGGAGAACGCCTCCTCCCACAGCGGGACGGGCAGCTCCATTTATATAACGACCCGCCGCCACGGAGAATGGTGGACGGCCACGGTGGAGGATGACGGACCGGGCATCCCGGAGGAAGACCAGCCCCACATTTTCAAGCGCTTTTACCGCGTGCAAAAGGATCGTTCCCGTAAAAGCGGCGGCAGCGGTCTGGGACTGGCCATCGTTAAAGGCATTGTTAACGCCCACAACGGCAGGATAAGCGTGGATAACGGTGATCACGGAGGCGCGCGCTTCCGGGTGGAGCTGCCGGTGCACGCGGCAAAATAACCACGGTCGGCGGACAGGGCGGGAACATAAAAACACAATCCCCGGCCCGGCCCCCGAAACAGTAACTCTCTTAATGGAAAAGGAGCGGATCATGGCCTCTATAAGATTTCTCGGCGCTGTCGGCACGGTTACCGGCTCGCGGCATTTACTGGAACTGGAAGGAAAAAACTACCTTATCGACTGCGGTCTTTTTCAGGGACTGAAAGCCAATCGTTTAAAAAATTGGGAGCCCTTCCCGGTTGATCCCGCCCGCATCGATCAGGTGCTGATCACCCATGCCCATATCGACCATACCGGTTATCTGCCGCGGCTGGTAAAGGACGGCTTCGCCGGTGAAATCCACGCCACCCACCCTACGGTGGATCTGATAAAAATACTTTTGCCGGACAGCGCCCACCTGCAGGAAGAGGACGCCCGCTGGGCCAACAAGAAAAAATTTTCCCGGCACAGTCCCGCGCTGCCTCTTTACACCGGAGCGGATTCCGAAAAGGTTTTCCCCCTGCTGCGCGGTCATCATTATGGCGAGGATATTTTTCTGGAAAAGGATATCCGCCTGAAGTATAAAAACGCCGGTCATATTCTGGGCTCCTCCTTTCTGGACATCAAAAGGCTGGACGGTCCCCAAAGCCGTAAAATTGTGTTCAGCGGCGATTTCGGCCATCCGGGACGGCCCATTCTGCGCGACCCGGCGCAAATCTACAATGTCGATTACCTCATCCTGGAATCGACCTACGGCAACCGCCTGCACCCCAAAAGCGAACCGGAACAATACATTACGCGCATCATCAACGAAAGCGCCCAGCGCGGCGGCGTGCTGGTGGTACCCGCCTTTAGCGTGGGCCGCACACAGACACTGCTTTATACCATCCGCAAACTGGAAGAGGAAAAAAAGATTCCCGAGCTGGATATTTTTATCGACTCGCCCATGGCCATCAAGGCGCTGGAGGTCTATAAAAAGCACGTGAACGAACTGAATCTGGAAGCGCGCAAGATGTTTTTGCAGGGCACGGAGATTTTCAAACCCAAATATTTAAAAATCTGTACCACGGTGGAAGAATCGAAAGCCATCAACACGGTAAAAAAGAACGCCGTCATCATCTCCGCCAGCGGCATGATGACCGGAGGACGCATTTTGCACCACATGGCCGAACGGCTGCCGGACAGGAAAAACACCGTCCTGTTCATCGGCTATCAGGCCGAGGGCACCCGCGGGCGGGCCATCCTTGAAGGCCGGAAGAATGTTAAGATTCACGGTCAAAAGGTGCCGGTCAAGGCCCATATCGAGGAGATATCCGGTTTTTCCGGCCACGGGGATTACCTGGAAATGCTGGCCTGGCTGAGCGCTTTTAACAAGCCGCCTAAAAAGACCTTTCTGGTTCATGGCGAGACCGAAGCGGTGCGGGCCATGGCCGGACATATCCGTGAGCAACTGGGCTGGGAGGTGGTCATCCCCGAGGAGGGTAAGGTTTACCCGCTGGATTTTTGACACAACCGGCCCGGGAAAACCGGCCATGACCCTCACATGTTAAAAAACCCTGTAATGAAACCGTCCCGGGGCGGACGGGTTTCCCGTCCGCCCCGGGATTATAGATAGTTCGTTCTTCTTCCCGGTATTGGGCCGACAATTATTTTTTTGGACATAATTCATTCCGTTTTGTATACTGTATTAAGCTCCTGTTGAAGTCCGTGTGATGACATCAATAAAACCGGGGAATAGTACAGCCGAATACCGCAAATAATGAGGAGTCCTAATTCCAGGATGTTATGCGGACTAGCAAAGGATATCAACTCCTTTTTATTTCAGAAAAAACAAGAAGATACGTTTACAATAAAAAAAACCCTCAATGTGATATTATGCGGAGTTTTTCCACTCACATATAAGTTAAGTGCTTTACATCTTGGAAAAGGTTATTTCATCAAATGAAGAATATCTTATTTTTTATAGTTTTGCTAATAGTTTGTAGCTCAAGCTTGGCTAATGTTGGTGGGCGGTTTTATAAATATGGTATTGCTGGCATAATTCCGGATGACAGCACAACGATTCTTAACGCTAATACTTCAATTTCTTACCAGGACAGCATTTGTACTTTTAAAACAATCTATAAAGTATCATCAGCAAAGTCGGTTTTTAAAGGAAAATTTTTTGGATTAAATTTTTCCAATATCAAGATTAATAATAAACCCTATTATTATGATAGTTCGCAAGTTGTTATTATGCAGGGTGATTCATCCATTTTTAACAGAAATTGGGTTTTGGAAAATATACCAGGTCAATACAAATATAAGTCTATTAAAGTTGAGATTAAAACGAATCCAGATTCCACATTTATAATTAGTGGGAATCTACATATTAAACCCGCCTCAAATTGGGGGTTAGCTGGCTTACAAGATATGGCATCAATCAGACATCCGTTTTTTGGAAAAATAAATTTAACAGCAAATGAATATTCTGTAGTCTATTTATTTGCGCCAATTCATTCTTTTGCAAATCTTCAATCTGTTTCATCAAAATTTGAAGGTAAAAATATTATCTTAAAAAATAGAAGGCTACATTTTAAAAATTCTTTTCAAAAACATACTTATAATAGTGTTGCCCAAAACGATTATATGTCATTTACAGATTCAATTCCGGAAGCAATAGAATACCGTTTTTCTAAAAATGACCGTTCTCTAAGTTTAAAACATAACTATTTCTCTTTCGGCGGACCAGTTGGATATATTGGGAAAAAGTCTGGCAAATTATTTTATGAATTCGGTTGGGAATTTGCAGTTAATCCTTTTAGATTGCTTTCGGTTTTACCTTCGGTTAACTATTCATTTTCAGCAGACCGTACCTATTGGAATTATGGGTTGCGATTTTTGTCTATGGGCTATAATGCGGGTATCCTTTATAATGAAAAAAATGGAATAGATTACTCTTTTGGAATATCACTCGGTATGTTAGGTGTAGAATTTCGCTCAAAAATGTTTCTTTTACAGTTGTCAATATAATACATTAAAGTAGTAAAAACGCGTATAAAAAGCTAGTCAAGCTGAATTTGCACCCGCCCGCCTCGCGCACGGGGCAACGGCGATGAATCGGCATCGGAAAGGTGCCTAAGATTCATTACAAAAAGGAAAATCAATGGTTAGAGGAGGTGGCAAAATAACGGTAAAACATATTTTTATTTTTTTAATTTTCTGTTTCGTAAATCACGCTCAAACAGACAATTCAATGGGAAATCTGATCCACGTTAATGCCCATCAGAATAATATTGATTATTCTGATACATTAGGTTCCTGGCAAAATGGAATTAACGATATCTATTCCGGTTATTATGATATTGTTATGACCGACAGTTCAAAGTTTTTGTTGAGAAATAACGACTATTCACCGGAACAATTAATCGGTTTTCATAAAATGGAACTTGAAAATATTCAAACGGGAGAAAGACAGGAATTCAGTTACTTTGATGCTTCGGACCAGGTCGGTTTATTTGATCTACAACCCAATACATATAGAATACAAAAAGGGACGTGGCTTTTTGATGATGTATCCGGGAACGGTTTTTTAAGTAATGGAGACTCTTTATATAAAACGGATATAAGTACCGGAAATTATCTTTACCATATTTGCGGTGAAGTTGATTCCTCACAAATTATTCTTTGGAATGATAATCATGTTTTAAAATATTTTAAAATCAACTTACATGATTCACCCGCGATTGATACACTTCAGGGAAAGCGGCTTAATTTTTCGGCCCAGGATAAGATAGTTCATATAGAGAAATACGATGGAAACCATTATTTCCTGCAAATGGAAAATGATTTAAACTTATTTGCTTTTGAAGCAGATTCTTTTCGCTATATAAAAACTGTTTTACCGGATAAATATTTTCAAAACTTTATTTTTCGGGAAGATAAATTATATGCCTGGGATAATGGCACCCTTTTCAAATACAATCTAAGTTTAACAGATACTGTTTTTAATGAAGGAACAAAATTATTAGAGGGTGATATCTTTGTTGACTATTTATTTGGCTATGCGGTCAAAATCGATTCAAATGGCTTGCAGTTGTTTAATATAAAAACGGAAATGACAGAAAAGAGATGGGAGTTATCGGGTTCAAATTATTTCTTTAAACCGATAATGAGCTATCCTGATATTTATATTCATAATACAACAACTGTTACCTCAATTGTGAAGAAGGAACAATATATCTCCCGTGATGCTTCTCTCGATATTTATCCAAACCCATTTAATGCTTCCGTCACTTTTCGCGTAAAAAACAGGTCTTCAAAAAACGCATTATTAAAAATTTATAGTACTTCAGGGGCTTTGATAGAAAAAATAAACCTGTCCCGCACAGATCGCTATGTTTGGAAACCACGTAATTTGGCAAGCGGTGTATACATAGCTGAATTAGTTGATGGAAAATATGTTATTTACAATAAAATACACTACTTAAAATAATCTCAGGTAGTAATAATTTTATTTATATTTCAGACCTGAAGATTGCACAGGATATTATGCAGAGTTTATCCGCTCACTTACAGTTTAGGCACTATGAAATCATTCACGGAACTCATTGACAAGGAATCTGAAAAGGCGCTCAGGGAACTGGTTAAAAGCCAGGTTCAAGTCCTATATAGCCCTTCTGCCCATATAAACTTTGGAAGCTCGTTAATAACAGTTAAAAATGTATCGATTCAAATAGGCCCGAAGAGATTTGTGATAATAGAAAATGATTGGGCGGATACACCAAAGGAATGGCACGACTACTACATCTTGAAGGCTCGCATAAGTGACCGACCTAAAGATATCAAAGTCAACGAAAGTAAAAACGGAAAGAACTGGACGTATGTCATGGATCATCTTTCATTTCACTTGGGTCGGTTAGAAAGGGTCACACGTGTTGTTGTTATTGAAGATCAATATTCAGGTGAACATGAAAGCGTGCAATATGATGCTGGCTTGCTAATAGAGTTTAATAATAATAAGCGGTTATCCATAGTACAGGAGCAATCCATTACCGGTTTTCTTGAAATTGCATATATTTCTCAAGAAGTCCAGGATTCAATATCTGGCTTAAAACAGAGGATCATATATAGTGCGTAACAAGGCGCTTGTTCAGACGCAAAATCCGCTGCGCTTCGTTTGTGCCGCGCAGCTTAACATTATCATTGCATTAAGTAAAGTAAGTAAAGCCAATTATTCTAAAAGGCTCAGAAGCAGAACACTTTCACAATCTTTATACAATAGCTATTGGCATATTCCCTCCAACAGCCAAATCGAATGGCTTATTCGGCACATAGTGTGCTTTTGTAAAGGATTGTGATTGCCAGGTGTGTAATCATAAAATCAACACATCACCTTCATCACAGTACAGACAATTTTACCCACGGACAAGCTGCCCGGCCCCACAGGCACAGGCCCCTATTCCCTTAAACGGAACAACGGCTGTACAGACTCAGGTGGTATACTCGGCGTTGATGCGTACATAGTCGTAGCTCAGATCCGAGCCCCAGCCGGTGGCCTTGCCCTCGCCCTGGTTTAAATCCAGGAGGATTTCGATGTTGGCGGCCTGCATCTTCTTCTTCAGCTTAGCCCGTTCATGCTCCACGGGTTGACTGTTTTTTAGTATCTGCAAGGGGCTGTCGCTGCCAAAATAGAGATCGATCCTGTCGGCGTCAAAATCGACCCCGGCCCGGCCCGCGGCGGCAATGATGCGGCCCCAGTTGGGGTCGCGCCCGAACATGGCCGTTTTAACCAGGCTGGAATCGGCGATGGTGCGCACGATCTTGCGCGCGGCCTCATCACTGGGCGCGTTAACCACCCGGTATTCGATAAACTTGGTGGCCCCTTCCCCGTCGGAGACAATCAACTTGGCCAGATGCGCGCACAGATTCTCCAGTTGAACATAGAACTTTTCATAAAGGGAGTTTTCCGTTTCAATGACGGGATTGCCCGCCAGGCCGTTGCACATGATGGCCACGGTGTCATTGGTGGAGGTATCGCCATCCACGGTAATCATATTAAAGGTTTTATCCACGCAGGAGACCAGGGCCTTTTTAAGCAGTCGCGGCGTGATGGCCACATCGCTGACGATATAGCTCAGCATGGTACCCATGTTGGGATGGATCATGCCCGACCCCTTGGCGATGCCCCCGATATTGATGCGGATATCCTCATGCTTAAAAGCGACAAAACCCTCCTTGGCAAAGGTGTCGGTAGTCAGGATGGCATTGGCGGTCATGGAGCCCGCTTCGGTACGGCCGGAGAGATTGGGGGCCATTTTCTCGATGCCCTTAACGATCTTTTCCGTGGGAAAGGGTTCGCCGATGATGCCGGTGGATGAGACCAGCACATATTCACGGGGGATATCCAGCACGCGGGCGGCGGCGTCTATCATGGCTTCCGCCCCCCGGCGCCCCTGCTCACCCGTGCAGGCGTTGGCATTGCCACTGTTGATGACAAAAGCCTGCAACAGGCCGTCATCCAGATGGTGGCGGGAGGCCTTGATCGGTTCGGCGACCACCAGATTTTTGGTAAATACGGCGGCGGCGCTGGCCGGTACCTCGGAATAGATGATGGCCAGGTCGCGCCGGTTGGATTTGATGCCTACATGTGCGCCCCAGGCTTTTATGCCCCGGACTCCGGTGATGTTCTTGTTCATATGAGTTCACTATGGGTTTGATGTATCATTATTGTAAGACCGTTGTTATCAGGGATAGATGGGCAGCTGTCTCAAGCCGCTGTTTTCGATCAGGCGAAAAATAATATTCATATTTTGTATGGCCTGCCCCGCCGCCCCTTTTACCAGGTTGTCAATAACCGATATAACCATGATTCGGTTGGTTCTCTCATCATAAACAGGATAGAGATCGCAGTAATTGGAGCCGCGCACCTGTTTTATTTCCGGCGGTTTGACGGACATGCGCACAAAATGTTCGCTAAAGTAGAAGCGGGCAAACAGTTCGCGTACTTCCTCGTTGCTTACCGCCCTGAGGGGACGCGCGTAGATGGTGGTCAGGATACCGCGATCCACCGGCAACAGGTGCGGGGTGAACTGTACCCGCGGCGTGTGACCGTACAGTTGCCTCAACGCTATCTCTATCTCGGGCGTGTGCCGGTGGCGCATCAGGCCGTAGGCGGAAAAGTTATCGGTCACCCGCGGAAAGTGCGTCGTGTCGCCGGGGGTGATACCGGCGCCGGTCACACCGGACTTGGAATCGATGATGATATCCCGGGGATCGATCAGTTCCGCCTTGAGCAGCGGAGCCAGACCCAGTATGGCCGATGTGGGGTAGCATCCCGGATTGGCCACCAGCCGGGCATTTCGTATCTCATTGCGGAATAGCTCCGGCAGGCCGAAAACCGCCTCCTTCAACAGAGCCTCCTGTTGATGGGCCTTGCCATACCACTGTTCATACAGGGCGCCGTCCGGCAGGCGGAAATCGCCGGAAAGGTCTATCACCCGGCAGCCCATATCCAAAAACCGGGCCGCGTAATTTTGCGAAACCCCGTGGGGCAAAGCCAGAAAAACCAGATCCGTTTTCTCCCCGCAGGCCTCTTCCGCGGAGATCAGCGTCAAATCCACACGATCCAGGGCATGGGGATGCAGATCGCTCAACTTTTTACCCTGGTGTTTTTCCGATGTGGCAAAGCGCAGCTCCACATCGGGATGCAGCGCCAACAGTCGGGCCAGCTCGGAGCCGGTATAGCCCCCGGCGCCGACGATACCCACTTTAAAGCTCTTCTGTCTTTCGACCTGAGGATAGGCCATCTACTAAACTCCCGTTATTTTGGTGCCGGCGGCTTTTCCCGCAAACAGCTCCGGCAGAACGCCGGCCCGCGCACCGTTTAAAATAAACACCTCGCCCACGCCCTGTTCCACGGCAATGGAAGCTGCTTCCATTTTGGGCAGCATGCCCCCCGTAACCGTGCGGGCCAACCGCTCCCCGTCCCGGTTTAACCGAATATGCCGGGCCAGGGTGGCCGGATCATCCCGGTCCCAGAAAAAACCTTCCACATCGGTCATGAGCAGAAAACGATCCGCTTTTAAGGAGGCGGCCACATGGGCGGCAAACATGTCGGCGTTTACATTGTGCGCCGAAAAATCCTCCGCCAGGGCCAGGGGAGCCAGCACCGGCACATAACCGCCGGACAAGAGTTGCCGCAACAGTCCGGCATCCACGGCGCTGATATCGCCCACCTGCCCTAAGTCCTCGTTCCCGTACCGGCGCTTTTGTGAGCGGGCCATGCCCGCGTCCATGCCGGAAAGTCCCAGCGCCTTTATCCCGCGTTGCAACAACTGGCGCACCAGCCGCCCGTTGACATCGCCCTTGAGGGCCATCTCCACCAGACGGATAGCCTCGCTGCTTGTCTTCCGGTGGCCGCCGATAAATTCATGGGCAATGCCATAGCGATCCAGTATCCCGGCGATGGCCGGTCCGCCGCCATGGATCAGAACCCACTGCTGCTCGCGGTCAAATACCGATTGCCAGTCATCAAGAAAACGGTGTAAATGATCTTCCGTTTTCAGGGCGTTGCCGCCTATTTTTATACATGTAAGGGACATAATGGGCATGTTTTTTTGAAAAGCAAGATTTTAAGGTAAATTACATTGTGAGGCAACCTTAATTTACATTTTAAAGGATATTTCCTTTAATTATTAAGGAAATGGTATCGTTGCTTTGTGTAATTTTTTATTCCTCACAACGATCCTACAAAGCCAGTCCCAATCACTATCCGGGACAACAATAAGCTAATAAGCTTTTATCAGTTTATTTTCTCACTATCTACTAAGGTTCTATCACAAAAATAAGGTTTCCTTCATTTAAACCTGATTCCGCAACATATCCCATATAATATCTTGTTTTTTACACTGAAAGGTATCACCGGCATAAACAAAACCTTTTTCCTTTTCTCCCAACCTTAGTAGAATAAGCACTCTCTAAAAACATCCGACCTTATTTCCTTACCGGACCCTTGTTGCCTTTAGTGATTTTTTATTCCTCATAACGAGCCGACAAAGCCAGTCCCAATCTCTATCCGGGACAACAATAAGCTAATAAGCTTTTATCCGTTTATTTTCTCACTATCTACTAAGGTTCAATCACAAAAATAAGGTTTCCTTCATTTAAACCTGATTCCGCAACATATCCCATATTATATCTTGTTTTTTACACTGAAAGGTATCACCGGCATAAACAAAACCTTATTCCTCTTCTCCCAACCTTAGTAGAATAAGCACTCTCTAAAAACATCCGACCTTATTTCCTTACCTATACTCCATTGTTTGCGTCCTTTTTTATTCCTCACACCAAGACACAAAGAATTATTTTACCCTTGTGCTTCCCGACAGGCAGCCTGCTAATAATATCAAAAATTCATAGTGGCTTCGTGTCTTTATGTGAGTCCTAATTTTTCGTGCCGGGGTTTTTCCAAAACCCAATCCGTAACGCTCCATTTTATTTTTTCAGCCAGTCATCAATAGCTTCCGCGGCCTGCCGCCCGTGATGGATGGCCCGGACAATAAGCGACGGTCCACTGTGGGCATCGCCGGCGACAAATATACCCGGCGTCGAAGTCATATAATTCCCGGTGGTTTTAATATTGCCCTTTTCATCAAAGAGAATGCCGCTCTCCCGAAGAAAGGGAGTCTGTTCCACATGTAAAAATCCCATGGCCAACAAAACCAGATCAAGCTTCAGGCTAAATTCCGTGCCGGGAACAGGCTGCATGCGCGGCCGGTTGTTTTCCACCTTCCATTGCACACGCTGAAAAAAACCTTCCGTAAGCCTGCCGCCTACTCCCCTCAACTCCCTTGTCATTACAGCCCACTCCCGTTCACAGCCCTCGCGGTGCGAGCTTGTCGTTCTTAGAATATGCGGGCGGTGGGGCCATTGCGGATTATGGGAATGGCGCCATTCTCCGGGTTTCGGCAGAATCTCAAACTGGTAGACCTTTTTGGCGCCCTGACGATTTGCCGTGCCCACGCAATCGGAGCCGGTATCCCCGCCGCCAATGACCAGCACGTTCTTCCCCCCGGCGTTAATGGGCTGGCGATCGTCCGTCTCGCCCGACACCAGGCAATTGGCCCGGCTCAGATACTCCATGGCAAAATGCACCCCCCGGAGGTCCGCGCCGGGAACCTCAAGGGCCCTGGGCCGGCCCGCGCCGGTGGCGATCAGAATCACATCAAATGTTTTTCGCAGATAGCGCATGGAAAGGTCTTCACCAATGGCGGCATCGGTTTTAAAAACAACCCCCTCGGCCGCCATCTGCTGTAAGCGGCGATCGAGAATATGTTTTTCCAATTTAAAATCGGGAATGCCATAGCGCAGCAAACCACCGATTTTGGCCGACCTCTCAAAAACAGTCACCCCATGCCCATTGCGTCTAAGTTGCTGAGCCGCGGCCAGACCCGCCGGACCAGATCCGATTACAGCCACACTTTTCCCGCTTAGCCTGTCCGGTGGGCGGGGGACCACCCATCCCTCCCTGAAGGCCCGTTCGATGATGGCCAGTTCCAATTGTTTAATGGTGACCGGACTGTCGTTTATGGAGAGGGTACAGGCTGTTTCACACGGCGCCGGACACAGATGGCCGGTAAATTCCGGAAAGTTGTTGGTAATTTCCAGCCGTTCATATGCCTCCTGCCATTGATTTCTGTATACAAAATCATTCCACTCCGGAATAAGATTGCCCAACGGACACCCAAAGGAAGAGTGGCAAAAAGGGACGCCGCAATCCATGCAGCGCGCCCCCTGTCTGTTAAGAGTCTCATCATCAGGCAAAAGGGTAAAACTGCCAAAGTGCCTTAAACGCTCACCAACGGGCAGCTCGCGCCCCCCCGCTCTCTTGTATTCTAAAAATCCCGTCGCTTTTCCCATTAGGCGTATACCTCCGGATAATGTGTTTTAAATGTTCTCTCACAAGGCACGGCTGTCTTGTCCTTCAGGGCCTTCCGGTATTCCAACGGGATCACCTTTACAAACAGGGGAAGCGCCTCCTCCCAATCCTGTAATATCCGGGTTGCATATTTACTGCCGGTATATTCAATATGCCGTTTGATAACCGCGTATAAAAAGGCGGCATCCTCCTTTTCGGAGAGCGCTTCGATATCGACCATTTCAAGATTGCAGCGCGTATCGAATAACTGGCTTTCATCCAGCACGTAGGCGATGCCCCCACTCATGCCGGCGGCAAAATTCACACCGGTTTTCCCCAAAACAATCACCCGCCCGCCGGTCATATACTCACAGCCGTGATCGCCTAGCCCCTCCACCACGGCAATGGCACCACTGTTACGCACGGCAAAGCGTTCACCGGCCATGCCGCGGATATAGGCCTGCCCGCCGGTTGCTCCAAACAGGGCCACATTTCCGGTAATTATATTCCTGTGTGCGGAAAAGGAGGAGCCTTTGGGCGGACGGAGAATCAGCTTTCCTCCGGACAGCCCCTTGCCCAGGTAGTCATTGGCATCCCCCTCCAGCTGAAAGGTTATTCCGGAAGCCAAAAAGGCACCAAAGCTTTGCCCGGCGGAGCCATTAAAGGAAACCCGGATGGTGTCCTCGGGCAAGCCCCGCGCGCCGTGTTTCCGGGATACCTCGGCGCTTAACATGGCCCCTGCCGCCCGGTTGTTGTTACGTATATGCTTCTCAATTTCCACCCTTTCACCTTTCTCAATGGCCCGGTATGACCGGACAATCAGAGCGGTATCCAATGCCTGTGAAAAATCATTCTCCTGTTTTGAGGTGCAACAGAGGATATTTTTTTCTCCTTCCGGCCTGTAAAATATCTTTGAGAAATCCAACCCGCGCGTTTTATAGTGACCGATGGCGTCATCCATCTCCAGCCTGTCCACCCGCCCCACCATCTCATCAAAAGTTCGGAACCCCAGTTGAGCCATCAACAAGCGTGTTTCACGGGCAATCAGCATCATAAAATTGATAACATGCTCCGCTTGCCCCGTAAAGCGCTTTCTTAAACCGGCATCCTGGGTAGCCACGCCCACGGGACAGGTATTCAGATGGCACTTGCGCATCATAACGCAGCCCATGGAAACCAGCGCGGTGGTGCCAAAACCAAACTCCTCCGCCCCAAGCAAGGCGGCGATGACCACATCCCTTGCCGTTTTAATCTGCCCGTCCACCTGTATGCGTATTCTTTCGCGTAGCTTGTTCAACACCAGTGTCTGCTGTGTCTCGGCCAGGCCGATTTCCCAACTGGAACCGGCATATTTTATGGAAGACAAAGGCGCGGCGCCGGTCCCCCCGTCCCCGCCGCTGATGAGCACCATATCGGCCCGGGCCTTGGCCACTCCGGCAGCCACGGTGCCAACACCCACCTCCGAAACCAGCTTTACCGATACACGGGCCTCCGGGTTGGCGCATTTAAGATCATAAATAAGCTGGGCCAGGTCTTCTATGGAGTATATATCGTGATGGGGCGGCGGCGAAATAAGCGTAACCCCCGGCGTGGAGTGACGCAACCCGGCGATCAGATCATTTACCTTAAATCCGGGGAGTTGCCCCCCCTCCCCCGGCTTGGCCCCCTGCGCCATTTTGATTTGCAGCTCATCCGCGTTTACCAGATAATGGCTGGTAACGCCGAAACGGCCCGAGGCCACCTGTTTTATTTTACTGCGGGCACTCTCCCCGTCAGGCCGCGGCAAATAGCGGGATTCATCCTCCCCGCCCTCACCCGAATTGCTTTTGGCGCCGATTCTGTTCATGGCTATGGCCAGGGTTTCGTGCGCTTCCGGACTGATGGAGCCCAGAGACATGGCCGAAGTGACAAAGCGCTTTACAATGGACTCCTCTTTTTCCACCGCGGCCAACGGTACCGCTTTTACTTTTTTAAAGCGGAACAATCCGCGCAGGGTACAAAGGTTCTTATTATGATCATTGATCAGGGCGGAGTATTTCGCAAAGGTTTCCGGATCATTGTCCCGAACCGCTTTTTGAAGTAAAACGATGGCTTCCGGTGAGAATAGCCGCTGCTCGCCCACCCGTCTGTAGGCATGATTTCCTCCCGGATTTAATCTTTCCCGGGATATCGTGTCGGTCTGCCAGGCCTCCCGGTGACGCTGAAGGGTTTCCCGTTCTATCACTTCCAGACCGATCCCCCCGATATGTGTCGCCGTTCCCTTAAAGTATTTATCAACAAAATGTTCGCTTAAGCCCAGGGCCTCATAGGTTTGCGCATGACGGTAGCCGCGCAGGGTAGATATGCCAACCTTGGACATCACCTTTAGCAGGCCCTTATTGACCGCCTCGATATAATGAATAACGGATGAGGCCAGAGACAGGTTTTTATCGATATAGCCCCGCTTTTTCAGCAGGGGAATGGATTCGAAAACCAGATAAGGATTTATACCGCTGGCGCCATAGGACAGCAGCATGGCAAAGTGATGCACCTCCCGCGCCTCCCCCGTTTCCACAATCAGGGCGCATAAGTGACGCTTGCCAATCTCCACAAGATGGCTATGTACCGTTGATACGGCCAGCAAGGCGGGGATGGCGGCCTTGTTTTTATCGACCCCGCGATCGCTTATTATCACCAGAGAACATTCGTCGTCAACAGCGGTTTCCACTTCCCGGCATAACCGGTTTAAAGACGCTTGCAGGGTATGCCCTCCCGGCAGCGCATCAAACAACATGGGCACGGTACGGACTTTCAACCCTCTGTATCGTGTTTTTTTTAAGCGGAAAATATCATCATTAGTCAGCGTGGGATGATTTAGCTTTAATTGATGACAATGTTCGGGTGTTTCTTCCAGCAGGTTTTTCTTTCGGCCTACAAAGCTCATCAGGGACATCACCAGCTGCTCACGATAGGGATCGATTGGCGGATTGGTCACCTGGGCAAATATCTGTTTAAAATAGTTGTACAGTAACTGGGGGCGTTGGGAAAGCACCGCCAGGGCCGCATCGTTGCCCATGGAACCGATCGGTTCCCGGGAATCAATGACCATCGGTGCAATAATTTGCCTGAGGTCTTCCAATGAATAGCCAAATACACGCAGGTGGGTCACAATGTTTTTTTCATCAATACCCATGGGGCCGGGCACCTGTAGCAGCCCTTTCAGTTCGATACGCTGGGCCTCCAGCCAGCGCCGGTACGGTTTGCGACGGGATATGGCCGACTTGATTTCATTATCCCTGAGCACCCTTTTTAAACCGGTGTCCACCAACAACATTCTGCCCGGAGCCAGACGTCCCTTTTCCAGAACATTATGGGGCGGTATATCCAGCACACCGACTTCCGAGGCCAGGATCATCCGGCCTTGCCGGGTAATGATATAGCGCACGGGTCTTAGACCGTTTCTGTCCAGGCAGGCCCCCATACGGGTTCCGTCGCAAAAGGTTAAGGCCGCCGGTCCGTCCCAGGGGTCCATGATGGCCGCATGATATTCAAAGAAGGCTCTTTTATCCCGGCTGATGTGGTAGTCCGCCCCAAAGGCTTCGGGAACCATTATCATCATGGCATGCTCCATGGAACGTCCGCCATGGGTTAACAATTCAAACACATTATCAAAAGAAGCCGAATCGCTCCCGCCGGGAGAAACAACCGGTAGTATTTTGTCGATATCCCGGCCCAGCAACCCGCCCGACAGCCTTTTCTCCTGGGCGGATATTTTATTCACATTGCCCCGCAAGGTGTTTATTTCGCCATTGTGGGCCACAAAACGAAAGGGCTGGGCCAGCGGCCAGGAGGGAAAGGTATTGGTGCTGTAGCGTTGATGAACCATGGCCATGGCGCTGATAAAATCACGGTCGGTGACATCCGGATAAAATGAGGCAAATTGCGTTGCGACAAACATACCTTTATAGACAATGGTGCGCGCCGAAAATGAGGCGATGTAAAACTGTTCAATGCCGTAACCCATTTCCCGCATGGCCTTTTCCAGACATTTACGGATGACAAAAAGCTTGCGCTCCAGATCCTTGCCGTCCGGAATATCACAGGAAAGGAACAGTTGCCAAAAAGAGGGCATCATTTTTTGCGCGAAACTACCCAGACAGCCGGGATCAACCGGTACTTTACGCCAACCAAGCACCCGGCCATTTTCCCGCACGATTATCTTGCCGATATGGTTTCGTATTTCCTCACACTGTTGTTTATCCTCCGGTAAAAAAAGGAACCCAACACCATACTTTCCGGCGGCAGGCAGCCCGAAGGCAACTTTTTTCCTAAAGAACAGATGGGGAATCTGCACCATCATCCCCGCACCGTCGCCCGTTTTTTGGTCGCCGCCCACCGCGCCGCGATGCTCAAGATTGCACAGCATCCGCAAACCATCCTCCACAATGGAGCGTTCTTTTTTGCCGCTGATATTAACGACAAAGCCCACGCCACAGGCGTCATGCTCGTTGGCCGGGTCATAAAGTCCTTGCTTTTTCATATCTATCCTTTGTATTGAGTCAATGTCCGGGAAGGGGTGCCGGAACGGTAGACGAGAGAAGAAACCCGTATCCGTTATAATCCGCTTACGGGTATTACAACAGGCGTGCCAGAAAAAAACAAAGGGAATTTTATTTGAAGCGGGATATATCTATGCCATATTTTTTGACCTTATAGCCCAATATCCTTTCCGTGGTTTTAAGCAACCGCGCCGCCTTCACCTTGTTGCCGCCGGTGGTTTTAAGCATATCCTGGATCAATTCCTTCTCATAGTTGGAAACGGCATCCTTAAGTGAGACAAATTTCAGGGTGCCACTGCTTTCCGCGGTCTGCAAGGAGGGGGGGAGATTATAGCTGTGGATAACATTGTCCGTACATAACAAAGCCGCGTGTTCAATACAGTTTTCCAGTTCACGGACATTTCCCGGCCAGTGATAGCCCATCAGCATATCGATGGCCGGTGTGGAAATCCGTCGGATCGATTTTTTGAGTTGCCGGGAATATTTCAGCATAAAATGATCGGCCAGCAGCAAAATATCCGTTTTTCGTTCCCGCAGGGGGGGAATATGTAAAGTAAAAACATTCAGCCGGTAAAACAGGTCCTCGCGGAAACGCCCCTCTTTTATCAGTCCCTCAAGGTCGGCGTTGGTCGCGGCAATCACCCGCACATCAACCTTTATGGTCTTTGTCCCGCCGACACGCTCAATTTCCTTTTCCTGCAAAACACGCAACAGCTTTACCTGAGCCATAAGCGTCAGGTCACCGATTTCATCCAAAAAGATGGTGCCGCCGTGCGCCATTTCGAAACGTCCTTTTTTTTGAGCATAAGCCCCGGTAAACGCCCCCTTCTCGTATCCGAAAAACTCTGACTCGATCAGATTTTCCGGTATGGCCGCACAGTTAACGCTTACAATACTGTTTTCGGCACGCTGTGAGTTGTAATGTATGGCCCTGGCGATCAACTCCTTGCCGGTACCTGACTCGCCGCGGATCAGCACTGTGGTGTTGGAACCGGAAACCTGCAATATCCTTTCATAGACTTCACGCATGGCATTGCTGTTGCCAATAATATTTTTAAAACTGTGTTCCTGTTGCAGCTTGTGTTTGAGAACAATATTCTCGCTTTTAAGTTTTTGGCGCTCGTCCTCGATCTCCTTACGCAGCATTAGCTGCTGAAGCAGGGCGGAGGCCACCAGGGTAAGAAACTGCTTTTCCACCGTATAGTTACGATCTTTCTCGTACTTCAGGGTAACCACCAGAACCCCCAGTGTGCTGTACTCGGAAACGATGGGCACACCGATAAAGCTTTGTTCCTCATTGCTGTTGGGATCCCAGGAACTCAGCCGGTTCAGAAACTTCGGCTCCTTGCTCACCTCCGGCACAATAACCGGCTTGCCGGACATGGCGATCCGGCCGGTCAGCCCTTTACCGGGCTTGTATTTAATTTTGGACGTGTTAAGCCCATACCCGACGGAAGCCACTATTCTCAGATATTTTTTCCCCTCGTCAAACAAAAATACAGCCCCCGACTTTACATCATAGGAATCCCGCAGGATATGCAATGTATCCGCAAAGGAGACATTCAAATCCAGCGTACGGCTCACGGCTTTGTTTATTTTAACCAAAATGGAAAACTTTTCGGCCAATAAGCGGGACATATTTTTTCCTTATTTAGTACAACATTTTTGTATTTTTACTTTATTTTTCTTACATATTTGTCACTTTAACCTAAACTATAAATGTATAATGTGCAAAAAATTTAAGAAGATATCCTGCATTCACGACCCGTATTACATTTTCGTAGCTTTAATAGTCATAAGCTACATTTTTGTAATTCCCATTCTTCTATTTCCCCCATTTCCCCATCACTCCCCGCTCCCGGCCGTTTAACCGATTCCTGTCCCGTCCCCTTTTCCACAGGTCTGGCATGGCGCTTGCCTGTGGGAGAGACGTTCATGCTATATATCGAGGAGATATCGTGAAGCTAATCATCGCCTATATACAACCGGAAAGACTAAACATGGTAAAGCAAGCCCTGTTTGAGCGCCGGATATATAAAATCTCCGTTACCAACGCCCTGGGCTGCGGTGAGGAAAAGGGTTATCGCGAAAATTATCGCGGAGCGGATATCGAGGTCAGCCTTTTAAAAAAGATCCGCCTGGAGATCGCCATCAACTCCGATTTCGTAAACGCGGCCATCGAGGGGATTGTGCAAGGCGCCCATACCGGTAAAATCGGAGACGGTAAGATATTCATTCACAACCTGGAGGAATGTATCCGTATCCGTACCGGGGAAAAGGGACGCGCGGCCATCGGATAATTTCAGGATTTAATTTTAAGGAAAAGGGTTATGAAAAGATTTTCAATACGGTATTTTCTGGCGGTGCCGGCCTTTGCCATGGTTTCCGGATCTGTTTTTGCTCAAACCGTGTCGCAGAGTGCGCTTACCGCCGGCGGCGCCGCGGCAACACCGACACCGGATGCAATTTTTATGATTAACAATGTGTGGATGATGGTGGCCATCTTTCTGGTTTTTATCATGCACCTCGGCTTTGCCTCCCTGGAGGCCGGACTGACCCGGGCTAAAAACACGGTCAACATTTTATTTAAAAACACATTGATCGTCTCCATCGGCCTGCTAAGTTTTACACTAATGGGGTTTAACCTGATGTACCCGGCAGGACATTGGCTGATCGGTGAATTTTTGGGATTCAACGGTTTTGGAATCGGCACAGACGCCAGCGGCGTCACCAGCGTCTATAACACGGGATTTACCTATTGGACCGATTTCCTGTTTCAGGGCATGTTCGCGGCCACGGCGGCCACCATTGTTTCCGGCGCAGTGGCCGAGCGTATCAAGTTAAACAGTTTTCTGCTGTTTTCGCTTATATATATTTCCGTGGTTTACCCGGTTATCGGTTCCTGGGGCTGGGGAGGCGGCTGGCTGGCCAATCTCAACTTTCACGACTTTGCCGGTTCCACCTTTGTACACGCGGTAGGCGGCTGGGCCGCCCTGGCGGGTGTTCTGGTTCTGGGTCCCCGCCATGGTAAATATGTTAACGGTTCCATTCGTCCGATCATGGGACATAACCTTCCCCTGGCCACAACCGGCGCCTTCCTGCTTTGGCTGGGCTGGTTCGGCTTTAACGGCGGCTCCGTTCTTTCCGCGGACCCCGGTAAAGTCTCTTATGTTTTGGTAACCACCTGTCTGGCCGCTTCCGCCGGAATCACCGGAGCCATGTTCACATCCTGGGGAACTCAAAAGAAGCCGGACCTGAGCATGGTTTTAAACGGAGCGCTGGCCGGACTGGTGGGCATTACCGCCGGAGCGGATGTGGTATCCATAAGCAGTTCCATTCTTATCGGAGTTATCTCGGGAATTTTGGTGGTATTGGCCGTGGGCCTCTTTGACAGATGGCGCCTCGACGATCCCGTGGGCGCCATTTCCGTGCATCTGGTATGCGGGGTATGGGGTACGCTGGCCGTGGGTATTTTTACCCGGGAGTTTAGCCTGTTACATCAGCTTGTCGGTATTATATCCTCCGGTTTTGTGGCCTTTACGGCCGCCTATGCCATATTTGCCGCTTTAAAAGCAACCCTGGGGATCCGTGTTAGCGTGGAAGAGGAGATTCGCGGGCTCGATATCGGAGAGCATGGCATGGAAGCCTATAGCGGGTTTCAGATTTTTACCACACAATAGTCCGGGGAACACAGGATATTCTTCCGGCTCTTAGTATTTATCCTTGTCCTTTTTGATCTCCTTGCGCAGATAGTCGATTATATAATAAAAAAACGAACCCACAATAATAACCACCATCAGGTAGGTCATAAAATCCTTGTAGCCGTTGGCCTGAATAAATGTCCAAATATCTTCCAACATCAGCAATGGTTTCATTATACCCTCCTCTTCTAAAGTGAAGAGAATATAATCACGGAGACAAAACCAAGCACGACTATATTGATACTGTATCTCCAAAAGGGATGGGCAAATCTTAAGCCCATATACTGATAGCTGATGATAAAGAATTTCAGGGCAAACAGGATCATCACCAATGCCAGGAAGGCATGGGACAGACCGGAAAGCCAACTCCCGGCCAGGGTAAAAAGAATCAGCAGCAGCCAGCCGGTTTTGTTGTTAAGCATGAAAGGTTCTCCCTTAGTTTATTAAATATAGCATGGGAAACAGCAGCATCCATATCAGATCGCACATATGCCAGAAGGCGGCGCCCGTTTCCACATCTTCATGATCGCGGGCATCATAACGGCCCTTTCGGAGGCTGAAATATATAAATACCAGGATGACGATACCCACCGACACATGAATCAGGTGAAAACCGGTCAGCAGCCAGTAGAAGGTGAAAAAGGTGTTATATTCCAGACCGATACCGTGTTCTATCTTTTGACTGTATTCAAAACTTTTTATGGCGATGAAAACCAGCCCCAGCAGGATGGTAACCAGCGTATAGCGCACACTCAGCTTGAGTAAACCGGCGCGCAGTTTGCGGACAGCCTCGGCCATGAAGTAACCGCTGCTCAACAATACAATGGTGTTTACGGTACCCAGCAAGGGGTTGAGCATGGCTTGCGACTCGGCAAACATGGCGGCATTTCGGCTTCGCATGTAGGCAAAAACCGACAAGGCGATCATAAAGGTAATCACTTCCAGAAATATCAGTATCCAGATAAGAATACCGCCGGGCGGGTGCAGAATATCGTTCTTTTCCCTACTCAGTACATGTTGTTCGCTACTCATCTCACTTCTCGCTTTTATCCTATGATTGTGTTGCCGGCTTCCCCCGGTTGCCGGAGTAAGGCCATCAGCTAAAACGCTTACGGTAAAAATTGTTTATATAGATGCCTGACAACGGTGGGCGATACGTTCCGTTTACATCCGTTTAAGACCGGCTTAACTGTGTTCGATACGGTCATAAAGCTTGGTCAGGGCATGCAACAACTCAACCGGGCTGGTCAGGATATTATAGTGATTTTCCCCAAACATTTGCGGCAGATAATAACGGGCGTCTTCCTCTATGGCAAAGGCAAAGTTATGTATGCCGTTCATGCGCATCTCACGTATGGACTGTTTGATATCTTCCACGCCATAGCGCCCTTCATAGCGGTCATAGTCGTTGGGTTTGCCGTCGGAGAGCAGAATCAGCCACTTTTTGCGATGGTTGTTTTTTTTCAGAATGGCGGTGGCATGGCGCAGGGCGGTGCCAATGCGCGTATAGCCGGCCGCCTCGGCGGCGCCGATGCGCAAGCGGGCTTTTTGCCAGCTTTCCTTAAAACCCTTCAGGGTGATATAGGCGGTATTGTTGCGGGTTTTGGAATAGAATCCGTCAATTTGAAAATCGATTTCATACTCATCGAGCAACTCGCCAAACAAAATGGAGACCTGTTTTTCCACATCCAGAATACGGTTGCCGTTGGCGTAGGAATCACTGGAAAGACTTAAATCCAACAGGAACAAAACCGCCAGCTCTTTTTTGCGTTTACGCTGGCTCAGGTAGAGCTTATCCGAGGGCGTGTGCCGGGCACGGATGTCGGCAAACATATCGGTAACCGCGTCCAGATCGATGAAATCACCACTCACCTGCCGCCGTACCTTTGTCCAGTTGTTGTTTAACTGGGCGAAGGTTTTACGTAATTGGATCAGCAGGGAGCGGTTGCGTTCAATGGTGTTTTTATAATA